>JAVBXM010000234.1 GCA_030824585.1 Phaeospirillum sp. | reverse complement strand
CGGCGAAGCTCCGCCCCCCCTACGTTGAGGTCATTCTTCCCCGCCTTCATGCGGCCAAGCCATTTTGACAAGCGAGAGCACCATGCAGTTCTATTCCGCCGAGCGACTCGGCCTGTTCATCGACGGCTCCAACCTTTATTCCGCCGCCCGCGCCCTGGGCTTCGACATCGATTACAAGAAGCTGCTGAACCTGTTCGCCGGCAAGGGACGGCTGATCCGCGCCTTCTACTACACCGCCCTGATGGAGGATCAGGAATATTCCCCGATCCGCCCGCTGGTCGATTGGCTGGACTACAACGGCTACACCATGGTCACCAAGCCGACCAAGGAATTCACCGACGCCATGGGCCGGCGCAAGATCAAGGGCAACATGGACATCGAGCTGGCCATCGACGTGATGGAGATGTGCCAGTACCTGGACCACGTGGTGCTGTTCTCGGGCGACGGCGACTTCCGCCGCCTGGTCGAGGCGGTGCAAAGGAAGGGCGTGCGCGTCTCGGTGGTCAGCACCATCCGCTCGCAGCCGCCCATGGTGGCCGATGAATTGCGGCGCCAGGCCGACGTGTTCATCGAGTTGCAGGACCTGGAAAGCCAGATCGCCCGGGCCCAGCAACACCGCGACGACCGCCCCTACCCCGCTGATTGAGATGGATCCTCGTGCGGGCGGGACGCCTCTCTTGGAGCGCGGGCGTCCCGCCCGCATCCTTGCGCAAGGGTATGACATGAGCTTTTCCGCCCCCCAGGCCGATTGCGGACTGTGCCCGCGTCTGGCCGAATTCCGCCACGCCAACCGCGCCCAGTATCCCGGCTGGCATCACGACCCCGTCCCGTCGTTCGGGGGGCTGGACGCCCGGCTGCTGGTGGTCGGGCTCGCCCCCGGCCTCAAGGGCGCCAACCGCACCGGGCGGCCGTTCACCGGCGATTACGCCGGCGACCTGCTCTACGCCACCCTGCTGCGCTATGGGCTGGCGCGGGGGGAATACCGGGCTTCGCCCGATGACGGCCTGGAACTGGTGAATTGCCGTATCACCAACGCGGCACGCTGCGTGCCGCCGGCCAACAAGCCGCTGCCCGCCGAGTTCGCCGCCTGCCGCCCCTTCCTCAAGGCCGAGATCGAGGCCATGCCCAATCTGCGCGGCATCTTCTGCCTGGGCCGCGAGTCCCACGATCAGGTGCTGTCCACCCTGGGCGTACGCAAGGCGGCCCACCCCTTCGGCCACGCCAGCATCCACGACCTGCCCGGCGGACTGGTGCTGGGCGACAGCTATCACTGCTCGCGCTACAACACCAATACCCGCCGCCTGACCGAAGCCATGTTCCATCAGGCGCTGGAGACGCTGCTGGGCCGGATGGCCTGATTCCGACGGCGGGATCGGGTGTTAATCTTCCATTGAACCGGGTGTGCTAGACTTCCGTCTGTATCCGCGGCGGGAGTGAACGGCATGACCATGATCGAATGGTCCAATGAACTGAAGCTGGGTGTTCCGGCCATGGATGCCGAACACCGCCAGTTGCTCAAGCTGACCAACGACTTCCTGACCGCCGCCGGCGAGCACGCCCCGTTCCCGCGCCTCACCCATATCATGGGCGAGCTGATCGCGCGGACCCGCATTCATTTCCAGGCCGAGGAAACCCTGCTGGACCGCGCCGCCTATCCCGGGCTGGCCGGCCACAAGGCCGAGCACGGCCGGCTGCTGGTCGAGGCGCAACGCCTCTACGAGCGCTTCACCACCCTCGACGACACCCTCGGCCCCGACCAGGACGCCGCCCGCGCCCTGACCTTGGAGGCGGCGCAGTTCCTGCAGCGCTGGCTGGTGGACCACATCATCGCCGACGACCGCCCCTACCGGCCCTATGTGCTGCGGCTGACCTGAGGGTCACCGCCCTCATGCGCCGGGAGCGGCCATCCATGAACCCCTGGGGCAAGCCCGAGGGTGGCGAAGAGAAAAGGCGCTTCCACCGAACTCGGACGGACTTTAATCCATGGACGGCAGGTCGCCGGCGAACAGGAAGTTGTTCTTCCCTCCCCGCTTGACCGCATACATGGCGGCATCGGCGCGGCGGATCAACGCCGGGCCGTCCCCGGCATCGTCGGGATAGAGCGCGATGCCGATGGAGCCCTGCACCCGGGCGGTTCCCGCCTCCAGTTCATAGGGCTTGCCCAGCAAGGTGAGGATCTTGCCGGCCACCAGGGCGGGATCGTCGCGGCCGTGCACGCCTTCCAAAATCACCACGAACTCGTCGCCGGCCAGGCGCGCCAGGGTGTCGGTGGCCCGCATGCACTGGGACATGCGGCTGGCGGTCTGCTGCAGCAAGATGTCGCCGGCGGCATGGCCCAGGGTGTCGTTGACCGCCTTGAAGCCGTCCAGGTCGAGGAACATCAGGGCGAAGCGCTTCTTCTCGCGCCGGGACTGCCGCACCGCCTGATTGAGGCGGTCGAGGAACAGCGAGCGGTTGGGCAGTCCGGTGAGCGCGTCGTAATTGGCCTGGCGCCAGATGCGCTCCTCGTCCTCCTTGCGATGGGTGATGTCCGAGAACACCGCGACGAAATGGGTGATGCCGCCGCCGCCGTCGCGCAGGGCGTTGATGGACAGCCACTCGGCGAAGAAGGCTCCCGACTTACGCCGGTTCCAGATTTCGCCTTCCCAATGGCCCTTTTCCGAGATGCTTCGCCACAGATTGGCATAGAACTCGGGATCATGGCGGCCCGAACGCAGGATGCTGGGGTTTTGCCCCAGGACCTCTTCCTTGGAATACTCGGTGATGGAGGTGAAGGCGGGATTGACGAAGACGATGCGGTTGTCGGCATCGGTGATGACCACCGCCTCGGTCACCGTATCGAGCACCTTGGAGGCCAGCAGGATCTGCTGTTCCGCCACCTTGCGCTCGGTGATGTCGTAGATCCAGGCCAGGTTGACCTTTTCGCCCTCGAAATCGGCGGAGCGGATGGTCAGAAGGCTCCAGAACGGGCTGCCGTTCTTGCGGCGGAACTCCACCTCGGCGTCGTCCAGGTGCCCGTCGCGGCGCAGGATGGCCAGGACCACCTGCCGCTGGGCGTCGTCCACGTAATGGTCGCGCGCCTTGGAGCCGAGAAATTCCTCGCCGCTCATGCCGATGATGTCGGTGAAGCGGGTATTGGCGAACACCACCTTGCCGTCGCGCCGTCGCGACACCGAGACGCCCACCGGGCTTTCCTCCAGGATGCGCCACAGGCGTTCCTCGCTCTCCTTGAGGCGGGCCGCCACCGCCGAACGCTCGGCGATATCGGCCTTCAGCCGCTCGACCATGGGATGGAAGACGCCGACCGCCGACAGCACCAGCAGGCCCAGGCCCACCGCCACGGTCACGCCCTGCAGGGTCATCAGTTCGTCCATCTGATGCTCGCTGCCCCGCTGGAAGCGCACCGTCACCTCCTCGAGGGAGCGCAGCAGCGAACCGCCGGCCGCTACCGACAGGATCGCCAGATCGGGGTCCGAGGGAGAGGGCGGAGCATCCAATGCCAGTACGGCACGGCCCCGGGCGACGAAGGCCCGCAAGTCGTGGTCGAGAGTCCAGGGAGGGCCGTTGAAAACCTCCAGGACATCGGGCGGCGGCGGTGCCTTGTCGCCCCGCATCAGCCGCCCGTGGCGGTCCTCCAGTTGATCAAGGGTCTCGGCCAGCAGGCGAAGCATGGCCGGACGCTCCGCCTCCTCTGCGATGGCCAGGCGATTGGCGGTGAAGGCCACCCTTTGGACCAGCATGCGCTGGCGCCCGGCCAGATTGACCAGTTCGGCGCTGCCCTCGGCGTCGCTGATCATGCGGGCCAGGGCCAGGAACGACATCAGGGCGAGCGCGCCCAGCACCACCAGAACGGCGATGTAGCGTGTCGTCAGCTCCCGCGTGATTCGTTCACCGAGGTCAGGCATCCCCAATTTCCCGCACAGCCCGCCTCAATCATAGCGGCAAAGCGAGGTCGTGTCTCGACGCGCGGCACGCCGAAACGGCCCACGCCCCAGGCACCGATGACCGGGGAGTTCGCCATGCCCGCGACCGGCGCGGGCATGGCGACCGATTGAATCAGGCTCCCGACAGCCGCTCCAAGGCCTCGCGCAGCTTGGCGACGGCGCCGGCCCAGTCGTCGCGACGCTCGCGCTGCTCGGCCACCACCTCCTCGGGGGCACGGGCGATGAAGTCGGCATTGCCCAGCTTCTTGTCAACCTTGGCGATCTCGCCTTCCAGGCGGGCGATCTCCTTGTCCAGGCGGGCGCGCTCCTTGTCCACGTCGATGACGCCGCCCAGCGGCATCACCAGGGTGGCCTCGTCGACCACCATCTGGGCGGCGCCGTGGGACGACGCCTGGGCCACCCGCTCGGAGGAGGACTGGGCCTCGAAGGCGGTCAGCCGCGCCAGACGGGTGATCAGGTCGGCATGGGTCCTGGCCCAGCCGCGCTTGGCCTCGGCCAGGCCGGAGACCAGCAGGTCGACCTGGGCCGAGGGCGGCACGTTCATCTCGGAACGCACGCCACGCACCGCGGAGATGACGCGCACCACCCAGTCCATCTCCTCCTCCGCCTCGGGGGCGGCAAGGCCGTCCAGGGCAGGCCAGAAGCGCAGCATCAGGTCGCCGCCGCGCTCGGCGATCTGGCCCCACAATTCCTCGGTGATGAACGGCATCAGCGGATGCAGCACGTGCAGGATCTGGTCCAGCACCCAGGCGGCGGTGGCCCGCGCCTCGGCCTTGGCCCCCTCGTCCGCCCCGTTGAAGATGGGCTTGGCGAATTCCAGGTACCAGTCGCAGAAGGTGCCCCAGACGAACTGGTAGGCGCCGCCAGCCGCCGCGTCGTAGCGGTAGCCCTCGATGGCGGTACCCACCTTGGCGGCCAGTTCGGCGGTCTTGGCGACGATCCAGCGGTTGACCGTCTCCTTCACCGCCCCGGGGTCGAAGCCCGCCACCGGCCGGCACTCGTTCATCTGGCAAAAGCGCGCCGCGTTCCACAGCTTGGTGGCAAAGTTGCGGTAGCCCTCCACCCGGCTCTCGGCCAGCTTGACGTCACGGCCCTGCGCCGCCAGCGCAGACAACGTGAAGCGGAGCGCATCGCAGCCGTACTTCTCGATCAGGTCCAGGGGATCGATAATGTTGCCCTTGGACTTGGACATCTTCTGGCCCTTCTCGTCGCGGACCAGGGCGTGGATGTAGATGTCCTTGAAGGGTACGTCGCCCATGAAGTGGATGCCCATCATCATCATGCGGGCAACCCAGAAGAAGATGATGTCGAAGCCGGTGACCAGCACGTCGCCGGGATAATAGCGGGCCAGCTCCGGGGTCTTCTCCGGCCAGCCGAGCGTCGAGAACGGCCACAGGGCGGAACTGAACCAGGTGTCGAGCACGTCGGTGTCACGGCTCAGATCGACATCATGACCGTAGTGCTTGGATGCGGCGGCCTTGGCCTCCTCCTCGGTCTCCTCGACGAAGAAGGCGCCGTCGGGGCCGTACCATGCCGGCACCTGATGGCCCCACCAGATCTGGCGCGAGATGCACCACGGCTGGATGTTGCGCATCCACTCGAAATAGGTGTTCTCCCAGTGCCTGGGCACGAAGCGGGTCCGCCCCGATTCCACCGCCTCGATGGCCGGCTTGGCCAAGGTGGCGGCATCCACGAACCACTGGTCGGTCAGCCACGGCTCGATCACCACGCCCGAACGGTCGCCATAGGGCACCATGTGGGTGTGGGGCTCGATCTTATCGAGCAGTCCCAGGGCCTCGAACTGCTCGACCACCTTCTTGCGGGCGTCGTAGCGGTCCAGGCCGCCATAGCCCTCTGGCACCTCGTCGTTGGTGCGCGCGTCGCGGTCGAAGATGTTGAGCTGCGGCAGGTCGTGGCGGATACCCACCTGGAAGTCGTTGAAGTCGTGGGCCGGGGTGATCTTCACCGCGCCGGTGCCCTTGGTGGGATCGGAATATTCGTCGGCGACGATGGGAATCAAGCGATTACAAATGGGTAGACGGACCATCTTACCCACCAGATCGGCGTAACGCTCATCTTCAGGATGAACGGCAACCGCCGAGTCGCCGAGCATGGTCTCGGGCCGGGTCGTTGCTACGGTAATATACGTATTTTCAAGGCCTTCCACGGGATACCTGAAGTGCCACATATGGCCCTTCACCTCCCGCTGCTCCACTTCCAGGTCGGAAATGGCGGTGTGCAGCTTGGGGTCCCAGTTGACCAGGCGCTTGGCCCGGTAGATCAGGCCCTGGCGGTGCAGGGTGACGAATACCTTGCGGACGGCGGCCGACAGCCCCTCGTCCATGGTGAAGCGCTCCTTGGCCCAGTCGGGCGAGGCGCCCAGGCGGCGCAACTGGCGGGTGATGGTGCCGCCCGATTCCGCCTTCCATTCCCAGACCCGCTTGATGAAGTTGTCGCGCCCCAGATCATGACGGGTGACCTTCTGGGCCTCCAACTGGCGCTCCACCACCATCTGGGTGGCGATGCCGGCATGGTCGGTGCCCGGCTGCCACAGGGCATCCTTGCCGGTCATGCGGCGATAGCGGATCAGCACGTCCTGCAGGGTGAAGGTCAGCGCATGGCCCATGTGCAGGCTGCCCGTCACGTTGGGCGGCGGCATCATGATGGTATAGGGCACGGCATTGGAGTCGGTGTGGGCGGCGAAGGCCCCCTGGGCCTCCCAGCGCTCGTAATGCTTCGGCTCCACCTCGGCGGGGCGATAGGTCTTATCCAGCATGGCCATGGGACTTGTCACTTCAATTGGGGGGGACACAAACGAAAAGGGCGGCCCGATCATGCCGGGCCGCCCCATGGCTTCGAACCGGCGAAGATTAGTACTCTCCGGACCGGTTTACCATCCTCTCGATCTCTTTCTTGACGATGCGCTCGATCATGTAGGGCAGGTTCTGATCCAGCCATTCCGACAGGATCGGACGCAGCAACTCGCGCACCAGGTCTTCCAGGGTGATGGAGCTGTTGCCCAGGCCAAATGACTTCTGCCGCACGATCTCGCGGGCCAGATTGGTCAGCAGCGAAGCGCCGTGATCGATGCTGGGCGGCGACATCAGGCCGTCGTCCTCGGGCGGCGCCGGGCGGCGCGGCGGCGGCTCGTAATCGTCCATCACCCGGCTGGCGGCGGCCATCACCGGCGCCGGCTCGAAATCGCCGAGATCGGCCTTGAAGTCGTTGATGTCGAAGGCGGGTTCCGGTTCCTCGGCCTCTTCCTCCATCACCATGTCGTCGGTCAGCTCGAGGATATCGTCCTCGGGTTCCGGCTCGGGGATGGGTTCGGGTTCGGGCTCCGGCTCGGGTTCCGGCTCGGGAGCCGGGGCCGGCGCATCGAACAGGGAATCGATGTCGTCCTGGGCGAAGGTCGGTGCCGGCTCGGGCTCCGGTTCGGGCTCGGGAGCCGGCGGAGGCATGGGCTCGGGCTCCGGCTCGACCGGCTCGGGGGCCTTGGGCTTATCCTCGGCTTCATCCTCCGACAAGATGCGTCGGATAGAGGCGAGGATATCCTCCATTGATGGTTCTTGCTGGGCCTTATCGTCGCTCATGTCACGGCTATTCTGTCTGCCTGCGCCCAAGAAAGGGACCTGCCGTAATAGTGACGTACGGCTGGTAACAAATGGTTAAAATTCCACGAGTCCCCAAGAGAAACCCGGATCAGCCATTCGCCGGCGACCCGGGTCCCACTATTTCTACTCGTATCCTTTGTCCTTGTCGATGCCATTGCCGAACCATTGGCCCCGGACATCGTCATAGTGCTTGGTCGGATCATAGACCTCGGTGGGAAGATTGAGCCCCTGGGCGGTCATTTGCCCCAGGGCCGACTTCACCTGATAGGAGTCGACCAGCACGTCGCGCTGGGCCCTGACCAGATTGACGCGGGCGTCGAACAGCTCCTGCTCGGCGTTCAGCACGTCGAGGATGGTGCGCGACCCCACCTTGGATTCCTCGCGCACGCCGGCCAGGGCCAGTTCGGAGGCCTTGATCTGCGCCTGATAGGAATTGGCCTGGGCCCGGGCGGCCTGCAGCGTCTCCCACGCCTTGGTGCCGGTCTCGATGGCGTCGCGCCGGGCCTGATCGGCCTCGATGCGGCGCTGTCCGGCGGTGTGCTTGGAGGCACGCACGCGGGAATAGACGCTGCCCGATTCATAGAGCGGCACGGTGACGTTGAGCAGAACCTCGCGGTTGGTGTACGAGGATTCCTGGGTCGCGGTCTGCAGGCCACGGGTGATGTCGGCCGACAGCGAGACGGTGGGCATCAGTTCGCCCCACACCAGATCGACGCCATCCTTGGCGGCGGCATGGGTGTAATCGGCGGAAACCACGCTGGGATTGGCCGCCAGCGCCATGGAGGTGACATCCCCCAGGCTGGAGGGCAGGGCCGGCGGCGCGGCGGGCGCGCTCAGCGCCTCGGGCGGGCGGCCGACATTGTTGACGTAATTGGCCCGCGAGCTCTGGAGGGTGCCCTCGGCGGCGACACGGTCGGCGGTGGCCTTGGCCAGACGAGCCTCGGCCTGGCTGACGTCGGTACGGGTCAGCTCACCCACCTTGAAGCGCTCTTCCGTCGCCTCGTACTGGCGCCGCAAAACCTGCTCGTTGTTGATGGAGAGCCGAAGCACCGCCTCGTCGCGCACCACGTTGAGATAAGCGGTGGCGGCAGCCAGCAGGATGGTCTGCTCGGTCACCGCCAGCTTCGCCCGCTCGCTCAGCACGTTGTTTTCCGCCTGGGCGGTGGCGGCCACCGTGCGTCCGCCGCGGAACAGCGGCTGGGTGATGGTCAGCGCCTCGGTCCGGGGCGTCCGGGTCATGGAATACTTGGACAACGTGTTGTTGTCGAAGTTGCCCCGCCCGACGGACCCGGTCAACGAGACGGTAGGCCGCCAGTTGGACAGCGCCTGAGGCACGCCCTCGTCGGTGGAGCGCAGCCTCGCCCGATAGGCCAGCAGCGTCGGGTTGGAAGAATAGGTGGACGCCAGCACCTCCTCCAGCGTCTCGGCGGCAACAGAGGTTGACGCGGCCGCGAGCATGCACGCCGCGCCGATCAGCCGACAGCTTACCTTCTTCATTCAACACCTGTGTTCAGCAATGCGGGTCCCCATCCCGGAACGACCTAATTTCGCTCGAGAACATTAGACCTTGGACGAGGAAGATCAAGGACAATTCCTGCCCCCTACCTTGCGTCCGGGGTGGCTATGCGTGCCACACCCGGGACGGGGCGGAGTCGGTCAGAACACGAAGCCGGGCTTGGGGGCCATGCCGGGCAGATAGGGCGTCGAGGCGTCGAACAGGGGGCGACGGCCGAAGGTATCGCCGACCCGCACCACCTGCACCACCTTGCCCGCGCCCCTGGTGCCGGAATCGACCACCGCCACCAGACGGCCGCCGTCGCTGAGCTGGCGGCAAAGGCCGGCGGGGATATCGCCCACCGCGCCCACATAGACGATCACGTCGTAGGGCGCCTGGGCGGAATAGCCCGCCGTCACGTCGCCCGCCACATAGGCGACGTTGTCGATACCCTGGTCGGACAGCGCCTGGGTGGCGCGGCCGGCGAGGTCGGCATCGGCCTCCAGCACCACCACGGTGCTGGCCAGCTTGGCGAGCACGGCGCTGGCCCAGCCGGTGGCGTCGCCGATGGCCAGCACCACGTCGGTGGGCTGGACGGCCGCCGCCTGAAGCAGGCGGGCGAGCACCAGCGGCTCGATCAGGTAGCGGCCGCCGCCGATGGACACATCCTCGTCCACATAGGCGAAGCCGCGCATGGCCTTGGGAAGGAACGCCTCGCGCGGGGTCGAGGAAATGGCCCCCGCCACCTGCAGATCGTGCACCTTGTTGGTGCGGATCTGGTTCTCGACCATATTGAATCTGGCGCCAGCGTAATCCATGGCCCTCGGGCTCCCTACTGATCGTCAATCTTCCTGGGCGGCCCTGCCCTCCTTTGAAAAGGACCGGGCCACGGGAGGAATTTATAGGCGCGACCGCCAGCGAAAACAATGCTGCGAAAAGGCAGAAACAGTCGCTTGACCGGTCATCGAACTGCGCGTATAAGCACGGTCCTCACGTCGGCACCCGCCGGCTGGGCCGGTTGGGCCGGGTGGCAGAGTGGCTATGCAGCGGACTGCAAATCCGCGTACGTCGGTTCAATTCCGGCCTCGGCCTCCACCGTCCCCAGGTCCGGGTGCGGATGTGGGAAAAAGAATTCCTCGGCTTGCCATACCGCTCGGGCAGGTCGTTGATCCGGAGTAGCTCAGCGGTAGAGCAGCCGGCTGTTAACCGGCTGGTCGGGGGTTCGAATCCCTCCTCCGGAGCCAATACGGCCCCAGAAGGCATCGCCTTCCGGGGCCGTTTTCATTTGGATCAAGGCACGTCGAAGGATTCGGGCGGCAGGCCGGCGCGGTGGCGCTCGACCATGCGCGCGAATGCGGCCTCGACGTTGCGGGTCAGGCGGCCGGCATCGAACAGCGGCGCGCTATCATGAACGGCCCGCAGCCGCGCCGTGACTTCGGCCAGTTTGGCCGGGTCGGCCGCCAGACCGAGGGCCAGCGCCTCGTACTCGGCCAGCGAACCGGCCACCAGTTCGGGAAGCCCGACGGCGGCCAGCAGGCTGCCGGCCACCCGCGACGCGAAGGTCTCGCCGAGGCAAGCCACCACCGGCACCCCCATCCACAAGGCCTCGGCCCCCGAAGTATGGGCGTTATAGGGCATGACATCCAGGAACAGGTCGGCAAGGCGGTGGCGGGCCAAGTGACGGTCCGGCTTCATCCGGGGAGCGAAGACCAGACGCCCGGCGGCAATCCCCCGCGCCTCGGCGGCGCGGCACAGATTGCCCTTCGCCGTCTCCGACGGAGCCAGCAACCACAGAACACTGCCGGGAACCGCCGCCAGCAGGCGCATCCAGACGTCGAACAGGGGCGGAAGAATCTTGTACGAGCCGTGGAAGGCGCAAAATACCGCCCCCTCCTCCGGCAGGCCGCATTCGGCCCGGGTCGGAGTTTCCGCGACCGCGCGGCCCGGATCGAACGGCATGAAGCTGTCGGGCAGGCGCACCACCTTCTCGCTGTAGAAGGCCTGGTGATCGGGTGGAATCACCAGATGATCGGCAAGGATGTAGTCGATGCTGTCCACGCCCATGGTGCCGGGAAAGCCGAAATAATTCACCTGGACCGGTGCCGGCCGCCACGCTGAAATCCGGCTCCGGCTGTCCATGGTGTAGCCCATCAGGTCGACCAGGACGTCAATGCCGCCCCGCCGGATGCGCTCGGCGGCCTCGCGGTCGTTCAGAGGAGCCAGATCCTCGAAGCGGTCGAAGGCCGCTTCCATCGCCCGGCGGGTCGGCCCGCCGTCGTCGCGACCGATGGAATAGCCAACCGCCTCGAAACGCTCACGATCATGGCGCTCGATCAGCCCCTTGATCAGATAGGCCACCGGATGTTCGCGGAAATCCCCGGACAGATAGCCGATCCGCAACCGTCTGGCCGGGGCCGGGTCGGCCCGGAAAGGTTCGGCCACATGGTGCTTGCGGCCGAACACCCGGGCACAGGCCAGTTGATCGGCCGGCGTCGAATTGAGGGCGATCACCGAGAACGGGGCGATGCCCTCGGCGTCCCGGCGAACAAGGTCGAGAACCCGGGCTTCCAGGTCCGCCAGACCGTCCCACCGGCAGAGATATTGACCGTGATGCAGCAGTTGCGACAGCGCTTCGCCGTTGTCGGGCGCCAAGTCCACCGCCTTGCGAAATTGGGCGATGGCGTCGTCCCGCTGCCCCAGTTCGGCCAGAATGCCGCCCAGGCGGCCCTGAAACGCCGCCGAGCCGGGGGCGAGCTTCACCGCCCGCCGGTAACATTCCGCCGCCGCCCCCAAGCGGCCGGATTGGCGCAACACATTGCCCAGGCTGGCATGGGCCTCGGCGAAATCGGGCCGCAGCACGGCGGCGCGGTCGAGGCTGATCGCCGCCTCGTCGAGATGCTCGAGTTCCTGCAACACATTGCCGAGATTGAGATGAGCCTCGGCGAAGTCGGCCTGCCACTGGATGACCCGCCGCAGGGCGGCTGCCGCCTCGTCCAGCCGCCCGAGCTTGCGCAAGGCGTTAGCGAGATTGTTGCCGGCCTCGGCGAAGGTGGGACGAAGTTCCACCGCCCGCCGGTAGTAGGCGACGGCTTCGTCGACCCGGCCCATCTCCATCAGGGCGTTGCCCAGGTTGTAATGGGCGTCCGCCAGTTGGGGGTCGAGAGCCAGCGCCTTGCGGTGGGAGGCCAGGGCCTCTTCGCCCCGCCCCAATGCCTGCAGGACCGAGCCCAGGTTGGTGTGAGCCTCGCCGAAATCCGGGCTCAAGTCGACGGCCGCCCGGAAACTGGCGGCAGCGGCCTCCAGTTCCCCCATCTGGCGGAGGGCGCTGCCCAGATTGTTGTGGGACCGCGTATGGTCGGGACGCAGTTGGATGGCCCGGTGGAAGCAGGCCGCCGCATTGGCCGCCCGGTCGGTGGCCAGCAGGGCGTTACCCAGGTTGTAGTGGCCGAGATGCACATCGGGCATCAGGTCGACGGCCTTGCGGTGGCAGGCGACTGCCTCCTTCCAGCGTCCCAGGTTCTGCAGCGCGGTTCCCAGGTTGGATTGGAAGGCGGCCGCGGCGGGATTGACGGATACCGCCTTGGAGATCCACTGCACCGCCTGCTCGAAGCGACCGGCTCCCAGAGCAATCACTCCCAGCAGGTGGAGACTGTCGGCATGACGGGGATTTTGAGCCAAAACCCTACGGTAGAGCTGTTCCGCCACATCGGTCCGGCCGGCACGATGATGGGCCATCGCCTCGTCGAACAGTGCCTGGATCGGTGCCGTTTTTCCCTGGGCGGAAGCGTCCTGGTTCACTCCGCGCTGCTTGCTGCTCATAGTTCTATCCCGCCGTGGTGGCACGCCAAAGCTACCACAGACCGCGGCGGCGTCACTCCCCCGTGAAACAGGGCGAGCGCTTCTCGCGGAAGGCCTTCACTCCCTCCTGGTAGTCGTGGCTGTCGTAGACCTTGCGGCGCAGGCCCTGGACCCGTTCGAACATGCGCGGCGTGATGGAATGGGCCGAGGCCAGGACCCGCATCTCCTCCTTCATCACCGAGATGGCCAGGGGAGCCAGGGTTTCGATGCCGCGCGCCATGTCGACGCAGAATCCGGTGATCTCGGACGGTTCGACCAGATGGTTGACGATGCCCAGGGCCTGGGCGCGGACCGCCGAGACCGGCCGGGCGGTGAAGGCCATCTCGCGCACCACGTGGATGCCGGTGACGTTCATGAAGGTCAGCAGGCCGGAGATATTGTAGGGGATGCCCAGCTTGGCCGGCGTCAGGGCGAAACTGGAATCGGGGGTGGCCACCACCATGTCGCAGGCCAGGGCCATTTCGCAGGCCCCGCCCCACACGCCGCCCTCGATCAGGGCGATCACCGGCGCCTGGAATTCCTCGATGGCGCGGATCACCACCCGCAGGGGATCGCCCCAGCCCAGGGGATCGCGGTGGGCGCTGGGCAGTTCGGACACGTCGTGGCCGGCCGACCACACCTTGACCCCTGGCTCGGCCCGCAGAATGACCGTGCGCGCCTTGGCCTCGGACGCCTCGGCGAGCCCTTGGATGATTCCGTCGATCATCTCCTCGGACAGCACGTTGCGCTTGGCCTGGTTGGCCATGGTGATGACGGCCAGCTTGCCGTCCAACTCGCAACGCATGATGGTCATCGATCCCTCGCCCCCGGCCGTGATGCACCGCACAATGACACAGGCCGCGACGAACCGCACGAATTCACACGCAAGCGATTGCCCGGCGGCCGGTCCCCCCGTACACTGCGTCAAACACTCTCGCGGGAACCGACACCATGTCCGACCAGGAACGCATCATTGAACTGACCGCCACCCTTGCCGACGTGGTATCCCGCAAGGTGGAGGAGATCAAGAAGGTCACCGGCACCACCCGCATCCTGGCGCTCAACGCCCTGATCGAAGCCGCGCGCGCCGGCGAGGCCGGCAAGGGCTTCGCCGTGGTGGCCGGCGAGGTGAAGAACGTGTCGGAAAGCATCGACGGCATCACCCAGTCCCTGGAAGCCGAGATGGGCGCCGCCGTCGACGAACTGGGCCGCCTGGCCAGCCGGCTGCGGGCCGACGCCGCCGAATAGACCGATGATCCCGCGCCCGAGGACGGCCCGCCCGCTCGCTTCCCTCGCCCTCGCCATCCTTCTGGCCGTGGGCGCCGCCCCCGCCGTGGCCGGCTATGACGAGGGGCTGGCCGCCTACCAGAAGCGGGACTGGACCGCCGCCATCCGCGAATTCAGGCCCCTGGCCGCCACCGGCAACGCCGCCGCCCAGGCGCGGCTGGGCCACATGCTGTTCGAGGGGCTTGGCGGCACCAAGGACGACGTCGAGGCGCTTAGGCTACTCAACGCCGCCGCCGGTGCCGGGGATTCCCTGGCGCAACACTGGCTGGGCAGCGCCTATTTCAACGGCCGTGCCGTCCCCAAGGATATCGCCCAGGCCCTGGTATGGTTCGGCCGCGCCGCCGACAAGGGCCAGCCGGAATCCATCCATGCCATGGGCGAGATTCATTTCAACGGCCTTGGGATCAACAAGGACGAAGGGCGCGGCGTCGAGTACTTCAAGCGCGCCGCCGAAAAGGGCTGGCCGCCGTCCCTGGAGCGCCTTGCCCAGTTCAACTGGGATGGCCGCGCCATGCCCACCGACAAGGCCAAGGCGCAGGACTACGCCCGCCCCGCCGCCGAGGCCGGGCGCCCCACCGCCCAGTTCATCCTGGGCCTGGGCTACCTGATGGGCCTGGGCGCCGAAAAGGACATGGCCAAGGCCGCCCAATGGTTCCGCAAGGCGGCCGACCAGGGCCACCCCCAGTCCCAGCACAATCTCGGCGTCATGTACGTCAACGGCCAGGGCGTCGCCAAATCCGCCACGGAAGGATATTTCTGGATGGCCCTGGGCGCCCAGCGGGCGCCGGCCAACCTGAAGCAGAATTACGAGAAGGAGCGCGATTCCGTCGGCACCCGCCTGACGCAGCCGGACCGGGATGCCGCCAACCAGCGGGTCGCCCAGTGGAAGCCCAATGCCACCGGACCACAGGTGGCCAGCACCTCGCCGCCGCCGTCCATCCCGTCCGCCACGCCACCGGCCCAGCAATCCTCCACCGTCCCGCCGCGCCCCACCACCGGCGGCGGCAAGGTGTCGTCGGGATCGGGTTTCGTGGTGTCCACCGACGGCGTGGTGATGACCAACGCCCATGTGGTGGAGCAGTGCCGCACCATCACCGTCAAGCCCCAGGACGGCCCCGCCGAGGTGGCGGCGCTGAAGGCCAAGGACAGCGCCAACGACATGGCCCTGCTCAAGACCTCGTTGCGCCTGCCGGAAATCGCCCGCTTCCGCCTGGACCGGCCGCTTCGTTCCGGCGACGAGGTGGTGGTGATCGGCTATCCCCTCTCCTCGCTGCTGTCGCGCGAGCCCAACGTCACCGCCGGGGTGGTCAGCGCCCTGAACGGCATGCGCGGCGACCCGCGCCACTACCAGATCACCGCCCCGGTGCAGAAGGGCAATTCCGGCGGGCCGCTGATCGACATGGGCGGCAATATCGTCGGCATCGTGACGTCCAAGCTGAACGCCATGAAGATCGCCGACAGGACCGGCGACCTGCCCCAGAACATCAACTTCGCCATCAAGGCCGATCTGGCGCGCAGCTATCTCGACAGCAACGGCGTCACCTACCAGACGGCGGCGTCCTCGGCCCAATTGTCGGTCGCCGACGTGGGCGAGCGGCTCAAGCGCGTCACCGTCTTCATCGAGTGCCGGATCGAATAAGGGCCGCCACGGCTTTGGCGGCCCCCCAATCGGACGGCCTGGAGGCCCCCGTGGGTCGTTGACCTGATGAAATGGGGAATGTGGCCGGGCCTTCCTATGCCCGTTTCCGCACCCAGGGCAGGATGCGGCCGCGCATCTTGCGGTCGGTCTTCATGATGTGCTCCTGCAGCCAGATGGCCAGGAAGCTGCGCATGTTCTCGGTGGCCACCTTGAGGTCGCCCCACTCGCCGTGCTGGTGCTTGTCCATGAACTTCTCGAGGGTGTGGCGCAGTTCGTCGTGCTGGCGCTTGTTCTCGGCATAGCCCTCGTAGCCGGATTCCAGCTGAGCGGTTTCCTCGCGCTCGAAATGGTCGCCCACATAGGCCTGCAGCCGCTCGAGAATCCGGCCGATCTCGGCGGGATCGACCTGCCCCGAGGCCGTCTGGCTTGCCGTCTCGAATTCCTTGACCAGGGCGAACAGTTCCTGGTGGTCGTCATCGACGACATCGATGCCGACCCGCATGTGCTCCTGCCAGCTCGCCATGCGTGCCTCCTTCTTCCCTACCAACCGGAAGGATGCTCCCAAAGGTATTGCCAAGCAAGAAACAGATTATGGCGAATGAAGGTCCAGGACGGGACCGCCGTTGCGCTGTGTGGCGCGGATACGCCGGACGGCGTCGGCGTCCAGCTCCATGGAGAAATCCTTGCGGTAGCTGGTGCTGGCCCCTACCACCTCGTCGACCGCCAGGCCAAGGACGGCCGCACCGCCGGTAAAGACGATGAAGGCGGTGTTCGCCCACAGCCAGCCGCTACCCCCGGTATTGAGGGTATTGACGGTGCGGCGATAGCCCGGCGCCTCGCAGGCGACGGTGATGGGGGCGGCCTTGTGCGGCAATTGCAGGATCGCCGGGGAGGTGATCTCGGCGGAAAAGCCGTCGGCGCCGCTCAGGGAGCAGCGGGCTCCGGCCGGCTGGGTGGCGATGCTGACCTCGGAGGACGGCCCGTTGACCATGGACGCGCAGCCGGCCACCGCAAGGGCGGACAGCACAATCCGCATATGCCTCAAGACAGAGCCCCCGCTTCCTGCCGCAGGGACGAGAAGGTGCGCTGGCGCCGCTGATACAATTCCAGCAGCTTCCACCGCGCCACCGGGATATCGCGGACCATGGAGCCCGGCACCAGCAGAAGCTCGCTGCGCATGGCCGCCACCAGACGCCCCTCCCCCGCCTGGGAGAACAGCACCTCGGATTCGTTCAGGGGCTCGCCGATGCCGCAATACTCCACCACGGAGCCGTCGAAATAACGGTCGAGCCGCCCGTCGCGCACCATGAAGACGAAATCCTGGCCGGTCATGTCGATCTCCTCGCCGGTGGCGAGGTAATAGGGCTGGCAGGTCTCGGCGATGCGCACCTCGGTCAGGTTGGACAGGCTCTCGCCGAACAGCCAGGTGTGATTGAAGAAATTACGCAAATCGGCCAGGCGCGAGATGCGCTCGCTCATCTCGTTGCGCTCGACGAAGCTGCGGTACAGCCCGGACGGAATCTTCAGGGCGCGCACGAAGCTCAGCGCCCGGTAGGTCTCGAAGGAGGGCTCGCCCGACAGGGCGTAGGACTCGCCGATCATGGCGCCGGCCGACAGGGTGGCGGTCTGGTCGGAATCGGGCTCGATGGTCTCCACCAGGCCGGTGAGGATCAGGTGCACGTCCTCGCAATAGCTGCCTTCGCGCAGCAGGATGGTTTCCGGATTGAAGGTCACCACCGGATGGTTCAGCAGGATGCGGATCTGGTGTTCCGGCACACCGAGGAAGTATTCGGCCAGATAGCCGTGGGCGGCGCGCAGCCGGTATTCCTGGTAGGAGGGGATCAGGGCGTCCACCGTGCCGAACGGCGCGCCCGAGCCGATACTCTTCTGCGCCTTGGTCAGCGCCAGGGCGGTGTGGGACAGGATGATCTTGTCCGACTTGTCCTCGCGGAAATCCTCGGCGCAGCCATGGATCAGGCCGCCGCCGATATCCAGCTTCTTGATGTCGGCGGGCACCAGATAGTCGGTGCGCACCTGGGCCATCAATTCGCTGCTGATGCCGTGCCGGGTCTCGTCGTCGTCGACCATCTGGCCCAGCACGTCCAGCGAGACGATGTCGGCCATGTGGGCATAGGAGCGGAAACCATCCTCCCAGGGCGTGCGGAAGTGGAAGACGGTGGTTTCCACCGGATGGGGCGAGAAGATGGGCCGCACCTCCAGCCCGTCGATATCGTTCCAGACCCCCAGCGACAGGTCGCAGATCTCGAAATACTCGCCGAAGGAATCCTCGCCGATATTGGTCAGCGCCGCCAGCTTCTTGGCCACCGAGGCCCGCACCGCCGGCAGGGCGTAGTACTTGATGCGGTGGTCGGCGCGGAACAGGGTGGTCAGGCCGCAGAAGTGGTCGTCGTGGCAATGGGTGTGGAAGATGCCCTCCACCTCCTGCACGCCGATACCCAGCGCCTGCAGCGCCGAATGGATGTTGGGGCCGGCGTCGATCAGGTAGATCTTGCCCTGGAACATCAAGATGGAGGACATGGCGGCCCGCTCGGGGTCCCAGCCGTCGCCCTCGCCCGAATGGACCACCGAGAAGTACTCGCGCTCCAGGTCGTGATAGCCCAGGTGATAGGGGGTCTCGTAGGTGCGGCCCGGCCCCAGGTTGAGGTCGACCATGGCCGTCTCGCCCGCGTACGCGAACTCGAAGACGTTGACTTCGAGGCGCCGCACCGTCACCCCGCCCGGCAGGATGGCCGCCCCGTCGCCGATGATGCAGGTATCCAGCAGGTCCTGGGGCGGCCGGATGGCCCCGAAGGCGAAGCGCAGCTTCATGCGCATCCACTCGGCGGCCATGTCGGGCGGCACGCCGGCGGCCAGCATCTCCTCTTCCGACAGCAGGCCGTAATTGCCGCGCATGACGTATTCCATCTGCGCCTCGACCTGCTGGGCGAGGCCCATCAGCAGGGGCTTGCGCCCCGAACAGTTGGGGTGGCCGGGAATGATCATGCCCTGGCGATAGAGCATCTGCAGGGTGGGGAATTCCGACAGATTGGAAAAAGCGCCGTTCTGCAGCGGCACGTCGGACAGCAGGATGGCGTTGGGGCCGGTCTCGAAGGTGACGCCGCCCCGCTCGGTGGGAACGATCAGGCCGCGCTTGATCAGATGCTTGACGCTGTCGGCGGGGCAGCCGCACAGAACCCTGAGGTCGGCCTCGGGGACCTCCACCCAACTGATTCCAGACGATACCGCCACCACCCGCATGCGGCTTCCCCCCACAGGACCGCGTTCCGGCTTGGGTTGTGACTGGCTTCGCGCCTTGGCCATCAACCACCGACCATGAAGAATGCCGACCAGATATACGGCATGCTCCACTGGCTGTTGCGCAACATTTCCAGTTGAGCCTCCCGCAAGGCATCGTGAGGAGTCTTGCCTGCCAGCAACCTTTTGTAAAGAGCCGCCATCAATGTTTGTGTTCCGGCGTCGCTGACCTCCCACAGGGACGACACCACCGACCGGGCCCCGGCCTCCTGGAAGGAGCGGCGCAGGCCGTAGACGCCCTCGCCCTCGTGCACCTCGCCCAGGCCGGTTTCGCAGGCCGACAGGATGGCCAGCTGGGTGCCCGTCAGGTCGAGGCCCAACACCTCCAGCGCGGTCAGCACGCCGTCGTTGTCGGTATCGATGTCCCCCAGCACCTGGGCGTTGGAGTTGATGCCGGCAAAGGCCAGGCCGGCGCGCAGCAGCGGGTTGTCGCCGGGCGGCGGGAACTGGAAGTCGCTGGAGCGCTGCAGCTTGAGCAGGCGCTTGCGTAACGTGTCGTCGGCCTTGAGGAAGAAGCCGTGGGTGGCGATGTGCAGCACCTCGGGCGGCTGCTCCACCTCGCGCAGCACCTTCTCCTGGGCGGCGGCCTTGGAGTGGATGGCGGTGGGCTTGCCCTGGCCCTCCACCGTCTTGACGATCAACTGGCCTTCCTTCTCGGCGCCGGGCAGCGGGTCGAACTTCAGCCCGCGCATGCCGCTCATGCCGCGCACCGCCGACTGGACGTCGTTGCCGGCCGAACGCGAGCGCGCCTTGTCCAGCGTCGCCTTACCCACCACCTCCTCGGTGTTGTAGTCGGGACCGGCGTTGATCAGGTAGCCGCCCTTGGCCGCCGGAATGGAAGACGGCAGCAGGTCACGGCTGGAATTGAGGACGTGCAGGTCGATCCGCTCGATCAGGTACTTGCGGTTGCCCTCCACCAGGGCGCTGATGGGCAGGATGTTCAGCATGCCGTCGGGAATGGCGTAGACCTTGGTCCGTCCGCCCAGGGCGCGCTCCAAGGGCTGCCAGACCAGCTTGTGCACCTGCTGGCCGATATCCAGCAGGTCGTCCATCTCGATCTCTTCGTTCTGGATGTCGGTGCGGTACTTGACGATGCCGTCGTCGATGGCCTTCAGGGACTCGTACTTCACCAGCCCATAGACCGGGGTGTCGCTGTCCTTGCGCAACGTGGCGGCCACCAGCTTCTGGCTGCCGTCCTCGCCGTAGATGAAGAAGTCGACCACCACCGAATCGGCGGGCAGCGCCTTGACCAGATCGTCGAGCGCGATGGCCGCCACCGATTGCTGGAAACGGCTGCTGGAGCGGCCAAGCTGGCCCTGCAGCTCGTTGATCTTCTCTTCCAGGCCGTTGATGACCTCGACGTGGTTGTCCTTGGTCTCCTCGGTGGGACCGGACAGCGTCAGGGCGGCAAGGCGCTTCCTGACCTCGGCCAGTTCCTCGGTCAGCTTGGTCAGTTCGGGATCGCGGGACAGCCGGGTCACCTGCTGGATTTCCGACGCCACCTTGAGCAGCAGGCCCTTGCGGTTGAGGCTGATCTCCATCAGCGCCTTGCCGGCGGCGGGCTCGTCCAGCCGGGTCAGCAACGCCACATAGGCGGCCAGTTCAGGGGCGTGCAGGCGCACATAGCCTTCGCGGGCGTTGTCGCCGGTGACGTAGAGCACCCGGTTGAGGAATTCGGTGCGGCGCTTGAAGGTGGTCTGGCGGGTGGCGAAGGCCGACTTGACGTCGCCCATGTCCTCCTGCACCGCCGCCAGGGTGTTCAGGGTCTCGAAGGTGTAGGGATGGCTCGGGCCCAGCACCGCCTCGTCGCCGGCCAGGGTCCGGGTCAGCAGGGCGGACGCCTCCTTCGGCTTCTTCTGGGTGCGATAGAGCGCGGCCAGGTCGTGCATGGACCGCAGGGTGTCCAGATGCTTCTCGCCCAAGGTCGAGCGCCGGCCGGCCAGGGCGGTGTCGAAGGCCTTCTCCGCCTCGCCCAGCTTGCCCAGCCTGTGCTGGGCGCGGGCCAGATTGTTCAGTGCCTTGAGCGTGTTCTGGTGCCTGGGGCCATAGGCCTTGACCCAGGCTTCGTGCACCGTCTTGAACATGGTGGCCGCACGGTCGTACTCGCCCTTCAGCATGTAGAGATAGGCGAGGTTATTGGTGCTGGCGATGGTATCGGGGTGCTTGGGGCCGATGGTCTTGCTGAACACCGTGATGACGCTTTGGTACAGCGGCTCGGCCTTGTCGAAGACGCCCTGGCTTTCATACAGCAGGGCCAGGTTGTTCATGGTGGTCAGCGTCGCCGGATGGGTCTCGCCGAACGCCTTGCGCCCGCCGTCCAGGGCGCCGCGCAGGAACGGCTCGGCCCGCTCGTAGATGCCTTCCTTTTCCAGGATCTCGCCCACGTTGTTGGCGGCGATGACCGTGGAGCGGTGGTCGGTGCCCAGCACCTTGCGATAGCGCTCCCACGCCTCCATGAAGGTCTTTTCCGCCTCCAGCAGCCGGCCCTGCTTGCGGTAGATGGAGGCCAGCGACGACAGCGCCGCCACGGTATTGGGATGGGCGGCGCCAAGCGCATTGGTCTGGGCGTCCAGAACCTCCTTGGCCATCTTCTCGGCGGCGTCGTACTCGCCGCGGTCGTCCAGCACGTCGGCGAGGTCGCCCTTGGCCGACAGCAGGTTGGCCTGATCGTTGGCGGCCTGGGCGTCGCGCGCCACGGATTCGAGAATCTGCTGCGACTCCGCCAGACGGCCCTGGCGATGGTAAAGCCCGCCGGCCTCGATCCGGGTGGTCAGGCTGAGCGGATCGGCGGGCGGCACCGCCAGCTTCTGGATGGCCACCGCCTGGTCGAGCAGGGTGGCGGCGGCGGCGTAATCACCCTGGGCCCGCTTGAAGGCGCCCTGGCTCGCCAGGCAACGCGAGAACTCGCCATGGGCCTCGCCATAGACCTTGCGGCTGGCGGCGCAGGTGGTGTCCAGCAGCTTGTCGGCGTCCTTGGTCCTGGACGCGTTGACCTGGGCGCGGGCCAGGGCCAGTTGCAGGCCGATGGTCTGGGGATGGCTGGCCCCCAAACCGGCGGCGGACGCCTTGGCCGCCGCCTCGTAGACCTTGGCGGCCTCGCCGTATTTGGCCTGGGAGAGATAGAGCCCGGCCAGGGCCTGGTTCACCTTGACCGTTTCCGGGTGGGCGTCGCCCAGCGCGGCCTGGGACAGCTTGGCGGCAAGCTGGTAACTGGCCTCGGACTCCTCGATCCGCCCGGCCAGTTGCTGCAGGGCGGCCAGATCGGTGGCGCTGATGATGGTGGCGAGATGGCCCTCGCCCAGGTTGTCCTTGGCGATGGACAGGGCCTGGGCCGCCTCGTCGATGGCCTTGGGCAGTTCGCCGCCGCCCGCCGAGGCGATGGCCTGCTGATGCGCCCGGTTCCACAGCATGGCGGCGCGCTGCTTCGGCGCGGGCACGGCCGAGGCGGCCTGCTGCTTTTCCGCCACCCAGGCGGGCAGCGCCGAGCGGATCGCGGTGATCTGGTCGGACAGGCGGCGCACATCGTCGCCCTTGCCGGCCTGCATGGCCTGTCGCGCCTGGCCGATCAGGTCGTCGGCGGATTGGGCGAGAACCGGAGAGGCCGCGATCAGCACCGCCAGCGCGGCGCCACCCAGCAACGTCAAGGCACGCGAAGCCATCATCGAACCCTCTCCTTCTGCCGGCACGCTTCCCCAAACCCTGGCCGGACCCCCAAACCTGACGAGATATCAGCCTGCCGAAATACTAGCTCTTTTCCTTGTGCGTGTAGACGCCGTCCCAATCGGCACCCGGCGGTTCTTCCATGAAATGCTCGATCCGGGCGAGATAGGTCTTGTACAGCACCCTGTCGGGATCGGAATTGTGCAGGTCCTGGAAGGCCACCTTGGCGGCCTCCCACTTCTGCTCGCGAAACATGGCCAGCGCCGCCAGATGCTGCGACAGCCGCGCCACCGTCTCGGAATCCACCTCGCCCTCGAAGCCCACGGGCTCGTACAGGCGCACCGGCGTGTCCTTGCCCTTGACGCGGACCAGGTCGACCTCGCGGCTGATCAGGCCGGGAACCGCCGCCTGGGTGTATTCGGTGACCATCATGTTGACGCCGTACTGCTTGGTCAGGCTTTCGACGCGCGAGCCCAGGTTCACGGCATCGCCCAGCACCGTATAGGCCATGCGGAAGTCCGAGCCCATGTTGCCGACGTTCATGATGCCGGTATTGAGGCCGATGCCCACCTTGATGGGCTTCCAGCCGCGCGCGATGAAGTCGTCCTTCAACTCCTCCATCTTCTTCACCATGCCCAGCGCCGCCTGCACGGCGTGCCGCGCGTGGTCGGAATCGTGCAGCGGGGCGCCCCAGAACGCCATGATGGCGTCGCCCATGTACTTGTCGATGGTGCCGCGGTGATCGTGGATCACGTGGGTCATGGGGCTGAGGAAGGCGTTCATCAGCACGGTCAGTTCCTGCGGCGCCAGGCCTTCGGAAATGGTGGTGAAGCCGCGCACATCCGAGAACAGCACGGTCATCTCGCGCGATTCGCCGCCCACGGTGACCTGCTGGCCGCTCTTGTTCATCTCGGCCACCAGTTCCGGCGGAATGTACTGGCCGAAGGTCTTGGCGATCTGCTGCTTCTGGTTCCGCTCGATCAGGTACTGGCGGAACTCCACCAGCAGGTACGAGAGCACCAGGGCCAGGATGGCGTAGGACATGGAGATCACCACGCCCATGTGCACGTAGAGCGAACTGGCCGTCAGGATGAAACCGACGCCCAGGGCCACCACGAACATGCCGCGCAGCAGCGGCCGCGTGAGAAAAAGCGACAGCAGCACCATGGCGATCAACAAGATGGCGGGAGCCACGGCGTCAAGGCCGGGGCTGGCAGCGCGCAAGGGCGCCCCCTTGAGGATCGAGCTGATGGAATCGGCGATGATCTCCACCCCGTAGACCATGCCCACCGGGGTGTCGAACCAGTCGTGGGACACCTCGGAGGTATCGCCGAGCACGACGATCTTGTCCTTCACCCAATATTCCAGTTCCGCCAACTCGCGCTCGTCCAACTGCGAGATGTCGAGGAATTCCAGCGCGGAGAGCCCCGCCGACTGGCTGAGAAAGCGCGTTCCGGTGGGCAGCGGCGGGAAGTCGATATAGAGCTTGTTCTCGTGGTCCAGCGGCACCCGGAGATCGCCCAGCACCAAGGTGTTGCCGTCCAGCCGGGGCTCGACCCCCAAGAACATGGCGGCGGCCTTGACCGCGAAGGGCCAGCCGCCCCGCTCGCCGGTCATCTCGGGGAAGACCTTGAGGCGCGACAGGGTGGTGACCAGCTTGGAATTGGACTGGATGTTCGTGTAGGCGCTGCCCGACGCCTTGTCGAGGAGCTCGGTCGGGTAGTTGACCTTGATGAACCTGCCGCCCTGGAACTCGCCCTGGGCCACCAGCAAGGTGTTGCCGGCGTCGGCCAGCGCCTTGGCCAGCGCCGGGTCCTCGTTATACGACGAGGGGAAGTCCATGAGCATGTCGACGGCGATGACCTTGGCGCCCAGCGCCTTCAGATTGGTCACCATGGCGCCGATGTCGGTCCGCCGCAGCGGAAAGCTCTTGTAGGCCTTGAAGAACGTCTCGTCGGTGTTGACCACCACCACTTCGGGCGAAACCGCCAGCTTCTTGACGTCGCCGTAGGCCAGCCGCAACTGGTGGCGGAAGGACAGCGTCTGGTCCTCCAGAAGGGCGAACCATTCGAAAGTCTGCGCGGGGATGGCGATCAGGAACAGGACGAGAGTGAAGAGAATGTCGTATCGCTTGGTCATTCCGCTCATGGCGCTCCCCGGAATCAAGAGGGGCGCCCTCCTCGCGGAAGAGGGCGCCCCATGAGGGTCAGTTGGCGTTGAGCTTGTCGTTGTAGACCAGCGCTTCCTTCTGCTTCAGCTCGACCAGCTTCAGCTCGTTGTAGGCGCGGATCAGCAACGGACGCATCTCATTGTCGTCCTTGTTCTCGTCGAAATACTTGCGATACAGGTCCATGGCCGCGACGGTCACGCCCTTCTCGTCGAGCAGGTTGGCGACCGAGAAGTCGTCCTTGGCGTTGATGGCGCGAATCTTGGCGATGTTGTCGGCCAGCGCCTTGTCCTCGGCGGCGGACAGCCACATGATGGCGCCCTCCTTGTCGGCCTCGGCCACCTTCTGGCCGTTCTCCAGAACCGCCACGGTGAAGCTGTGCTTGCCGGGGCTCAGTTCCGGAACCTTGAAGCGGACCAGATCGCCGTCGGCGCCGGCCACCTGATGGGCGGTGCCGTCGATGGTCAGGACGAAGCCGTGGCTTTTGCCGAAGCTCTGCCAGGCCAGTTCGGGATAGGTGGCGGACAGGGTCACCTGCTGCACGACGCGCAGCTTGATGGCGCCTTCCTTGGCGACGCCGCGGCGCACCGTGGTATAGCGCTGGGCCTCGGCGAAGCGGTTGCCCAGGCCGGCCACCAGGTCGCCCGAGGCGGCTTCCGGCGCGGACAGCTTGCCGCTGACCACCTTCAGCGCGTTGCCGGCCACTTCGATCTGGCTGCCGCCCGAAATGGTCTGCGCCATGTTGGTGGCCTGATCCACCAGCTTGCCGGAACCATCGGCCCCGGTGCGGATCATGTCGCCGGCGAACAGGTATTTGTTGCGGTTGACCGGCTTCCATGCGGTGCCGTCCCGACTGTGCTCGACGGTGCCGCTGACCTGCATCAGCAGCGAAACCGGCGGATCGGCGGCCAGAGCCCCACCAGGGACCTGCGAAACCAGCAGCCCAACCGCGAAAATCAAGGCAGCGAACAGTTTGCTTTTCATCTTGGCCTCCTTAGCCGATTGTCCGGAGTCTAGCACAGAAGCCACGCCGCCATAATCGGGCGGGTACACTACTCCGTCAAACTTCGTCACGAATGTCCGCTCCGGTTCGACCCGATCCGCGTTCCGTCGGAACCAACCGCCCATTTCTCCAAGGGTCGATGGCACCCCGAAATTACTTATATCCAGAGCATACGTGCTTTCCATCAATGCGCCGAGATCATTTTGAACCGCCGCTCGTCCTCCAAGGCCCCGGCCAGCATGGTGGGCGTCATCACCAGGCAGCGTTCCTCGCCCACCCTTGCCCGTTCCGCCAGACAGGTATCGACGGCCCGGCGCTCGGCCAGGCCGACGATCAGGCCGCGATAGCGCAGCAGGCCGTCGCGGGGCCGGGTCACCACCATGACCGAGCCGCCGCCCAGCCGGCCCCGCAGTTCGCGGTGGACCTTGTCCAGGTCGCGGCGGACCTTGCCCGGGTCGCGGCCGAAGGCGACCTCCAGCCCCCACCCGGCA
>JAVBXM010000194.1 GCA_030824585.1 Phaeospirillum sp. | reverse complement strand
AGCAGGAGGCCAACGCCGAACTGCGCCGCCGCGCCGATGCCGCCGAGCATCCGCTGGTCAAGGCGGTGCTGGCCGCCTTCCCCGGCGCCACCATCGAGGCGGTGCGCGACTTCGGCGCGGAGGAACTGCCCGAGCCCCCGCCGCCCGAGGACCCGGAAAACGTCCCGGACGACGAAATGCTCCCTGGAGAGGAAGACCTATGAAGAACCTTGGCAACCTGATGAAGCAGGCCCAGCAGATGCAGTCCAAGATGGCCGAGATGCAGGCCACCATGGCCGAGATGGAGGTCACCGGCTCGTCCGGGGCCGGCATGCTGCAGGTGACGCTCAACGGCAAGTACGAGCTGAAGAAGGTCAAGATCGACCCGTCCCTGGTCGACCCCAACGACGTGGAAGTGCTGGAAGACCTGCTGCTGGCCGCCTTCAACGACGCCAAGGCCAAGGCCGAGACCGCCATGGCCGACGAGATGGCCAAGCTGACCGGCGGGCTGAACCTGCCGGCCGGCTTCAAGCTGCCGTTCTGATCCCGGCATAGTTCCGCCTCCGCAATGGTCGGCCCCGAGATCGAACGCCTGATACAACTTCTTTCGCGGTTGCCGGGACTGGGGCCGCGCTCGGCCCGGCGCGCCGCGCTGCGGCTGGTGGAGAAGCGGGAATCCCTGCTGGTGCCGCTCGGCCAGGCCATGGCCGAGGCCGCCGCCAAGGTGCGGACCTGCTCGGTGTGCGGCAATTTCGACACCATCGATCCCTGCGCCATCTGCGCCGACCACCGGCGCGACCCCACCCTGCTCTGCGTGGTCGAGGACGTGGCCGGGCTGTGGGCCATGGAGCGCACCGGCAGCTTCAAGGGCCGCTACGCCGTTCTCGGCGGGTTGCTCTCGGCGCTGGACGGCATCGGGCCGGAGGATCTGGGCATCGACTCCCTGGTGGCCCGCGCCCTTGATCCCGCCGTCACCGAGGTGATCCTCGCCACCCCGGCCACGGTGGAGGGCCAGACCACCGCCCATTACGTGGCCGAGCGACTGGCCGGATGCAACGTCACCGTCTCCGGCCTCGCCCACGGCGTGCCGGTGGGCGGCGAACTGGACCACCTGGACGACGGCACCATCACCGCCGCACTGCGGGCGCGGCGAGTGTTCTGAGAGCCCCCATGCGGGCAAGACGCCCGTGCTCCAACATGCCACGGAGCGCGACCGTCCCGGCCGCAGACCGGCGGAGAGCCTACCCCGCCGCCCTGGCCTCGGCGATCCAGCGCTGCATGGCCGGATGGGCCATGATGGCGTCGCAATAGGCGCTGGATACCGGCCCCACCGGCAGGCCGTAGGTGCGGATGCGGGTGACGACGGGAGCGTACATGGCATCGGCATTGCTGAAAGCGCCGAACAGGTAGGGTCCATTCTGGCCGAAGCGGCCGCGGCATTCGGTCCACAGGGCGTCGATGCGGGCCACGTCACCCCGAACGTCGCCGGGTATCTCGGCCATGGGGTGATCTTCCACCACGTCCATGGGGCAGGTGGAGCGCAGCGGCACGAAGCCGGCATGCATCTCGGCCGAAATGGAGCGGGCCAGGGCGCGGGCCTCGCGCCCGGCGGGCCACAGCCCGGCCTCGGGGAAGCGCTCGGCCAGATATTCGCAGATGGAAAGCGAGTCCCAGACCTTGACGCCATCGTCGTCCAGCAGGGGAACCTTGCCCGACGGCGACCATTCGAGAATCCTGGCCTTGGTCTCGGGCTGGCGCAGTTCGATGAACACTTCACGGAACGGGGTACCGGTGACCGCCAGGGCCATCCAGGCCCGCAGGGACCAGGAAGACCAGCGCTTGGTGCCGACGACGAGGGTGAGAGACATGACGCTTCCCAAACCGTGGATGGTCACCGATCATGGAAGCAAGCGCGGGCTGTCTTCAACAGGGAATTCACCCGGCCACGATGAGGCCGGGTCAGGCCCAAAGGGCCGCGGCGGCGATCCGCCCGCCGGTCGAGGGACGTATTGATCAAAGGAGGTCGGGGTGCTGGAGCAACTGGTCGAGGCCGACGACACGGCGACGGATCTGATCGCCTTGCGCAAGGGTGAGCTTGCCCCATGGCTGGACGGTCAGTCCCAAGCCGTGCGCCAGTGGGTGGAGCAGACAGGTTTCAAGGCCGAGCCCGGTTCCGTCTGCCTGCTGCCCGGCGAGGGTGGCGCCCTGGCCGGGGTGCTGGCCGGACTGCCCGACGAGGACGACCCCTGGGCCTTCGCCCATTTCCCCTCGAAGCTTCCAGCCGGCCGCGCCTACCGGCTGGCCGCGCCGCTGCCCGCCATCCAGGCCGGGCGGGCCGCCCTGGCCTGGACTTTGGCGGCCTATGCCTTCGACCGCTACAAGGCGCGCAAGGGCAAGGATTTCCCTCGCCTGACATGGCCCGAAGGCGCCGACCGCGCCCGGGTGGAGCGCGACGCCGAGGCCGTCTGCCTGGTGCGCGATCTGATCAACACCCCCGCCGCCGACATGGGACCGGCCGAACTGGCCGCCGCCGCCGACACCCTGGCGGCACGCTTCGGCGCCAGATGCCGGGTGGTCGTCGGCGACGGATTGCTGGCCGAGAACTATCCCGCCATCTTCGCCGTGGGGCGTGGCGCCGCCCAGAGCCGCCGCCCCCGGCTGATCGACCTCACCTGGGGCGACGAGCGCGCCCCCAAGCTCACCCTGGTGGGCAAGGGGGTGTGCTTCGATACCGGCGGGCTGGACCTGAAGCCGTCGTCCAACATGAAGCTGATGAAGAAGGACATGGGCGGCGCTGCCCACGTCCTGGGCCTGGCCTCCATGATCATGGCCGCCGGGCTGAAGCTGCGGCTGCGGGTGCTGATCCCGGCAGTGGAGAATTCCGTCTCGGGCGAGTCCATGCGGCCGCTGGACGTGCTGGCCACCCGCAAGGGTCTTTCCGTCGAGGTGGGCAACACCGACGCCGAGGGCCGCCTGATCCTGTGCGACGCCCTGGCCGAGGCCTCGGCCGAGAAGCCCGCCCTGCTCATCGATGTCGCCACCCTGACCGGGGCGGCACGCAGCGCCCTGGGCACCGACCTGCCCGCCCTGTTCAGCAACAACGACCTGCTGGCCACCGACCTGCTCAGGAACGGCGAGGCCGAGGGCGAGCCCATGTGGCGGCTGCCGCTGCACAAGCCCTATCGCCGCATGATCGATTCCAAGGTGGCCGACCTGACCAACGCCTCGGATTCCCCCCATGCCGGCGCCATCACCGCCGCCCTGTTCTTGCAGGAATTCGTCGAAGCGGAAGTGCCCTGGGCCCATCTGGACATCATGGCCTGGAACGGCGCGGGACGCCCCGGCCGGCCCGAGGGCGGCGAGGCCCTGGCGCTCAGGGCCCTATTCGCCACCATCGCCCAGCGCTTCACCTAACGCCGGCCGGCGTTCGGCGGGCCGGGACATTGCGCCGGGTGCGGCCCTTCCGGCCGCATTCCGGCGGCATCCGCCCGGAAACAAGACAGGGCTTTACAGGGGCGGCGAATCCTTCCATGAGTCATCCCTATCCAAGGGGACAGATGACTTGATCGATATCCGGCCGGTTCTCTTCGTCAACGGCTTCCTGCTGCTGGTGCTGGCTGCGGCCATGGGCATTCCGGCGGTGGTCGACCTGTTGGCCGGCGACGTGGACTGGAAGGTCTTCGCGGTGTCGAGCATGGTCACCGCCTTCTCGGGGCTGGCCCTGATCTTCGGCACCCGCACCAGGGGGCGGCCGTCGCTGTCGGCGCGGCAGGCCTTCATGCTGACCACGCTGGCCTGGATCAGCACGGCGGCCTTCGCGGCGCTGCCCTTCGCCTTCGGCAATCTGCGCCTGTCCCCCACCGACGCGGTGTTCGAGGCCATGAGCGGGCTGACCACCACCGGGGCCACGGTGATCGTCGGCCTGGACCACGCCCCACGCGGCATCCTGATCTGGCGGGCCCTGCTCAACTGGCTGGGCGGCGAGGGCATCATCATCATGGCGGTGGCCATCCTGCCCTTGCTGCGCATCGGCGGCATGCAGGTCTTCCGCATGGAGACCTCGGACAAGACCGACACCATCAAGCCGCGCATCACCCAGGTGGCCACCTCCATCACCATGGTCTACGTGGTGTTCACCGCCCTGGCGGCACTGGCCTTCTGGGCGGCGGGCATGGGCCGGTTCGACGCCGTCTGCCACGCCATGGCCGCCATCTCCACCGGCGGCTTTTCCACCTCGGACGCCAAGCTGGCCCATTGGAACACCGCCGTGCAGTGGGTGGCCATCTTCGCCATGATGGTGGGCGGCTCCAGCTTCGTGCTGTGGACCGGCCCGTGGCGCCGGGGCCGCCCCCGCATCCTCGACGACGCCCAGGCCCACTGGTACCTGATGTTCATCGGCACCGCCACCGGGGTGATGGCGCTGTGGCAATGGGCGGTCAACGACATGAGTCTGGGCATCGCCGTGCGCCACGCCACCTTCAACGTGGTGTCCACCGTCACCACCACCGGCTTCGTCTCCACCGATTACGGCGCCTGGGGCGGCTTCGCCCATGTGGTGTTCTTCATCCTGGTGTTCATCGGCGGCTGCACCGGCTCGACCGCCGGCGGGGTGAAGATCTTCCGCTGGGAGCTGCTGTTCGCCCTGGCCGGCATCCACCTGAAGCGCCTGCTCCACCCGCACGGCGTCTTCGTCATCCACTACAACCAGCGCCCCATCGCGCCATCCATCCTGGATTCGGTGCAGGGCTTCGTGGTGATGTACTTCTTCACCTTCGCGCTGTTCGCCCTGGGCCTGAGCATCGTCGGCGTCGACTTTCTGACGGCGCTGTCGGGATCGGCCGCCGCCCTGGCCAATGCCGGGCCGGGGATCGGCGAGGTGATCGGTCCGTTCGGCAGCTATCGTCCGCTGCCCGATGCCGCCAAGTGGATCCTGGCCGCCGAGATGATGCTGGGCCGCCTGGAACTGTTCACCGTGGCGGTGCTGTTCTCGCGCAGCTATTGGCGGGAGTAGCGGCACCATGATCGACCTCCGCCCCGTACTCTCCACCATCGGCACCCTGGTCTGCGTCCTGGCCGCCGCCATGTGGCTGCCGGCGGTGATCGATTTCCGCGACGGGCACGAGGAATGGCAGGTCTTCGCCACCTCGTCGGGCCTGACCCTGTTCTTCGGCCTGGCCCTGCTGCTGGGCACCCGCATTCCCCACCAGCGCCGCAGCGTGCGCCAGACCTATCTGGCCGCCACCTTCGGCTTCCTGGTGCCCGGGCTGTTCGCCGCCCTGCCCCTGATCTACGGCCCGCTGCAATTGTCGTTCACCGACGCGGCGTTCGAATCCCTGGCCGGATTGACCACCACCAACGCCACGGTGATCCGCGGGCTGGACGCCCTGCCGCGCGGGCTGCTGCTGTGGCGGGCGCTGCTAGGCTGGCTGGGCGGCATCGGGGTCATCGCCATGGCCATCGCCGTGCTGCCCGACCTGGCGGTGGGCGGCATGCAGATGTTCCGCCTGGAGGTCCCCGGCCCGGCCGAGCGCGCCACCTCGCGCGGGCGGCGCATCGCGCTCTCCATCCTGGCCGGCTATTGCGGCGCCACCGCCCTGCTGGCCCTGGCCCTGTGGCTGGCCGGCATGAGCGGCTTCGAGGCGCTGGTCCATGCCATGGGTACCATTTCCACCTCGGGCGCCTCGACCTCCGACGCCTCGGTGGGCCATTTCGACAGCGCCGTGATCACCATGCTGATCACGCTGGGCATGATCCTGGGCGGCATGCCCTTCCTGCTGTTCTTCCATTTCCTGCGCGGCAACCGCAAGGTCGTGGTCCGCGACCATCAACTGCGCTGGTATTTCGCCCTGCTGCTGCTGGGCATCATGGGGGTGTCGGCCTGGCTGGTGACCAGCCGGGGATTGCCGCCGCTGGACGCGCTGCGCCACGGCGCGCTGACCGTGGTGTCGGTGATGACCGGCACCGGCCATTTCACCCTGGATTACGGCAATTGGGGCGGCATGCCGGCGGCCATCCTGTTCTTCCTGGCCTTCGTCGGCGGCTGCGCCGGCTCGACCAGCGGCGGCATCAAGGTTTTCCGCTTCCAGTTCCTGTTCACCGACGCCCTGATGCAGATCCGCCGCCTGCTGCGGCCCCATGCCGTGCTGATCGCCGGCTTCAACCGCCGCCCCATTCCGGAAGAGGTACTGGGCTCGGTGATGGGCTTCCTGTTCGTCTACGCCCTGTCCTTCGCCATGCTGGCCATGTCGCTGGCCTTCCTGGGCCTGGACTTCGTCACGGCGGTATCGGGAGCGGCGGCGGCCCTGGCCAATCTCGGGCCGGGCCTGGGGCCGGAGATCGGCCCGGGCGGCTCCTATGCCGGCCTGCCCGACCTGGCCAAGTGGCTGCTGTCCATGGGAATGCTGATGGGCCGGCTGGAACTGTTCACCGTGCTGGTGCTGTTCGTTCCGGCGTTCTGGCGGCAGTAGCCGCCGGAATCAGCCGCCATTGCGGCGGCGGCCAAGCTCGCGGAGGCGAGCGCCCGGCGAGGGACAAATAAAAGACTCTACCCGAACAGCTTGTCGATGGCGTCCTGGCCCAGCATGCGGTCCACGTCGGCCTGGGAGACGCCCTGGCCGGGCAGTTGCGGGCCGTGCAGCAGCGCCTTGTCGGGGTCGACCTCTTCCTTCTTGATCTCGACCACCACCTTGGTCAGCTCGTCCTTGCCCCAGGTGAGGATGACGGCCTTGATCCGATCCTCGACGAATTTCAGCGAGTTGACGATCTTGGAGATGCGCTGGCCGGTGATGTCTTGGAAGGAGCAGGCCTCGAACACCTGGTTGACCTGATCGTCCACCTTGTCGAAGACCTGGGCCAGCGGCTGGCTGTCGACGGCGGCGGCACGGGCCTCGCACATCAGCTCGCTGATGCTCTCCATGCTTTCCATGATGGTGTTGGTTGCGCTTTCGGTGGCGCCGACGATGGCGTCCAACTGCTCCGACATGCTGCCGAAATGGTCCGTCGCGCCGGGCGGGTTGAGGGCGGCCAGTTCGGTGCGGATCTTCTGGAGATGTCCGAACAGCCCCACCAGCTCCCGCTTGAGGAGGCCGCTCTCGGTCATTGGTGTCTGCATGTTCATTCCGTCGCCTTCATATAGAGGCCTGAGGATAGCCTGTTTATCAAGAATACGCCAAGGGGCATCCCTGTCATTCAGCTCCGCCCCCGGAAGGTGCGGACCAAAGCCCGTGCCGCCGCCCCCGGGGCCATTTTCCCGGCGGCGACGCCGCGCTCCATTTCCGGCAGCAGGAGTTCGACCCGGGGGTCGTCGCGCAAGGCCTGCAGCAGGGTCTCCGACACCTCGTTCCACATCCAGGCATGGGCCTGGGCGGCGCGGCGTTCCTGCAGGGCGCCCGCCTTATCCATGGTGTCGCGATAAGACGCGATGGTCGACCACACCTCGTCGATGCCGGCGCGCGCCAGGGCCGAGCAGGTCAGCACCGGCACCGTCCAGTGGGGCGAGGCGGGGGCCAGCAGGTGGAGCGCATTCTTGTAGTCCCGCGCGGCGCGGGCCGCCGCCGCCGCCAGATCGCCGTCGGCCTTGTTGACGACGATGGCGTCGGCCAGTTCGACGATGCCCTTCTTGATGCCCTGCAACTCGTCGCCGCCGCCCGGCACCAGGACCAGCAGGAACATGTCGACCATGTCGGCCACCGCCGTCTCGCTTTGTCCGACGCCCACCGTCTCCACCACGATGACGTCGAAGCCCGCCGCCTCGCAGACCAGCATGGCCTCGCGGGTACGGCGCGCCACGCCGCCCAGGGTGCAGCCCGACGGACTGGGGCGGATGAAGGCGCGGGCGTCGCGCGACAGGTCCTCCATGCGGGTCTTGTCGCCGAGGATCGAACCGCCCGAGCGCGGGCTGGAGGGGTCCACCGCCAGCACCGCCGGCCTCTTGCCCATCTCCAGCACGTGCAGGCCGAAACTTTCGATGAAGGTGCTCTTGCCCGCGCCGGGCACGCCGGTGATGCCGATCCGCACCGAGCGCCCGGTATGGGGCAACAGTTCGTGCATCAGTTCCTCCGCCGCCTCGCGGTGGTCGGGCCGGGTGGATTCGATCAGGGTGATGGCGCGGGCCAGGGCACGGCGCTCGCCGGCCAGCACGCCGGCGGCCAGGGCCTTGGAATCGGGGAAAATGCTCACGTTGCGGGCTATCTCTTCTTGTCGTCGGGCTCGCGGCCCTGGTTGAGGAAGGTGAGGATGGCCATGCCCACCAGCTTGGCCCGGTCCTCGTCCGACAGGGCGTCGAGAATCTTGCGCTTGGCGCGGTGGACCTCCTGGGCGCGCTTCAGCAAGGCGGCGCGGTCCGAGCCGGAGTCGGCCCTGGCCGGCGGCCGCGCCTTGGGCTTGGATTTCGGTTTTGGCTTCGCCTTCGGCTCACCGGGGCCAAACAGGGTCTTGAGGAAGCCGAACATGCTCAACCTCCCCCCAGCAGCGCCTTGCGCGCCACCTGCTCCAGCTTGGCCCGCTCGTCGTCGGAAAGCTCGGCCAGCACCGATTGCCGCGCCCGGTGCACCAGCATGGCCGAACGGATCAGCTGGGCCTTTTCCGGCGGCAGGCGCTTCATGCGCTCCTCCGCCTCGGCCAGGGCGGTGGCGGGGTCGCGTTCCCTCTTCTTCGGTCCCGCGACCTTCGGGCACGCCGAATCCACCGGCGCCGGGCGCTTCAGCGCCTCGCGCGCCCGCTTGTCGAGGACCAGACGGGACAACCAGCCGAGCATGGGTCGAGTCTACTCCAAATGCCTCAGCCCAGATAGCGCCGCCGCAGATGGGTCTCGAACACGGTGGGGTCGAGGGGGCGGCCGGTGGCCTGGGTCAGCAGCTCGCGGGTGGAAACCAGCGAGCCCCTGGAATGGACATTGGCGCGCAGCCAGCCGAGCAGCGGCCGGAAATCGCCGCCGGCCAGGCCTTGCATCACCTGGGGATCGGCGGTCCTGGCCGCGTCGAACAGCTGGGCGGCGGTCATGGCCCCCAGGGTGTAGGTGGGGAAATAGCCCCAGGCGCCGCCATACCAGTGGATGTCCTGCAGGCAGCCCAGCCGGTCGTCGGGCGGCCGAATGCCCAGCAGCCGCTCGTAGCCCTCGTTCCAGGCGCCGGGCAGATCTTCCAGCTCCATCCGTCCTTCGATCAGCGCCTTTTCCAGGCGATAGCGGATGATGACATGGGCGGGATAGGTGACCTCGTCGGCCTCGACCCGGATGAAGCCCCGGCTGACCCGGATGCCGCGCCGGTGGATGTTGTCCGGCTCCCAGGCCGGGCCATCGGCGCCGAAGGTGCTTTTCAGCAGCGGCGACAGGAAGCCGGCGAATTCCTTGGAACGGCAGGCCTGCATCTCCATCAGCAGCGACTGGGATTCGTGTACCACCATGCCGCGCGCCCGGCCCACCGGCTGGGGCCGCCAATGACCGGACGGCAGGCCGAACTCGTAGAGCGCGTGGCCGGTCTCGTGCAGCACGCCCATCATGGCCGAGGCGAAGTCGTCCTCGTCATAGCGGGTGGTGACCCGGATATCGCCGGGATAGCCGCCGCAGAACGGATGGTGCGACACGTCCAGGCGGCCGTGGCGGAAATCGAAGCCCAGCACCTCCATCAGGCGGATGCCCAGCGCCTTCTGCCGGTCGATGGGAAAGGGAGCTTCGGGCTCGATGACCGGCGGGCGGGCGTTCTGGGCGTCGAGCACCTCGCCGATGAAGCCGGGCAGGAACTTTTCCAGCGGGTCGAACACCGCGTCGATCTCGGCGGAGCGACCGAGCGGCTCGTACTGATCCAGCAAGGCGTCGTAGATGGACACGCCCAATGCGTCGGCCTTGACGTGCCCCACCTCGCGCGCCAGCCCCAGCAGCACCTTCAGCGCCGGCAGGACGGCCTTGAAATCGGCCGCCGGACGGGCCTGGCGCCACACCATCTCGCAGGCCGACTCGGCCCGCGCCAGGGCGTCCACCAGATCGGCGGGCAGGGCGCCCGCATGGATCCAGTCGCGGCGCATCTCGCGCAGATTGGCCGCCTGCCACGCGTCCAGCGGCCCGGCCGCCGCCTTGTCCAGCAATTCGCCCATGTCGGGAGCGGTAATCTGCTCGTGGTTGATGCCGCGCAAGGTCGCCACCTGCTCGGCGCGCACCTCGGCGGCGCCCTCCGGCATCATGGTCGCCATGTCCCACGACAGCACCGACAGCGCCTCGGCGACGGAGTTCATCTTGCGGAAACGGTCTTCCAGGGTGGCATAGGCCGGATTGCTGCTCATGGGACTCACGTGGTATCGACGGGACGGAAACGATAGACCATGGCCCTTGCTTCGGGGAATCGTATAATCACCCGAATTTTCCCGAAGGATGAGGAACCCGCCATGACCGCCAAACCCCGCTTCGCCGTGGTCCTGTCCGGCTGCGGCGTCTATGATGGCGCCGAGATCCACGAGGCCGTGCTGACCCTGCTGGCCATCGACCGCCAGGGCGGCACCTACCAGTGCTTCGCCCCCGACCGCGCCCAGATGCACGTGGTCAACCACCTCACCGGCCAGGAAGCCGCCGGCGAAAGCCGCAACGTGCTGGTGGAATCGGCGCGCATCGCGCGCGGCGCCATCAAGCCGCTGGCCGAGTTCAATCCGGCCGACGTGGACGCCCTGATCTTCCCGGGCGGCTTCGGCGCCGCCAAGAACCTCTGCACCTTCGCCACCCAGGGCCCCGATTGCGTCGTGGACCCCGATACCGAGGCGGCGGTCAAGGCCATGGCGGCGGCGGGCAAGCCCATCGGCGCCCTGTGCATCGCCCCGGCCCTGGTGGCCAGGATTTTCGGCGACGGCGTCGACGTCACCATCGGCAGCGACGAGGGCACCGCCAAGGCCATCGAGGCCATGGGCGCCAGGCACACCCCGGCCGGTCACGGCGGCGTGGTGGTGGACAAGGGCCGCAAGGTGGTGACCTCGCCCTGCTACATGCTGGACTCCTCCATCTCCCAGATCGCCGACGGCGCCGCGAACACGGTCAAGGCCCTGCTGACGCTGATGGGGCGCTGAGAGGGTCCCAAACGGGGCTTCCGCCCCGGCCCCCGACCGGGAGGCATGCCTCCCGGACCCACCCTTTTTTGAAAATGAATGGGGTTTGGGGCCCACGGCCCCGTGCAGCCCCAACGGGGCAAACGACGCACCGCAAGGTGCGGTCCCGTAGGGACGAACGAAGTGAGCAAGCGGGTCCGGGCGGCAGCCCGACCTGTTCCCCTACTGGAAGGAAGACCTATCCCATGGCCCGCAAGCGCAAGGGCGATCCCGTCAACGGCTGGCTGGCCATCGACAAGCCGCTGGGCATCGGCTCCACCCAGGTGGTGGCCAAGGTCAAGCGCATCCTCAACGCCGCCAAGGTGGGCCACGGCGGCACCCTGGACCCCCTGGCCTCGGGCGTGCTGCCCATCGCGCTGGGCGAGGCCACCAAGACGGTGCAATACGTCATGGACGGGGCCAAGACCTATCGCTTCCAGGTGCGCTGGGGCGAGGCCACCGCCAGTTGCGACCGGGAGAGCGAGGTCATCGCGACCTCGCCCCACCGCCCCACCGCCGAAGCCATCGTCGCCGCCCTGCCCGCCTTCCTGGGCGAGGTCGAGCAGATTCCGCCCGCCTATTCCGCCATCAAGATCGACGGCCAGCGGGCCTACGACCTGGCCCGGGCCGGGGAAGAGGTGGAGATCAAGCCGCGCCGCGTCACCATCGACTCGTTCACCCTGTTGGGCCAGCCCGATGCCGACCACGCCGATTTCCAGGTCCATTGCGGCAAGGGCACCTATGTGCGCTCCCTGGCCCGCGACCTGGCCCTGGCTCTCGGCACGGTGGGCCACGTCTCGGTACTGCGGCGGATCGCCTGCGGCCCGTTCGACCTCCAAAACGCGATTTCCCTTGAATCCCTGGAGCAACTGGGGCAAGTTCCCGCCCCTTGGACCTTTCTGCTTCCCATCGAGACCGCGCTGGACGACATCCCGGCCCTGGCCCTGACGGAAAGCGAGGCCCGCCGCCTCCAGAGCGGTAATCCCGTGTCAATCTCGCACGTGGCTTCCCGACATCCGCAGGCTGAACTCGCCGAAGGCACGGTGTGCCGGGCGATGCAGGCCGAGCGGCTGGTGGCGTTGGTTCGCATCGAAAGCGGAGAAATCCGTCCGGTGCGGGTCATGAACCTCACCGATAAATAGGAGTAGACGATGTCGATCACTGCTGAGCGTACCCAGGAACTCGTCAAGGAATACTCGACCAAGGAAGGCGACACCGGTTCCGCCGAAGTCCAGGTCGCCATTCTGTCGGAGCGCATTCGCAACCTGACCGAGCACCTGAAGTCTCACAAGAAGGATTTCCACTCGCGCCGCGGCCTGCTGATCATGGTCGGCCAGCGTCGTCGCATGCTCGACTACCTGAAGGCCAAGGACAACAAGCGCTACGAGGGCCTGATTGGCCGCCTCGGTCTGCGCAAGTAATCCTGACCGACAGACATACGAAGGCCGGGCGTCGCCTGGAATGCACCCGCGCGGGGATGGCTCCGCGCGGGTGTCCGTATTCGAGCCGCCTGAAACACGGCCTGTACGAGAAATTGACGCCGGGACCGACCGCAATCCGGCGGCGGTCCTAAACATAAGGAAGTGACTTACATGTCCATGTTCAATGTCCACCGCAAGGAAATCACCTGGGGCGGCCGCAAGCTGGTTCTGGAGACCGGCAAGGTCGCCCGCCAGGCCGACGGCGCCGTGATGGTCACCTATGGCGAAACCTCGGTGCTGTGCACCGTGGTGGGCGCCAAGAGCCAGAAGCCCGGCATCGACTTCTTCCCGCTGACGGTGAACTACCAGGAGAAGGCCTTCGCCGCGGGCAAGATCCCCGGCGGCTTCTTCAAGCGCGAGGGCCGTCCGAGCGAGAAGGAGACCCTGGTCTCCCGCCTGATCGACCGCCCGATCCGCCCGCTGTTCGCCGATGGCTTCCGCAACGAAGTGCAGGTGGTCTGCACCGTGCTGAGCCATGATCTCGAGAACGACCCCGACATCGCCGCCCTGGTCGGCACCTCGGCGGCGCTCACCATTTCCGGCCTGCCCTTCATGGGCCCGGTGGGTGCGGCCCGCGTCGGCTATGTGAACGGCGCCTATGTGCTGAACCCGCTGGTCGGCGACCTGCCCAACAGCGAGCTGGACCTGGTGGTCGCCGGTACCGTCGAAGGCGTGCTGATGGTCGAGTCCGAGGCCAAGCAGCTGTCGGAAGACATCATGCTGGGCGCCGTGATGTTCGGCCACCGCGAGTTCCAGGCGGTGATCCAGGCGATCATCGATCTGGCCGAGGAATGCGCCAAGGACCCGTGGGACCTGCCCGAGCCCCCCGCCGAGGTGGCGGTGGTCAACGGCAAGTTCGCCGATGCCGGCGTTCCCGCCGAGATGGCCGAAGCCTACAAGATCATCAAGAAGCAGGACCGCTACGCCGCCGTTGGCGCCGTGAAGAAGAAGGCCCTGGCCCTGCTGACCGAGACGGCCGAGCTGGCCGTCGCCGGCGGCATCCTGAAGCACCTGGAAGCCGACGTGGTGCGCGGCAACATCCTGAAGACCGGCGTGCGCATCGACGGCCGCGACACCAAGACCGTCCGCGCCATCGAGGTCGAGGTCGGCGTTCTGCCCCGCGCCCACGGTTCCGCCCTGTTCACCCGCGGCGAGACCCAGGCCCTGGTGGTCGCCACGCTGGGCACCGGCCAGGACGAGCAGATCATCGACCAGCTGGCGGGCGAGTACCGCGAGCACTTCATGCTGCACTACAACTTCCCTCCCTACTCGGTGGGTGAAGCCGGCCGCATGGGCTCGCCCGGCCGCCGCGAGATCGGCCACGGCAAGCTGGCCTGGCGCGCCATGCGCCCGACCCTGCCGGCCAAGGAGGCCTTCCCCTACACCATGCGCGTGGTCTCCGAGATCACCGAGTCCAACGGCTCGTCCTCCATGGCGACCGTCTGCGGCACCTCGCTGGCCATGATGGATGCCGGCGTGCCCCTGCCCAAGCCGGTGGCGGGTATCGCCATGGGCCTGATCAAGGAAGGCGCCGAGTTCGCCGTGCTGTCCGACATCCTGGGCGACGAGGATCACCTCGGCGACATGGACTTCAAGGTGGCCGGCACCGTCGACGGCGTCACCGCGCTGCAGATGGACATCAAGATCACCTCGATCACCGAGGAGATCATGAAGATCGCCCTGGGCCAGGCCAAGGACGGCCGCATCCACATCCTGGGCGAGATGAACAAGGGCCTGGATCACGCCCGTGATTCGGTGTCGGGCAATGCTCCGCGCATCACCACCATCTCCATCCCCAAGGAGAAGATCCGCGAAGTCATCGGCACCGGCGGCAAGGTCATCCGCGAGATCTGCGAGCAGACCGGCGCCAAGATCGACATCGACGACGACGGCACCATCAAGGTCGCCTCGGTGGACGCCGATGCCGCCCAGCGCGCCATCGACTGGATCCGCGGCATCGTCGCCGAGCCGGAGCTGGGCGTGGTCTACAACGGCAAGGTCGTGAAGGTCGTCGATTTCGGCGCCTTCGTGAACTTCCTGGGCTCGCGCGACGGCTTGGTCCACATCTCGGAACTGGCCCGCGAGCGCGTCGCCAAGACCGCCGACGTGGTCAAGCAGGGCGACGTGGTCAAGGTCAAGGTCCTGGGCTTCGACGACCGCGGCAAGGTGAAGCTGTCCATGAAGCAGGTGGATCAGACCACCGGCGAGGACATCTCCGCCCAGTTGGAAGCCGAGCGCGCCGCTTCCAAGCGCGAGCGTCACCACGAGGATTGATCCTCGGGTCAGCTTCGAGTGAAAAGGCGCGGTTCCAAAAGGGGCCGCGCTTTTTTCTTGGGCGGCCGCTCACCATGTCATCTCGAGCAATAGCGAGGGATCCGCGTTTGGCACGGCGGGGCCGAACGGGTACGATCGGAGCGGAATGACAGGGATGGTGGCCATGAGCGACAAGGTGGTGAAGACCGACGCCGAATGGCAGGCCCAGCTGAGCCCCGGCCAATACGCCGTGACCCGGCAAAAGGCGACGGAACGGCCGTTTTCCGGCGAGTACGACCATCATTTCCAGCCGGGCAGATACGCCTGCATCTGCTGCGGCCAGGAACTGTTCCTGTCCGAGGCGAAATTCAACTCCGGCTGCGGCTGGCCCGCCTTCTCCATGCCCGCCGCCCCCGAGGCGGTGACCGAGGAGCGCGACCGCAGCCACGGCATGGTCCGGACGGAAGTGCTGTGCGCCAAATGCGACGCCCATTTGGGCCACGTCTTCGACGACGGGCCGGGGCCGGCCGGGCTGCGCTACTGCATCAACTCGCTGTCGCTCAAGTTCGAGAAGCCGTGAGCTTCAGGTAAAGCTCCTCCACCTTCTGCCGCGCCCACGGCGTCTGGCGCAGGAATTTCAGGCTCGACTTGATGCTGGGGTTGTTGAAGAAGCATTGCAGATTGATCTGCTGGCACAATCCGGCCCAGCCGTAATGCCGGACCAGGGTGGTCAGCACGGCTTCCAGCGTGATGCCGTGCAGGGGATTCTTGGGCTGTTCGCGGGTCATGGCCGCAGCATAATGCGGCCGGGCGGCATCCGTCCAATTGCATCCGCGCCGATTTTGTCCTAACACCACCCGGTGATTATCCCAGTGAAAGGGCGTTTTCCATGGCGGACGGACATTCCACTCCCGTGCTCGGCATCATCGGCGGTTCGGGCGTCTATGACATCGACGGGTTGACCAACAAGGAATGGCGCCGGGTGGAAAGCCCGTTCGGCCCCACCTCGGACGAATTCCTGTTCGGTGAGCTGGACGGCCAGAAGCTGGTGTTCCTGCCCCGCCACGGGCGCGGCCACCGCATTCCTCCGTCGGAGCTGAACTTCCGCGCCAATATCGACGCCATGAAGCGGGCCGGCGTCACCGAGATCCTGTCGGTCTCGGCGGTGGGCTCGCTCAAGGAAGAACTGCCGCCCGGCACCTTCGTCATCGTCGACCAGTTCATCGACCGCACCTTCGCGCGCACCAAGAGCTTCTTCGAGACCGGCCTGGTGGCCCACGTCTCCATGGCGCATCCCACCTGCGGCCGCCTGGGCGATATGGTCGAGGCCGCCGCCAAGGAAGCCGGCATCGTCGCCGTGCGGGGCGGCACCTATCTGGTCATGGAAGGCCCGCAATTCTCGACGCAGGCGGAGAGCAATCTCTATCGCCAGTGGGGCTGCGACGTCATCGGCATGACCAACATGCCCGAGGCCAAATTGGCCCGCGAGGCGGAGATGTGCTACGCCTCCGTCGCCATGGTCACCGATTACGACTGCTGGCACCCCGACCACGACGCCGTCACCGTGGACGCCATCGTGCGTGTGCTGCTGGCCAACGCCGACCGGGCCCGCTCGCTGGTCAAGGCCGTCGCCCCCAAGGTCACCGGGCGCGCCACGCCTTGCGCCAAGGGCTGCCACACCGCTCTCGACAACGCCATCATCACCCATGGCGAGGTCCGCGACCCGGCGGTGGTGGGCAAGCTGGACGCCGTGGCCGGCCGGGTGCTGAAGGGTTAGGCGCAGCCAGGACCCTAGAGCCGGATGCTTTGAGGTCGAATCGCTTCGCGATTCGTCCGAGAAGCTGAATCCGCCTCTAATCAATAAGTTAGAGGGCGATTCAGATAATAGATCGGCGCGAGGCCGCGTCGATCCACTATCATCGCGCTCTAGGAGCGAAGCGACGCGCGCCGTGTGGCGCGGGAGCCAAGCGGCCGGAGGGCCGCGCCCGGCGATTGAGGGACGTCAAGGAAAACATCATGAAGATCAACGGCACCCCCTACCGCACCATCTGGCTGGCCAAGGACGGCAAGACGGTCGAGATCATCGACCAGACCCGCCTGCCCCATGAACTGGTGGTGGTGGCGCTGCGCTCGCTGGACGACGCCGCCACGGCCATCAAGGACATGTGGGTGCGCGGCGCGCCGCTGATCGGCGCCACCGCCGCCTACGGCATGGCGCTGGCGGCGGTGGGCGACGCCTCGGACGCCGGGCTGGAGCGGGCCTATGCGGTGCTGCACGCCACCCGACCCACCGCCATCAACCTGAAATGGGCCCTGGACGAGATGATGGCGGCGCTGAAGCCGCTGCCCGTCACCCACCGCATCGCCGCCGCCTACAAGCGCGCCGCCGATATCTGCGACGAGGATTCCGCCCAGAACGCGGCGCTCGGCGAGCACGGCGCGGCGATCATCGCCGAGCATCACAAGGCCAAGCGCCGCACCATCAACATCCTCACCCATTGCAATGCCGGCTGGCTGGCCACGGTGGATTGGGGCACGGCGCTGGCCCCGGTCTACAAGGCCTTCGACGCCGGCATCCCGCTGCATGTGTGGGTGGACGAGACACGGCCGCGCAACCAGGGCGCCAGCCTGACGGCCCGCGAGCTGAACTGGCACGGCGTGCCGCACACGGTGATCGCCGACAATACCGGCGGCCACCTGATGCAGCACGGCATGGTCGATCTGGTCATCGTCGGCACCGACCGCACCACGCGCAACGGCGATGTCTGCAACAAGATCGGCACCTATCTCAAGGCCCTGGCCGCCAGGGACAACAACGTGCCGTTCTATGTGGGCCTGCCCAGCCCGACCATCGATTGGACCGTCGCCGACGGGGTCAAGGAAATCCCCATCGAGGAACGCTCGGCCCGCGAGCAGACCCACATCTTCGGTCGTACCGAGGACGGCGCGGTCCTCGAGGTCCAAGTCACTCCCGATGGCTCACCCGCTGTCAATTACGGCTTCGACGTCACCCCGGCCCGGCTGGTCACCGGCCTGATCACCGAACGCGGCGTCTGCGAGGCCTCGCCGGAAGGGTTGAAGGGGCTATTCCCGGAGAAGGCGTAAGGACAGGGCGGACGAGGCGCCCGCGCTCCGCACCTTTGGGGCGCGGGCGCCTCGCCCGCCTCAGACCTCGTCCTCGCCCGAATCCTCGATAGAGGCACCGCCCAGGGCCAGCAGGGCCTCGACGCCGGCATCGGGGATAGCCTCGACCTTGCGCAATTGCCGGTCGATGGCCCGCTTTCGCACCGCCACGTCGTCGATGGTCTTGGACGCTTCCTGCAGCTTCTTCTGCACCTTGTCGAGCACGTCGCCGTATTTGCCGAACTCGGTCTTGACGGCGCCCAGGATTTCCCACACCTCGCTCGAGCGCTTCTCGATGGCCATGGTCTTGAAGCCCATCTGGATGGCGTTGAGGATGGCGCCGAGCGTGGTCGGTCCGGCGGCGATGACCTTGTAGTCGCGCTGGATCAGGTCGACCAGGCCGGGACGGCGCAGCACCTCGGCGTAAAGCCCCTCGGTGGGCAGGAACAGGATGGCGAAGTCGGTGGTGGCCGGCGGGTTGACGTATTTGTCGCGGATATCGCGGGCGAAGCTCTTGACCCGGGTCTCCAGCGCCTTGGCGGCGGCCTCGACGGCATCGGGATCGGCGCGCTCGACGGCCATTTGCAGGCGCTCATAATCCTCGTTGGGGAATTTTGAATCGATGGGCAGGAGGACTTCCGGCTCGTCGTCGCCCTTGCCCGGCAGGCGGATGGCGAAGTCGACGCGCTCCAGGCTGCCCTTCTTGCAATTGGCCTCGCGCACGTACTGATCGGCGCGGAAAATCTGTTCCAGCAGATTGCCCAACTGCACCTCGCCCCAGGTGCCGCGCGTCTTGACGTTGGTCAGCACGCGCTTCAGGTCGCCGACGCCGCTGGCCAGGGACTGCATCTCGCCCAGGCCCTTGTGCACCTGCTCCAGCCGGTCGCTGACCAGCTTGAAGGATTCGCCCAGGCGTTTTTCCAAGGTGCCCTGCAGCTTCTCGTCCACCGTCTGGCGCATCTGTTCCAGCTTCTGGGTGTTCTCACCCCGCAGCTTCTCAAGATGCTCGGAGACCACCCGGGTCTGTTCCGCCACCGTCTTGCCGATACCCTCGCCCAACTGCTTGATGCCGCCCAGCACCTCTTCGCGCAGCGCGCGGGCCTGGGTCGCCTGATCCGAGCGGAACTCGGCCAGCTTGGTCTCAACCAGGATGCGCAGCTCGGTGTGGTACCGGTCGGCGGCGGAGGCGGAGCCGGTCTGGAAGGTGCGGATCATCTCGGCGGTCTCGCGCCGGTCCTGGCGGGCCTCGTCGCGCAGCACCCGCTCCAGGCGGTCGAGACGCTCGGAGAGGTCCTCCTTCTTGCGCAGCAGCAGAACCGCCACGCCCGCCAGAACGGCCAGGGACAGAGCGGCGGAGATCAGGGCGAAATCCATGGCAATCATCCGAACATTACGGGAACGATTGCCTTGTAGCACGCTTTGCGCGCGGATACAAATGACGACGGCGGGCCGGATGAGCCGGTCCGCCGTCAAGGAGGAAAGTGCATGAACAAGATGCCCTTTCTCCTGGTGCTCCGGTTTCGTCTCTGGCGGATTCTCGTCCGCCTGATCGTCACCAGGGCCTAGGAGTGGCCGGCGTCGGGGAGCATCCCGGCGTCGGCCTCCTCCCTATGATAACCATGTCAGCCGTGATTTTCCAGTTTCCAGACCAGGAACACCAGCCGCGCCGCGCCGCGCGGCCGCTCCTCCACCGGATCGAAGCCGGCGGGCGGGGCAAAGGCCTCGTCGGCGGCCACCTCAACCACCACCAGGGCACCGTCCGCCAGCCAGCCCTTGGCCGCCAAACCCTCCAGGCAGGGCACGGCGAGGCCGGAATGGTAGGGCGGGTCGAGGAAGGCCAGGGTGCAGGCATGGGGCGCGGCGGGCGGCTTGGCGGCGTCGGCGCGCAGGACCTTGGTCTCGGCCTCCACCTTCAGCGCCTTCACGTTGGCGTAGATGGCGGCCAGGGGCTGCGCCGCCAGCTCGATGAAGCTGGCATGGGCGGCGCCGCGCGACAGGGCTTCCAGGCCCAGCGCCCCCGACCCGGCGAAGGCGTCCACCACGCGGGCGTCCTCCATCTCCACCAGATCGGAATGCATCAGGATGTCGAACAACGCCTGCCGCACCCGGTCGGCGGTGGGGCGGGTATCGCGGCCGGCGGGCGCCTCGAGGCGGCGCCCCTTATGAAGACCGGCGACGATGCGCATCGGGCCTGCCCGCTTGCCGAGCCTCGTGGGACTTTTCCTTCTTGGCGGTGGCCGCGCGCTTGTCCTCGGCCAGCTTCTGCTTGCGGGCCTTGGCGGCGACCCGCTGTTCCTTCTCGCGCTCGCCCGCCGACTTGGTCTCGGCCTTGGGCTTCAGGACCGCCTTGCCCTCGCCCATCTGCTCGCGCAGCACCTTGCCCGCCACCTCGTCGGCGGCGCCCTCTTCCAAGGTGCCCAACTGGAACGGGCCGTAGGAGACGCGGATCAGCCGGCTGACCGGCCAGCCGAGATAGTCCATCACCCGGCGGATTTCGCGGTTCTTGCCCTCGCGCAAGGACACGCTCAACCAGGCATTGGCGCCCTGGCGGCGGTCGAGCGTGGCGCTGATCGGGCCATAGGCCATGCCGTCGATGGTGATGCCGTTCTCCAGCCGGGCCAGGGCGTCTTCGGACACCTCGCCATGGACGCGCACCCGGTAGCGCCGCAGCCAGGCATTGGAGGGCAGTTCCAGCTTGCGGGCCAGTTCGCCGTCATTGGTCAGCAGCAGCAGCCCCTCGGAATTGAGGTCGAGACGCCCCACCGAGATGACCCGCGGCATGCCCTCGGGCAGATGATCGAACACCGTCGGCCGCCCCTCGGGGTCCTTGTGGGTGGTGACCAGCCCGGCCGGCTTGTGATAGCGCCACAGCCGGGTCTTTTCCGGCTCGGCCAGCGGGGTGCCGTCCACCAGCACGATGTCGCCCGGACCGACCACGCAGGCGGGGCTGTCCAGGGTCTTGCCATTGACGGAAACCCGGCCCATCTCGACCCAGCGCTCGGCCTCGCGCCGCGAGCACAGGCCGGCGCGGGCCAGCCTTTTCGCGATGCGTTCGCCCTTTTCCTCACTCATGATCGGCATGCTCCAACAAAGGCGCGCAGCAGGGCGGAATCCGCCGGGCTGATGTCGTATTCCGGGTGCCATTGCACCCCGATGCAGAAGGCGCGGCCGGCCGCCTCGATCCCCTCGACCACCCCGTCGGGGGCGATGGCGTTGACCACGCAATCGGGCGCCACGTCGCGCACCGCCTGATGATGGGCCGAGTTCACCGGGATGCGCGTCTCACCGACGATGGCGGCCAGCCGGGTCCCGGCGGCGATCTCCACCCAGTGACCGGGCTCGGAGCGGGGATTGGGCTGCTCGTGGGCCAGGGCGCCGTCCACCTCGTCGGGGATGTGCTGGATCAAGGTGCCGCCCAGCGCCACGTTGAGCAATTGCTGACCGCCGCAGATCCCCAAGATGGGCATGTCGCGCCCCAGCGCGCCCCGCACCATGGCCAGTTCGAAGCGGGTGCGGCCGGTCTTCAGCACCAGGCCGGCCCGGGCCTCGGCGCCGAACAGGGCCGGGTCGATATCGAAGGCCCCGCCGGTCACCACCAGGCCGTCGATGCGCTCGAGAAAGGCCTCGGCCAGATGGGGCTCGTGCGGCAGCAGCACCGGCAGGCCGCCGGCCCGCGCCACCGTCTCGGCATAGTTCCGGCGCAGCGCGTACCACGGCATGCGGGAATAGCCGCCGGAATCCTCGCTGTCGAGGGTGATGCCGATAAGAGGGGGCTTGACGTTCATGCCCTGTCTATAACGCGGCCGGGGGGTAAAAACGATAGAAAAGGCCCGGGCGTTGCCGCCCGGGCCAGTCTGTCCGGCATCAGGGGATGCTGGAGGGTAAAACCCGTTACGGGATCATCCAGGTCAGCCAGTAGGCCTGGAGCGTGGTGATCACGCCGATGATGGCGACGAAGAAGATGCTGTGCTTCAAGGTGAAGCGGAACAGGCTCGACTCGTGGCCCACCAGGCCCACGGCGGCGCAGGCCACCGCGATGGACTGGGGCGAGATCATCTTGCCGGTGACGCCGCCGGTGGTGTTGGCGGCGACCATCAGGATGTCGCTGATGCCCAACTGCTTGGCGGTCGTGGCCTGAAGCGCGCCGAACAGGGCGTTGGACGAGGTGTCAGATCCCGTGAGGAACACGCCCAGCCAGCCCAGAACCGGCGAAACGAAGGGATAGAAATCGCCGGCACCGGTCAGCAGCAGGGCGAGCGTGGTGGACAGGCCCGAGGCGTTGGCCACGTAGGCGAAGGCCAGCACCGTGCCGATGGTGTAGATGGGACGCTTCAGCTCGGACAGGGTCTCGCCGAAGGTCTTCAGGCCGTCGGACCCCTTCATCCCCAGCATGATGATGGTGATGATGGCCGAGATCAGGATGGCGGTGCCGGTGGCCGACACCAGGTTCAGGGTGTAGACGGCGGGCACGGCCTTGGCGGCGGCGACGATCGGCGGCACCTTGGACACCAGGTTGTGCAGGAAGGGCACGTCCCAGGCGATGTTGGTGAACACCAGATCGCCGCCCTTGGCGAACATGGCCTTGAAGGGCTTCAGGCTCCACACCGTCACCACGGCGGTGAGGATCAGGAACGGCGCCCAGGCCTTGGCCACCTGGCCGGTGGTGTAGTCGTGGGAGTGCTTCTCCTCCTCACCCTCGGCCTTGAAGCGGAAGATGTTCTTGGGCTGCCAGAACTTGAGGAACACGGTGATGCACACTAGGCTGATCAGCGCCGAGGTGATGTCGGGCAGTTCCGGGCCGATGTAGTTGGAGGTGAACCACACGCCGAAGGCGAAGGAGCCGCCGGCCACCAGGATGGCGGGCCAGGTTTCCTTGACGCCCTTGAAGCCGTCCATGATGAACACGATCCAGAAGGGCACGAACACGGCCAGCAACGGCAGCTGGCGGCCGGCCATGGCGCCGATCTTGAAGGGGTCGAGGCCCGAGACCTGGCCGGCGACGATGATCGGAATGCCCATGGCGCCGAAGGCCACCGGGGCGGTGTTGGCGATCAGGCACAGGCCGGCGGCGTAGAGCGGGTTGAAACCCAGGCCGACCAGCAGGGCGGCGGTGATGGCCACCGGCGCGCCGAAGCCCGCCGCGCCTTCGAGGAAGGCGCCGAACGAGAAGCCGATCATCAGCATCTGCAGGCGCTGGTCGGCGGTGATGGACACCACCGAGGAGCGGATGATCTCGAACTGGCCGGTCTTGACCGTGACCTTATAAAGGAACACGGCGCCGATGATGATCCAGGCGATGGGCCACAGGCCGAACAGGAAGCCCTGGACACCGGCCATCAGCGCCGAGGCGACCGGCATCTTGTAGAACACGATGGCCACGGCGATGGACAGCAGCACCGTGATGGTGCCGGCCACGTGGCCCTTCATCTTCAGGATCGCCAGGGCGATGAAGAAGAAAATGATCGGAATGGCGGCGATCAGTGACGACAGCCACAGATTGCCGGCCGGGTCGTAGACTTGCATCCAAGCTTGCATGGTGCCTCCCCGAAGGTTCGACCGTGCATCCGCCGGGATGCCGGTGAAGTGTTGGCGTTGAACGTTTCTTGAGCGTGGTAACAAAATTTGACCAGATGATGAGGCTGGATAACTCGATTCGTCATCCGGTGTAAATGGAAAAGTTGCTATGCCAAAAATCCAGGGTTGGCTATGGACCAGCACCGTCCTATCCTAATGGAATGATGCACGGCGCCCCCAAGACCGACGAACAACCCGCCACCGATCCGTTGGCCCGCCTGCTGCAGGCGCACCCCGAGACCGTCTTCGACTATTTCGAGTTCCGCCGGGTGATGGCCGGCAATGCCGCCGCCCTGGCCGCCGAGCGCGCCACCGACGAGGACCTGGCCCGGGTCCGGGCCTGCCTGGAATCCATGGAAAAGGCCCACGCCCTGGACGATCCCGCCCAGGAAGCGGCGGCCGACGCCGAGTTCCACCTGGCCATTTACGAGGCCGCCCACAATCTGGTGATGAGCCAGGTGATGCGCCGGGTCTTCGACATGCTGAAGGTCGGCGTGTTCTACGACCGGATCGACCTCTATCGCCGCCGTGGAGTGCGCGACGCCTTCCTGCGCCAGCATCAGGCCATCTGGCAGGCCATCGCCTCGGGCAATCCCGAAGCGGCCCGCACCATGGCCGAGGCCCATATCAACTCCACCGAGGAATCCCTGCGCGAGGCCCAGTTCGCCAATTCCCGGCGTGACGTGGCGCTGCGCCGCCGCGCCGGCACGGACTTGATCGGGCGGTCCCGCGACGGGGCGCGCGACGGCGCCCGGTGACCTTGGCAAAATAATTTTACCACTTTACGCACTTGGTAAGAATGCTGTAACCATGGTGGCGCCGGGGCCTGCTCCGGCCAAACAACACTGGTGGAACGCCCATGCCAAAGCTGCCTCGCCCGGAAAGCGTCTACTTCTTCGGCACCTGCCTGATCGACCTGTTCTACCCCCAGGCCGGGATGGCCGGGATGGAGCTGTTGCGGCGCGAGGGCCTCAAGGTGGTGTTCCCGCCCAAGCAGACCTGCTGCGGCCAGCCGGCCCGCAACAACGGCTATCAGGACGAGGCCCGCGCCGTGGCGCGGCTGCAGTTGGACGCCTTCCCCGGCGACCGGCCCATCGTGGTGCCGTCGGGCTCGTGCGCCGGCATGATGAAGACCCACTACCCCGAGATGTTCGAAGGCACCCCCGACCACGAAAGGGCGGTGGCCTTTTCGGCGCGGGTGTTCGAGCTGACCGAGTTCCTGGTGGATGTGCTGGGCGTCAAGCTGGAGGACAAGGGCCAGAAGGTGACCATCACCTGGCATCCGTCCTGCCATTCCCAGCGCGAAGCCGGGGTGGTCGAGCAGCCCAAGGCCCTGCTGCGCCAGTTGGCCAACGTCACCCTGGTGGAGAACCCGCGCGAAAAGGAATGCTGCGGCTTCGGCGGCGCCTTCGCGGTGCGCCAGGCGGAAATCTCGGCGGCCATGGTCGCCGACAAGGTGGCCTCCATCGAGGAAACCGGCGCTACCCAGGTGGTGTCGGGCGATTGCGGCTGCCTGATGAACATCACCGGCGCCGCCGAGAAGGGCCGCAAGGCCTTCAAGGGCCGCCACATCGCCGAATTCATCCTGGAGCGCTGCCATGGCCGCTGAAGCGGGAAAGATGGAATTCGGCGCCAAGGCCCATACGGCGCTGAACGACCCCAAGCTGCGGGCCAATTTCCGCCGCGCCATGGACGGGCTGATGACCAAGCGGGCCGTCCAGTTCGCCGACGAGGCGGAGTGGACCTCCTTGCGCGCCCGGGGCGCCGCGGTGCGGGCCAATGCCCTGGCCAAGCTGCCCGAGTTGCTGGAGCGGCTGGAGGCCAATTGCCTGAACAACGGCATCCAGGTGCACTGGGCCGAGACCACCCAGGAAGCCAATTCCATCGTGCTGGGGATTCTCGAGGCGGCGGGTGCAAAGACGGTGATCAAGGGCAAGTCCATGGTCACCGAGGAGATGCACCTCAACGCCCATCTGGAAAAGCACGGCATCACCCCGGTGGAATCCGACCTGGGCGAGTACATCATCCAACTGGCGGGCGAGGCGCCCAGCCACATCGTCATGCCCTGCATCCACAAGAACAAGGCCGAGATCGCCGAACTGTTCCACGACAAGATCGCCGGCCAGCCCTATACCGAGAACGTGGACGAACTGACGGCGGCGGCCAGGAAGGCGCTGCGCGGCGCCTTCGCCGGGGCCGATGCCGGCATCTCGGGCGTCAATTTCGCGGTGGCCGAGACCGGCACCCTGGTGCTGATCGAGAACGAGGGCAACGGCCGGCTGTCCACCACCCTGCCGCCGCTGCACATCGCGGTGACCGGCATCGAGAAGGTGCTGGAGACGCTGGACGACGTGCCGCCGCTGCTGTCGCTGCTGCCGCGCTCGGCCACCGGCCAGCCCATCACCACCTACGTCAACATGATCTCGTCGCCCCGCAAGGAGGGCGAGAAGGACGGTCCGAAGGCGGTGCATCTGGTGCTGCTGGACAACGGCCGGTCGCGCGTCCACGGCGACACCGAGCTGCGCGACACGCTACGCTGCATCCGTTGCGCCGCCTGCATGAACCACTGCCCGGTCTATACCCGGGTCGGCGGCCACACCTATACCTTCACCTATCCCGGCCCCATCGGAAAGCTGCTGACGCCCCAGATCGAGGGCCTGGACTGCGCCGGCGACCAGCCGCACGCCTCGACGCTCTGCCGGGCCTGCGCCGATGTCTGTCCGGTGCAGATCCCCATTCCCGATCTGCTGGTCCGCCTGCGCACCGAATCGGTGCGACCCACCGCCGGCCAGGCGGTCAAGGGCGCCGGCTCGTCGGCCTCGGCGGGCGAGACCTTGGGCTGGAAGGGCTGGACGCTGCTCTATGGCTCGCCCCTGGCCTACCGCGTCGGCACCAAGATGCTCGGCTGGTTCGGCAATCTGATGCCGTCCTCGGCGCCCATGCTGAAGCAATGGACCTCTGTCCGCACCAAGCCGAAATTCGCCCCCAAAAGCCTGCACGAACTGGCCCGCGAGAAGGGATATTGCGAT
>JAVBXM010000204.1 GCA_030824585.1 Phaeospirillum sp. | reverse complement strand
TCCACCGCGATCTCGTCGAACGGGTTCATGGAGAACTTGACGTTCTGCGTCTCGACACCTGAACCATCCGACTTGACGCGAATCTTCACGTTGTAGTCGATCACCCGCTTGATCGCGACGAGTACCTTGGTCATCACAGCTCCTTGGCCTTCTGGCGCAGCATGAACTTCTGAACCTTGCCGGTCGAGGTCTTGGGCAGACCGCCGAACACGATGGTCCTCGGCACCTTGAAGTGGGCCATGCGTTCGCGGCAGAAGCTGATGATATCGGCTTCGGTGGCCTCGGCGCCATCCTTCAGAGCGATGAAGGCGCAGGGCGTTTCGCCCCACTTCTCGTCGGGCCGGGCGACCACGGCGGCTTCCAGCACCGCCGGATGGGCGTAAAGGATGTCTTCCACCTCGATGGACGAGATGTTCTCGCCGCCCGAGATGATGATGTCCTTGGAGCGGTCCTTGATCTCGATATAGCCGTCGGGGTGGCAGACGGCCAGATCGCCGGTATGGAACCAGCCGCCGGCGAAGGCTTCCTCGGTGGCGGCGGGGTTCTTGAGATAGCCCTTCATGACGTTGTTGCCGCGCATGAATATCTCGCCCACCGTCTTGCCGTCCCTGGGGGCGGGCTCCAGGCTCAGGGGATCGGCGACCATCAGGCCTTCCAGCATGGGGCCGCGCACGCCCTGGCGGGCCTTGATCTGGGCCTTCTCCTCGATGGAGAGATCGCTCCACTTATCGTGCCAGACGCACTGGACGGTGGGGCCGTAGCATTCGGTCAGGCCGTAGACGTGGGTGACTTCCCAGCCCATGCGCTCCATGCCGGCGATGACGGGAGCGGGCGGAGCGGCGCCGGCGGTCATCACCTTGACGGCGTGGCTGATGCCGTCCTTCAGCGCGGCGGGGGCGTTGTTGATCATGTTGAGCACGATGGGGGCGCCACAGAAATTGGTCACCTTCTCGTCGCGGATGGCGCCCATGATGGCGTCGACGCGCACGTGGCGCAGGCAGACGGAGGTGCCGGCCACCACCGCCATGGTCCAGGGGAAGCACCAGCCGTTGCAGTGGAACATGGGCAGCGTCCACAGATAGACCGTGTTGTCGCCCATCTGCCATGACAGCGCGTTGGACACCGCGTTGAGGTAGGCGCCGCGATGGTGGTAGACCACGCCCTTGGGATTGCCGGTGGTGCCCGAGGTGTAGTTGAGCGCGATGGCCTGCCACTCGTCGGTGGGCATGGTCCAGGGCGCCTCGGCCTTGGCCTCGTCCAGCAACTGCTCGTAGGTCTTTTCGCCCAGCAGTTCGCCGCCCTTGAATTGCGGGTCGTCGATGTCGATCACCGGGATGGTGCGGCCCAGCGCCGCCAGGGCCTTCTTCACCACGGGGGAGAACTCGCGGTCGGTGATGAGAATCCTGGCCTCGGCGTGGTTGAGGATGAAGGTGATGGCGTCGGCGTCGAGCCGGGTGTTGATGGCGTTGAGGACGGCGCCGGTCAGCGGCACGCCGAAATGGGCCTCGAAGGTCTCCGGCGTGTTGGCGCCCATCAGGGCCACGGTGTCGCCCGGGCCGATACCGCGCTGGGTCAGCGCCGCGGCCAGCTTGCGGCAGCGGGAGAAGGTCTCGGCCCAGGTGCGGCGCACCGGCCCGTGGATCACCGCCAGACGGTCGGGCCACACGGCGCTGGCGCGCTCCAGGAAGGTGAGCGGCGTCAGCGCCACGAAATTGGCGGCGTTCCTGTCGAGACCCAGTTCATAAGCATTGGCGGACATCATGGACTCTCCCTTCCGAGATTTTGGGACGGGTTCTAGCGGGTTCTCATTGCCCAAGTTTCTCTGGATTATAACGAATTGTTTCCGCTGGACGGGCGGGACGGCGTGGTGCAATCAGAATGCACGGGTTTGCCGAAAGGAGAGGGCGATGGGAAGTCTGCGCAACGGCCTGATACTGGCCGGATCGATCCTGCTGCTGGGTGGCGCCGTCCAGGCGGCCGACGTCAAGGGGCGGGTCAAGGAGATCGTGACCGAGCGCTGTTCCCTGTGCCACGGCGTGGATGGCGAGGCCGCCACCTCGGTCTATCCCCGTCTGGCCGCCCAGAACGAGACCTATGTGGTCAAGCAGCTCAAGGATTTCCGCGACGGGCGGCGCAAGGGTACCATGAATGAGATGGCCCGGGATCTTACCGACGACGAGATCAATGGCCTTGCCGCCTATTTCAGCGGCAAGAAGCCCCAGTCCAAGCGTCCCCTGGATGTCGATTTCGCCGCCGTGGGCAAGTACATCTTCCACAACGGCAACCGCTATTCCGGCATCGCGCCCTGTGCCTCCTGCCATGGCGAGGCGGGGCGCGGCACCGAGCAACTGCCACGCCTGGCCGGCCAGCATCCGGCCTATGTGGAAGGCCAATTGATGGAATTCGTGTCGGGCTCGCGCACCAATGACAAATCGATCATGCACGCGGTGGCCACCAAGCTCACCACGCTCGAGATGAAGGCGGTGGCCACCTATATCGGCGGGTTGGAATAGGGGGGCGATGGGGGAGTCTGTCATCCCGACGACCATAGGGAGGAGGGATCTCATTCTGGCACGGCTTTTCAGAACTGGCGCCAATGGCCCAGACGGAGATCCTTCGCTTCGCTCAGGATGACGGGACGAGTCGGTTTGGAAATCATTCCCACCGCACGTCGGCGGCGAACAGGTAGCCGGCGCCGTAGACCGTCTTGATCAGGCGGGGCGATTTGGGGTCGGCCTCGATCTTCTTTCTGATGCGCGAGATGCGCACGTCGATGGCGCGGTCGAAGGCGATGTCGTCCTTTTCTGGCTCGGCGCCCTGCAACTGCTCGCGCGACAGCACTCGCTTGGGGGCCTTCAGCAGGGCGGTGAGCAGCACGGCCTCGGCGGCGGTCAGCGTCTCCTGGCGCCCATCCGCATGGGTCAGGCTGAGATCGCCTGATTCGAAGGCCCATTCGCCGAATACCGCCCGTGTGGTGACCGGCCCGCCGCTGGCGGCCAGTTGCTCGCGCCGGCGGATGACCGAATTGACCCGGGCCACCAGTTCGCGCGGCTCGAACGGCTTGACGATGTAGTCGTCGGCCCCCAGTTCCAGGCCCAGCACCCGGTCCGACACGCCGCCGCGCCCCGTCAGGATGATCACCCCGAAGCGCACGTCCTCCCACAGCTCGCGCACCAGGGTCAGGCCGTCCATGTCGGGCAGGCCGAGATCGACGATGCACAGGTCGGGCGTCTCGCGGCGGATCGCCTGGCGGGCCAGGGCGCCGTTGGCGAGCGGCGTCACCTGATAGCCGTAGCCTTCCAGCACCTGCCGCAACAGGGCGCGGATATCCGGCTCATCGTCGATGACGTAGATACGTTTCTTCCCGCTCATTCCTTCGCTCTAGCCCCTCAATCGCCGGGCGCCGCCGGTGGCGGCTTGGCTCCCGCGGCATAAGCCGCGCGGCGCCTTGCGCCTAGCCGGGTCTCTGCCAGCCCCGGCCTTCCCACCCTTCAGGCCGCGTCCGACGGCTCCGTCGTCCGGGCGACGGCGGCGGCCAGGTCGGATCTGTCCCATGGCTTGCGCAATATGACCAGATCATCGGCCTCGGGGCTAGTGTCGAAGGAGAATCCGCTGATCAGAACCACCCGGATGGCGGGGCGCTCGTCCCGGATGCGGGCCGCCAGCTCGATACCGCTCATCCCCGGCATGACGATGTCGGAAACCACCAGGGACAGGCCCTCGATCTGGCCGAACAGTTCGGCGGCCTCGTCACCGCTTTCCGCCTCGACCACCGAGAAGCCCAAATCCACCAACTGGCCGCGCAGCACGGCGCGCACGTCGGAATCGTCCTCGGCGATCAGGGCCAGTTGCCCCTGCCAGCGCGACGGCGAGGGGACGGCGGGTTCCTCCTCGCTTTCCACCGCCACCGGCGCGGCGCGGGGCAGCAGGATGGTGACGGTCGAGCCGACGCCCAGGCGGCTGTCCAGGGTGATGTAGCCCTTGGACTGCTTGACGAAGCCGTAGACCATGGAGAGCCCCAGGCCGGATCCCAGGCGCTTGGTGGTGAAGAACGGCTCGAAGGCGCGGGTGATGGCCTCGGGGGCGAAACCCATGCCGTTGTCCGAGACGCGGATTTCCAGGTAGTCGTCGGGCTCCACCCGTTCGTCGAAGGTCAGCGGGTCGGCCACCTTGCGCAGGCGCACGTCCATTTCCAGCCGTCCGCCGTCGGGCATGGCGTCCCGGGCGTTGAGCGCCAGATTGATCAGGGCGTTTTCCAACTGGTTGGCGTCGGCGATGGCCCAGCACTCGCCGCCCTCGTCGGGAATGACGATGGTGATGGACGAGGGAAGCGAGCGCGAGAGCAGCACCGAGACCTCGCGCACCAGGGCGGAAACGTCCACCGGCTGGGGCTTGAGCGGCTGCTGGCGCGAGAAGGCGAGCAGGCGCGACGTGATGTCGGCGCCGCGCCGGCTGGCGCGCACCGCCGGTTCCAGATAGGAATCCAGCCCCTCCACCTCGCCATAGCGTTCCCGCGCCGCCGCCAGATTACCCAGGATCACCGACAGCAGGTTGTTGAAATCGTGGGCCAGCCCGCCCGACAACTGGCCCACCGCCTTCATGCGCTGGGCTTCCATCAACTGGGCCTCGGTGGCCTTTTCCGCCGAGACGTCTAGCGCCAGCACGAACATGGCGGTCACCGCCCCGCTGGCCGCGCGCTGCGGGATCAGGGTGTTGCGGGTGGTGACCACGTGGCCGTCGGGATGGGGGAAGGAGTAGGTGAAGGTGACCTCCTCCCCGGCCCAGGTGCGCTCCATGTGGGGTTGGATGGAATTGTGGGCGAAGCGGCCGATGGCCGATTTCAGGTCGCGGCCGATCAGCTCGGCGGCGTCCTGGCGGACCAGTTCCGCCCAGCCCCGATTGACGAAGCGGATGATTTCGTCGCGGTCCAGATAGGCGATGGCGGCTGGGATGGCGTCGAGGATCAGGCGGCGGCGGGTTTCCGCCTCCTCCAGCTCGTTGGTGCGTTCCCGCACGCGGGTATCCAGCGTCAGGATGTCGTCCTTGACGCGGCGCACCATGCCGTCCAGGGCCTCGGCCAGGAGGCCGATCTCGTCGTCGCGGCGGATGCCGCTCTGGGCGTCGAGATTGCCGGCCTGCACCTGCTCGGCGGTCTCGGCCAGGCGGTTCAGCGGCCGGGTCAGCCAATCCACCGCCAGATAGCCCAGCGCGCCGGCCACCACCATCAGGGCCAGCGCGATGGTCACCAGCCGGTTGCCCAGCACGGCGGACGAGCGCTTCAGCTCGTCCACATAGACCGACGAGGCGATGTACCAGTCGAAGCCCTTGAAATGCCGCACCCAGGAAATCTTCTCATGGGCGTAATTGCCGGGGTCGGAGGGCTTGTCCCACAGATAGGTCAGCGGCCGGTCGCTGTCGGCGGCCTCCATCAGTTCCTCGCTGATGGGCCGCCCGGTGGCGGGATCGATCCGGGTGCCGAATTCCTGGCCCTCGATATTGGAATTGGGGTGGATGATCATGGTCTTGGCGGCATCGAAGATGTAGACGTAGCCGGTCCTGGCGATGCGGATGTTGCGCAGCGCTTGGCGCAGATCGTCCACCGCCTCGGCCTTGCGCCGCTCCACCTCGCGGTCGATATCGTCCAGATAGGCGCCGGTGCCGATCACCAGGCCGCGATGGGGCAGGTCGATGAAGTAGGAGAGCTTCTCGCTGGTCCGCGTCTCGCCCAGGCGCTGCCAGGGATAGGTATGGAAGCCCTCGCCCCTTTCCCGGGCGATGGCGATGATGGTGGGCAGGATGGCGCGGCCGTCGGCGCCCTGGACGCGCGAGGCGTCGCGGCCCTGGAATTCGGGGTCGGGGTGCGAGCGGATCACCGAACCGTAATCGGTCACCCAGATATAGTCGTTGTTGCCGTACTTGAAGGCGCGCAGGCCGTCGAAGGCCAGACGGCGGGCCTCGGCCTCGCTGATCTCGCCCCGGTCGGCGCGGGCGAAGACGTGGTCGAGATACGAGGCCGCCAGGGACACCACGTTCTTCAACTGCGCCTTGTAGGAATCCACCGTCATGGCCCGGCGATCCTCCAGGCTGACGTCGATCTTGCCGGCCATGGCGAAGACGTTGTCCAAGATGGTGCGGCTGGCGTTCAGCTCGATCTCGTAGGCCTTCTCCTCGATCAGCGGCACCGAGAAGACGTAGATGGCCGCCGCGAACAGCGCCACGGCGGCGAGAATGGCCGAGAACAGCCGGAAGAACAGGCGCGAGCGGATCATCTAATCCGGCCTGTCATCCCGACGACCGACGGGAGGAGGGATCTCATCATGTCAGTTCCGGCAACGCCACGACAAACGGGGATCCCTCGCCGACGCTCGGGATGACAGGCTGAGTGTTCCTTCAAATACCTGCCGAGTTCAACCGCCCTTTGCCTCCGCATGGCTGCGTCCCGGCTACAATTCGTAACGATTGGGGAAAAATTCAGCAAACCTCCTTTGATAGGTGGAGAGGCTAAAGAAAACCTCCGGAGGGGACATGTCCGACTCAGCAACCTATGAACGGGTTCGCCAGAACCCGAAATTCCATGAACTGGTCAAGAAGCGCACCCGCCTGGCGGTCATCCTGTCGGTGATCGTGCTGGGTGCCTATTACTGCTTCATGATGATCGTCGCTTTCGCGCCGGACGTCCTGCGCACCCCGCTGTCCCAGGGGTCCAACCTGACGGTGGGCGTGCCGGTGGGGGCCGCCATCATCGTCGTGTCGTGGCTGCTGACCGGCCTTTACTCCCATTTCGCCAACGGCGAGTTCGAGGAGCTGAACAAGGACGTGGTGCGCGAGGTGCTGGAATAATGACTAGGATGATCACTGCCCCTCGCCGGGCGGGCGCCTCCGCGCCCTTGGCCGCCGCCTCAATGGCGGCTGTCGGCCGTACGGCCTCCCTGGTTCTCCTCGCCCTGGCGGTTCCCACTGTCGCCCTGGCCGGTCCCGGCGATCTTGGCGGCTCCGAGAAGCAGCCGGTCAACGTCACCGCCATCGCCATGTTCTTCGCCTTCGTGCTGGGCACCCTGGGCATCACCTACTGGGCGTCCAAGCGCACCAAGTCGGCCGCCGATTTCTATACGGCGGGCGGCGGCATCACCGGCTTCCAGAACGGTCTGGCCATCGCCGGCGACTATATGTCGGCCGCCACCCTGCTGGGCCTGTCGTCCATGGTGTTCGCCACCGGCTTCGACGGCTTCATCTACACCATCAGCTTCTTCGTCGGCTGGCCGATCATCCTGTTCCTGCTGGCCGAGCGTCTGCGGAACCTGGGCCGCTACACCTTCGCCGACATCGCGTCGTACCGTCTCGATCAGTCCAAGGTGCGCACCTTCGCCGCCATGGGTTCGCTGACCGTGGTGTGTTTCTACCTGATCGTCCAGATGGTCGGCGCCGGTCAGTTGATCAAGCTGCTGTTCGGCCTGGACTACGCCGTGGCGGTGATCATCGTCGGCGTGCTGATGGTGGTCTACGTCACCTTCGGCGGCATGATCGCCACCACCTGGGTGCAGATCATCAAGGCGGTGCTGCTGCTGGGCGGCGGCGTGCTGCTGTGCGCGCTGGCGCTGTCCAAGTTCGGCTTCAGCCTGGAAGCCATGGCCGCCAAGGCGGTCTCCACCCATAAGGCGGGCGTCAAGATCATGGGCCCCGGCACCCTGCTGGCCGACCCGGTCTCGGCGGTGTCGCTGTCGCTCGGCCTGGTGTTCGGCACCGCCGCGCTGCCCCACATCCTGATGCGCTTCTTCACCGTTCCCAACGCCAAGGAAGCGCGCAAGAGCGTGTTCGTGGCCTCGGGCTTCATCGGCTTCTTCTTCCTGGTGGTCTGCATCCTCGGCCTCGCCGCGGTCAGCATCGTCGGCGCCGATCCGCAGTTCTTCGAGGGCGGCAAGGTGGGCGGCAAGCTGCTGGGCGGCGGCAACATGCCGGTGATGCACCTGGCCAAGGCTCTGGGCGGCGACATCTTCCTGGGCTTCCTGTCGGCGGTGGCCTTCGCCACCATCCTGGCGGTGGTCTCGGGTCTGGCCCTGGCCGGCGCCTCGGCCATCGCCCACGACATCTATGCCCGCGTCATCCGCAAGGGCCACGCCACCGAGGCCGAGGAGATGCGCGTCTCCAAGCTGGCCTCGCTGGTGCTGGGCGTCGTGGCCGTGATCCTCGGCATCATGTTCGAGAAGCAGAACGTTGCCTTCCTGGTCGGCCTGACCTTCGGCATCGCGGCCTCGGCCAACTTCCCGGTGCTGTTCCTGTCCATGTACTGGAAGGGCCTGACCACCCGTGGCGCCCTGTGGGGCGGCATCGCCGGCCTGGTGTCGGCGGTGACCTGCGTGGTGCTGTCCAAGGCCGTGTGGGTGGTGGTGCTGAACAATCCGGCCCCCATCTTCCCCTACGAGCATCCGGCCCTGTTCTCCATGACCCTCGCCTTCCTGGTCACCATCGTGGTGTCCAAGCTGGACGGCAGCGAGACCGCCAAGGCCGAGCGGGCGCTGTTCGAGGACCAATACGTCCGCGCCCAGACGGGAATCGGCGCGGCTTCGGCCTCCAATCACTAGTGGTCCGATCCGGCCGGCGATACCGCCGGCCGGTGAATCGGCCCACCAAATAGATCAGTTACCTCCCGCAAACTGCGAGCCCCGTCGGAGTTCTTCTCCGGCGGGCCTTTTTTTGAGCATTGCCCGTTGACAAGGCACTCATAGGACCGGAAATATCGGCCCCGCACGGGTGGCGGCGAACGACCCGGCATCAGGCTTCCTGGCTGGGGGATAAGGTCATGCGCGTTTCCTTGACGGCTGTCGCGTTGTCGCTGATTGCTGCCGTTTCTTCAGCCCAGGCGGCGGAAGACAAGGTGTTGAACGTCTACAACTGGTCGGACTATATCGCGCCCGACACGCTGGAGAAGTTCACGGCCCAGACCGGCATCAAGGTGAATTACGACGTCTACGACAGCAACGAGGTGCTGCAGGCCAAGCTGCAGGCCGGCAAGTCGGGCTATGACGTGGTGTTTCCCTCGGCCTCGCCCTTCCTGGCCAACCAGATCAAGGCGGGTATCTACCGCAAGCTGGACCGCTCCAAGCTCTCCAATTACGGCAACCTGGACGCCCAGGTGATGGTCACCCTGAACCGGGCCGCCGATCCCGGCAACCTCCATGCGATTCCCTATGCCATCTCGGCCAGCGGCTACGCCTACAACGTGGACAAGGTCGCCAAGGCGGCCCCGGGCATGGCGCTGGACGGTTGGGCGGCGCTGCTCGATCCCAGTCAGGTCTCCAAGCTGAAGGGCTGCGGCGTCAGCCTGCTGGACGCCCCCACCGAGGTGTTCCCGGCCGCCCTGGTCCATCTGGGCAAGAACGGCGCCTCGCTGGCCTCGGACGACCTGAAGGCGGCGGCCGAGGCGGTGGGCAAGGTCCGGCCCAGCATCAAGTATTTCCATTCGTCCAAGTTCATCAACGACCTGGCCAACGGCGACATCTGCATGGCGCACGGCTATGTGGGCGATCTGGTCCAGGCCCGCAACCGCGCCCAGGAGGCGGGCAAGGGCGTCAACATCAAGATCGTCATCCCCAAGGAAGGCGCCGTGGTCAACATCGATTCCATGGTCATTCCCGCCGATGCGCCCCATCCCGACAATGCGCACCGCTTCATCGACTTCCTGATGAAGCCCGAGGTGGCCGCCGGCTTCACCAACACCACCGGCTACGCCAACCCCGTTTCCGGCTCCAGGCACCTGATCAAGAAGGACATCCAGAACGATCCGGTGATCTTCCCCGCCGACGACGTGGTGGCCAAGGAGTTCCAGGTTCCCCCGGCGGACATGGCCACCGAGCGCGAGCGCACCCGCCTGTGGACCAAGGTCAAGACGGGCCGCTGAGGGCATGGCGCAGGCGTCGGTCAAACGGGAGGTCGTGGCTCCCTGGAACGATCCCCAGGCGGTTCCGCTGATCCGCTTCGAAGGGATTTCCAAGCGATTCGGCGATTTCACCGCCGTCGAGCACGTGGACCTTGCCATCCACAAGGGCGAGTTCTTCTCGCTGCTCGGCGCGTCGGGCTGCGGCAAGACCACGCTTTTGCGCATCCTGGCCGGCTTCGAGACGCCCACCACGGGGCGCATCCTCATCGACGGCCAGGATGTCACCGGCGTGCCGCCCTATGAGCGGCCGGTCAACATGATGTTCCAGTCCTACGCCCTGTTCCCGCACATGAGCGTGGCCGACAACATCGCCTTCGGTCTGAAGCAGGACGGCCTGCCCAAGACGGTGATCAGGGACAAGGTGGCCGCCGCCCTGGATCTGGTGCAGATGGGCCGCTTCTCGGGGCGCAAGCCGCACCAGTTGTCGGGTGGCCAGCGCCAGCGCGTCGCCCTGGCCCGCTGCCTCGCCAAGGAGCCCAAGGTGGTGCTGCTGGACGAGCCGCTGGCGGCGCTCGACAAGAAACTGCGCGAAGCCACCCAGTTGGAGCTGGTCAATATCCAGGACCGGGTGGGAATCACCTTCGTCATGGTTACCCACGATCAGGGCGAGGCCATGACCATGTCCTCGCGCATCGGCGTGATGAACGCCGGACGCATCGAGCAGGTGGGCGGCCCGGTCGACATCTACGAATATCCCGGCACCCGCTTCGTCGCCGACTTCATCGGTGCCGCCAACATGTTCCAGGGCACCGCCAGGGAGGGCGAGGGGGCTCTGGCCGTCGCCTGCCCCGAACTGGAGCACGACCTGTCGGTCACCGACGCCGGCACGGTGGCGGGCGGTACGCCGGTCACCGTCATGGTCCGCCCCGAGAAGGTGATGATCGGCCGCGACAAGCCCCAGGCCGGCCTGAATTGGGCCGAGGGCGTGGTCAGCGATATCGCCTATCTCGGCGACGTCTCCATCTATCACGTGCGCCTCGCCTCGGGGCGCAAGGTGCAGGCCTTGCGCACCAACCTGCATCACGGCGACGACAGCCGGCTGACCTGGGAGGACCCGGTGTTTCTCGCCTGGCACCCCGCCGATTCCCTGGTGCTGACCCGATGACGGGATTGATCGTGGCTGTCATCCCGAGCGTCGCGAGGGATCTCCGTCTGATCCGGCTTTTTCGGTTGGGCATCACCGTTCCTGGCGGAGATTCCTCGATCGCGTCGCTCCCTCGGAATGACAATGGGGGCTTCCCATGAAGGGCAAGAGCCTGCTGGAGGGTGGGGCGGGCCGCTTCCTGGTGGGATTGGCGCCTTATGCCTGGCTGCTGGTATTCTTCCTGGTGCCTTTCCTGATCGTGCTGAAGATCAGCCTGTCCGAGCCGCAGATGGGCATTCCACCCTACATGCCGCTGGTGGATTGGGCCGAGGGGGCCTTCAAGGGTACCCTGGCCGGCTACAGGACCCTGCTGGGCGACAATCTCTATCTGCTGGCCTATCTCGGCTCGCTGCGGCTGGCCGGCATGGCCACCCTGGGCTGCCTGCTGCTGGGCTATCCCGCCGCCTACGCCATCGCCCGCGCCCCCCGCAGCCGGCGGCAGGCGTTGCTGATGCTGGTGGCGCTGCCGTTCTGGACCTCGTTCCTGATCCGCGTCTATGCCTGGATCGGCATTCTGAAGAACGAAGGGCTGCTCAACATGGCGCTGATGGGGATGGGCGTCATCTCCGAGCCGCTGCAGATTCTGGAGACCGACACGGCGGTGACCATCGGCATGGTCTATTCCTATCTGCCGTTCATGATCCTGCCGCTCTACGCCACCTTGGAGAAGATGGACCTGTCGCTGCTGGAGGCCGCCGCCGATCTGGGGTGCCGGCCGTTCCGGGCCTTCCTGGCCGTCACCTTGCCGCTGTCCATGCCGGGCGTCGTCGCCGGCTGCATGCTGGTGTTCATCCCGGCGGTGGGCGAGTTCGTCATTCCCGACCTGCTGGGCGGTCCCGACACATTGGTGATCGGCAAGGTGCTGTGGGCCGAGTTCTTCGACAATCGCGACTGGCCGACGGCCTCGGCGGTGGCGGTGGCCATGCTGGTGCTGCTGGTGGTGCCGATCATGGTCTTCCAGCACTTCGAGGCCAAGCGGGCGGAGCGCGGGGAATGAACAACCGCGGCTTCGCCCTCTATACCGCCCTGGCACTGGTCTACGCCTTTCTTTACCTGCCCATCGCGCTCTTGGTGATCTATTCCTTCAACGCCTCCAAGCTGGTGACGGTGTGGGGCGGCTTTTCCACCAAGTGGTACGGCGAATTGCTGCAGGACCATCAGGTGCTGGACGCCGCCTGGCTGTCGCTGAAGATCGCCTTCGTCAACGCCTGCCTCGCCACCGGGCTGGGCACCCTGGCGGCGGTGGTGCTGGTGCGCTTCAAGCGTTTTTCCGGCCGCGCCCTGTTCACCGGCATGGTCTCCGCCCCCCTGGTGATGCCGGAGATCATCACCGGCCTTGCCTTGCTGCTGCTGTTCGTCGGCATGGAGAACCTGCTGGGCTGGCCCGACGGGCGGTCCATGACCACCATCGTCATCGCCCATGTCACCTTCAGCCTGTCCTTCGTCACCGTGGTGGTGCGTTCGCGCCTGTCCCAGATGGACCGATCGCTGGAGGAGGCGGCCATGGACCTGGGCGCCCGGCCTCTGACCGTGTTCATGAAGATCACCCTGCCGATCATCGCCCCGGCCCTGGCGGCCGGCTGGCTGCTGGCCTTCACGCTCTCGGTGGACGACGTGGTGATTTCGGCCTTCGTCTCGGGGCCGGGCGCCACGCCGCTGCCCATCGTCATCTTCTCCAAGGTGCGCCTGGGGGTCAGCCCGGAGATCAACGCGCTGGCCACCATCGTGGTGGCGCTGGTCGCCCTGGCCATCGCCGTGGCGGGGCGTGTGATGATGAGCAAGGAGAAGCCCGGCGGATAAGGCCGGGGCGGGCGGCACGTCCGCGCTATGAGGCGCGTATTTGGGAGGGCGGGCGTTCCGCCCGCATCACAGCAGGTTTACCGGTATGAGCCTTTTCCTGATCCAGACGGCGCTGATCATCGGATTGCCCTATGCCCTGTGGCGGCTGGGCGTGGTCGGCCGCCTGATGCCGCTGGCCGCCGTGCAGATGGCGGTGGGCATCGCGCTCGGACCCAGCCTGCTGGGCTGGGCGGCGCCGGATGTGTCCCTGCGGCTGTTCCCGCCCGCCTCGCTGGCCGCCCTCGAGGGGCTGGTGCGGCTTGCCGTGGTGTTCTTCGCCTTTTCCATCGGCCTGCATTTCGACCTAGCCCAGATCAGGGGGCAGGGGCGGTGCTTCGCCGTGCTGGCGGTGTCCAGCGTCGTCGTCCCCACCCTGGCGGGGGCGGCGGGCGGCTGGTGGCTGTACACGGCCATCCCTGGCGCGGCAGGCTTCTTCGCCACGCAATCCCTGTTCGCCGCCGCCATGGGAATCGCGGCGGGAGTGACCGCCCTGCCGGTCTTGGGCGCCGTGGTGCGTGAGATGGGGCTCGAGGGATGCAAGGTGGGCGTCATGGCCCTGGGGGCGGCGGCCTTCAACGATGCCGCCCTGTGGGTGGCGGTGGCACTGTTGCTGGCCCTGGGACGGGGTGACGATCCTTGGGAGGGAGGGCAGGTGGCGCTGGGCGCCTTGCTGTTCGCCGGGGTGATGGTGGTGGCGGCCCGTCCGCTGCTGCGCCGCCTGTTCGCCCGCGCCGAGGCCAGCGGCCATGTGGGGCCGGGCGACGTGGTGATCCTGACCGTCGGGCTGGCGCTGACCTCGCTGGCGACCGAGGCCATCGGCCTGCACGCGGTGATCGGTGCCTTCCTGTTCGGAGCGGTGATGCCCCGCCGGGTGGCCGAGGCCATCGTCGGCAGCTTCGAGACCTTCGTGCAGGTGGTGCTGCTGCCGTTCTTCTTCATCTCGGTGGGGCTGAAGACCCGCATCGACCTGGGCGGCGGAGCGGCGACCATCTTCTGGGTGATGAGCGGGGCGGCGGTGCTGGGCAAGCTTGTTTCGGCGCTGCCCGCCTGGATGGGCGGCTGCACGGGGCGCGAGGCGCTGACCCTTGGCGGCCTGCTGACCTGCAAGGGATTGATGGAACTGGTGGTCCTGACCCTGCTGGCCGATGCCGGGATGATCTCGGAGACCTGCTTCGGGGCCATGGTGCTGATGGCCCTGTTCGCCACCGCCCTGACCAAGCCGCTGGCGGGGCTGGGGCTAAGGATTCAGCCACAGACGAACACAGGCAAGGCTGGTCCGTGTTCATCTGTGGCGGATGGAATGTCTTAAAACTCCTTGCGCACCTTGGCCCGCAGTTCCGCCGAGCGGGGGCTTTGGGTGTCGAGCGTTCCGTCGCTGCTGCCCATGCGGATGGACTCGGCCACGGCGCCCAGGCACTGCTCGTTCCTGAGTTCGTACTGGTCCAACTGCCACGAGGCGTTGCGGTTCTCGGCGCTCAGCATGGCCGCCTCGGTCTGCAACTGGGTGGCCTCGGCCAGCAGGCGGGCGGCGTTGGAGGCCGACTTGGCGGTGGGCGTGGAGGCGCCCGCCGCCGCCATCTGGGCGGAGGACGCGGTGCGGTCGTCGCCCTTCAGCCAGATATGGGCCCAGGCCTTCCACGGCGCGCCGGCCTCGACGTCCAGGGCGTAGAGGACGGCATAGGCCACCGCCTGGGTGACGGTCAGATCCTCGGTGCTCATCACTCGGTTCCTCCGGCCGCCGGAGCCTCGGGGGCGGCGCGGCGCTTGACGGTCTTGGGATCGACGGTGATGGGGCGGTAGATTTCGATGCGCGCCCCTTCCTCCAAGACGGCGTCCAGGGCGGCGGCCTTGCCGAAAATCCCGACCTTCTGGGTTTCCAGGTCGATTTCGGGGAACTGGTTGAGGATGCCCGATTTCTCGATGGCTTCCTTCACCGTGGTTCCCTCCGGCACGTCGATGGACAGCCACGACTGGCGGGAGGGAAGGGCGTAGACGACTCCGATCTTCATGATTCTCAGCCCTTCCTTAGACGCTGTGGGCGCCGGCCATCTTGATCTCCTTGCCCGAGGCAAGGTCGATCATGCGCTTGGCGACCACCAGCAGACCGGCGATCAGGAAGCCGCCGGGCGGCAGGATCAGCACCAGGATGCCCCAGTCACCGGGCATGATGCGCATCTCCATGACCTTGGCCCAGGGGCCGAGCAGCAGGGCGGCGTCGGCGAACAGGGTGCCCTGGCCGATCGCCTCGCGCACCAGGCCGATGACGGTGAGCGCGAAGGTGAAGCCGAGGCCCATGAAGGTGCCGTCGACCAGCGACGGCAGCACCGGCTCCTTGGCGGCGAAGGCTTCCAGGCGGGCCAGCGGCAGGCAGTTGGAGACGATCAGCGGGATGAACAGGCCCAGCACCTTGTACAGTTCGTGCATCCAGGCGTTCATGGCCAGGTCCACGAAGGTGACGTTGGCCGCCACGATCAGGATGTAGACCGGAATGCGCACCTCGTGGGTGACGTAGTTGCGGAACATGGCGACCATCAGGTTCGAGGCGGCCATCACCACGGCGGTGGCCAGCCCCATGCCCAGCCCGTTGGTGCCGGTGCCGGTCATGGCCATGGTCGGGCACATGCCGAGCAGCATGCACAGCACGCCGTTGTTTTCCCACAATCCGTCCTTGACGATCCGTCCGTAGCTCGCAGACATCACTTCTTCTCCATCATGCGGGAGGAATTGGTGGCGAAGAACTCCAGGCCCTGGCGGATGCCGCCCACCACGGCGCGCGGCGTGATGGTGGCGCCGGAGAACTGGTCGAACTGACCGCCGTCCTTCTTGACCTTCCACTTCTCGGCCGGCGGATTACCCAGCGAGAGGCCGGTGAAGCGGGTGATCCACTCGTTCTTGGCGGCCTCGATCTTGTCGCCCAGGCCGGGGGTTTCCTTGTGCGAGATGACCCGCACGCCCAGCAGCTTGCCATCGGGGGCGATGCCCAGCATCAGGCGGATGGGGCCGCCATAGCCGCCCGACGCCATGTATTCATAGGCGACGGCGACGATCTTGCCGTCCTTGGTGGCGCGGTAGATCTCGGTCTCCGCCGGGGCGCCATGACCGCCGACCTTGGGATTGGGCAGCTTGACCGTGTCGGTGACCGGGTTGTTGTCGTGGATGGAACGCGGAATCACCTGCCCCAGCGAGTTCATCTTGTCCTCGAGGGCGCGCTCCTTGATGGGCGCCTTGGTGATGTCGTCGGTCAGCGCCAGCGCGATCCCGAAACCGGCACAGAAGGTGCCCAGGATGGTGGCGTGGACCCAGGTGGGCCGAATCGCGTGGCTCATTTGTCCCCCCTGACCGGCAGAGGCTCGCCCTTGCGGGTGCGCCCGAAGACGCGCGGCCGGAAATGTTGATCGAGAATGGGCGTCAGCGCGTTCATCAGCAGCACCGCGAAGGCGACACCCTCGGGATATCCGGCATAGGTGCGGATGATCCAGGTCAGCAGGCCGATGCCGATGCCGAAGGCCAGCTGGGCCGACTTGGACACCGGCGAGGTGACGTAGTCGGTGGCGATGAAGAAGGCGCCCAGGAACGACGCGCCCGACAGCAGGTGGAACATGCCGCCGGCGTGCCGCGCCGGGTCCAGGGCGTTGAAGAGGGTCCCCATCAGGAACAGGGTCGCCAGCATGGACACCGGGATGTGCCAGCTGATGATCTTGCGCCACATGAGGAACAGGCCGCCCAGCAGGATCAGCGGCACCGCCGTCTCGCCCATGGAGCCGGGGTGGAAGCCGATCATCATGTCGCCGATGCTGGGCACCGAGGCGATGGACTGGCTGACCGGATTGCCCTTGGACAGTTCGGTCTTGATGAAGCCCAGCGGCGAGGCGGTGCTGATGCCGTCCAGGGAGAAGCCGCGCCCGAAGGTGATGTTGAACGCCTCGGCCAGCGAGGGCGAGCCGGGGGTGAACAGCGGCTTGGGCGTCACGAACGAGGTCATCTGCAGCGGGAAGGAGACCAGCACCACCACGCGGCCGACCATGGCCGGGTTGAACACGTTCTGGCCCAGGCCGCCGAAGGCGTGCTTGGCGAGGCACACGGCGAAGACCGAGGCCACCACGGCGACCCACCACGGCGCCCACGGCGGCAGCGAGAGCGCCAGCAGCCATCCGGTGATGGCCACCGAGCCGTCGCCCAGCGCCCGGTCGGGATTGCCGCCGCCGATCCGCACGCAGGCCGCCTCGCACACGGCGCAGGCGGCCATGGTGACGATGAACAGGAAGATGGCGGGAAGGCCGAACAGCCACAGGTTGTACAGCGTCGCCGGCGCCAGGGCCGCCAGGACCGTGAACATGGTCCGGGAGACGTTGTTGGGGCCGTGGGTGAACGGTCCGCTCTTGTCGATCACGATACTCATGCGTTGGCCCCGCCTGCGGAGTTGGGTTGAGCTTGGGCTGCCGCTGCCGCCTCGGCGGCTTCCTTGGCGGCCTTGGCCTTGGCGGCGGCTTCGCGCTTGGCCTGGGCTTGGCGTTCGAGACGGGCGTTGTGGGCCTCGACCAGCGCCTTGGTCTGCTCGTTCTTGCGCCGCTCGCGATCCAGCGCCGCGATCTTGCCCTTGGCGTAGTTGAAGTAGTGGACCAGCGGAATGTGCGACGGGCAGATGTAGGAGCACGAGCCGCACGACACGCAATCCTGGACGCCGATCTTGGCGGCGAGGTCCAGCTTGTCGTTCCGGATGTAGGCGGCCATCTCCACCGGCACCAGGCCGCACGGGCAGTAGGTGACGCACGAGCCGCAGCGGATGCAGGGGCTGGAGGCGTGCTCGTTGGTCTCGCGCTGGGTCAGCGCCAGGATGCCCGAGGTCCCCTTGACCACCGCCACGTCCAGCGACGGCAGCGGCTGGCCCATCATGGGGCCGCCCGAGATGATGCGCTTGGCCTCCTTGGAGACGCCGCCGCAAAAGTCGAGCAACTCGCTCACCCGGGTGCCCAGCGGCACCTCGATGTTCTTCGGTTCGGCGACGGCCCCGCCGCTCACCGTCACGACGCGCGACAGCAGCGGACGGCCCAGGCGCACCGCCTGATGCACGGCCCGCGCGGTGGCGACGTTGTGCACCACCACGCCCACGTCGGCGGTCAGCTTGCGGGCGGGAGTCTCGCGGCCGGTGACCGCCTGGGTCAGGTGGCGTTCGGCGCCCATGGGGTACTGCACCGGCACGCCGACCACGTCAACGTTGGGCTGGGACGCGGCCACCGCCCTCAACGTCTCGATGGCCTGGGGCTTGTTGTCCTCCACGGCGATGATCACCTTGGGGGCGCCCAGGGCGTGGGCCATGATGCGGGCGCCGTCCACCACCTCGGCGGCGTGCTCGCGCATGACGCGGTCGTCGCAGGTCAGGTAGGGCTCGCACTCGGCGCCGTTGAGCAGCAGGATTTCCAGCTTGTGCTGGCCACCCAGGCCCAGCTTCACCGCCGAGGGGAAGGTGGCGCCGCCCATGCCGACGATGCCGGCCTCGGCGACGCGGGCCTTGATCTCGGCGGGCGCGGCGGCGAAGGGGTCATTGATGGCCGGCATGGGCTCGGCCCATTCGTCCTTGCCGTCCGAGTCCAGCATGATGGTCAGGGTCGGCAGGCCGGAAGGGTGCGGCGCGGTCATCTCGGTGATGGCGGCGATGCGGCCCGAGGTGGGGGCATGCACGGCGGCCGAGATGGCGCCCTGGGCCTTGGCCAGCAACTGGCCCTTCTTGACCAGGTCGCCGGCGTTCACGGTGGTGCTGGCCGGAGCCCCCATGTGCTGCTGCAGCGGCAAATAGAGCGTCTTCGGAACGGGCAGGGCGACGATGGCCTTCTCGCTCGTCAGCTCCTTGCGGTATTCCGGGTGGATGCCGCCCAGGATGGGAAACAGTTTCATCGACCGTCTCTCCTCAATGCGCCGAATGCTCGCCCGGCTTTTGCCAGTGCCAGCCTGCGATGGTTTGCGGAATGGGGCGCATCTCGATGGCCTCGGTGGGGCAGATCTTGAAGCACTTGGAACAGGCGTGGCAGGCGTCGGCGATCACCGTGTGCAACTGCTTGGGGGCGCCGACGATGGCGTCGGAGCCGCATTCGCCGATGCAGCGCAGGCAGCCGATGCACAGATCCTCGTTGATGAAGGCGACGCGGGGGCCGACCTCTTCATGGCCATCGGCATCGGCGTGAACGCCCAGCTTCTTGGCCAGCGCCTCGATGGTGGCCTTGCCGCCCGGGGCGCACAGCGTGATGGGCGTCTCGCCCTTGGCCAGGGCCGCGGCGTACTGGGAGCAGCCGACGAAGCCGCACTGGCCGCACTGCGACCCCGGCAGCAGGGCCTGGATTTCATCCTCGATGGGATTGGTGGGCACGGCCAACAGCTTGGCGGCGGTTCCCAGAACCGCGCCCAGCGTCACACCCATCACCGCCAGACTTCCGACATCCAACAACATGACAGGCAACCTCCTAATTGGTGCTCATACCGGAAAAGCCCATGAAAGCCAGGGCCAGCAGGCTGGCGGTGATGAAGCCGATGGGCGGGCCGGCGAACAGGCGTGGCACGGCGTTGAGCGCGATGCGCTCGCGCAGGCCGGCGAACAGCACCATGACCAGCGAGTAGCCCAGCGACGAGGCCAGGGCGAACAGCGTGCTCTCGATGAAGTTCATCTTGCCTTCGACCAGCAGCAGGTTGACGCCCAGCACGGCGCAGTTGGTGGTGATCAGCGGCAGGTAGATGCCCAGCATCTGGAACATGGCGGGCGAGACCTTGCGCACCACGGCTTCCGTGAACTGCACGGCCGCCGCGATGACCAGGATGAAGGCCACCGTGCGCAGATAGCCCAACTCGTAGGGTTCCAGCAGCGCCTTTTCCACCCCCCAGTCGATCATGGCCGAGATGGTGATGCAGAAGGTGGTGGCGGCGCCCATGCCGATGGCGGTGTCCACCCGGGTGGTGACACCCATGAAGGAGCACAGGCCCAGGAACCGCATCAGCACGACGTTGCTGACCAGGGCGGCGCTGATGATCAGCAGAAGGTAATGTTCCATCGGGTGCTTCCCCCTTTACCCTTGTTCCGTATGGCACGCGGCATCCGGCGGCGCCTCGAAGGCGCGGCGCAGGAAGCGGGGGGTCAGAACCCCCCGTGCCGAAAGAATACCGGCGACGATGCGGGCGCCGAGCAACCCGACCAGCAATCCGCCGGCGGCGCCCAGCGCCGCCATGGCGTCGCTGTGGCCGATTTCCTGCCCCAGGATGCCGCCGGCCAGCAGGACGGCCAGCGGCAGGCCATAGGCGGTGAGCGCTCCCTTGGTCAGGGTGTCCTCGCGGACGCCCACCACCACCCGTTCGCCGACCACGAGGCCGAGGTCGCCGGGCAGGGCGAAGCGCTTGGCCATCTGGCGCGCCGAAGGGTTGCCCATCTGCTTGCCGATGCTGCACAGGCCGGCCGAATGGCAGCCGCCGCAGCTTTGCGCCGGCTCGGGCTCGGCCCACGCCTTGCCGCCGCTGATGGCGACCACGCGGGCGAAGCCCTCGACCATGTCGCGGTCATCGGCGCCCGGAAAGAAGGATTCCGGTGGGGCGGAGGACTCGGGAGTGCTCATGGTCACGTTCAGGCCGTCACCGTCGCTACGACGCCCTGGGGCGTGACGAAGATGGCTTGCAGCGCGCCGGCCGCCCGCAGGATCTGCTGGCGCTTGCCTTCCGGCGCGACGATCAGGGTGGTGGCCAGGCCGTCGGCGATGGTGGCGTTGTCGGCGATCACCGTCACCCCCAGATCGGCGGGGGCGGTGCGGCCCGTGCGCGGATCGATGATGTGGGTGAACTTGCCGGCCTCGTCGAAGATGGTGCCGTAGCCGCCCGAGGTGGAGACGCACTTGTTGACCACGTCCACCGAGGTGACGGCCTTGGTGTTGTCCGCCGGGTTGGCGATGCCGATGCGCCAGGCCGAACCGTCGGGCTTGGCGTCCATGGCGCGGGGCTCGCCCATGTCCACCAGCGTCTGGGTGAAGCCGTGGGCGCGCAGCACGTCCGCCACCTTGTCGGTGATATAACCCTGGGCGCGGGCGTTCAGCGTCAGCGCCATGCCGGGCCGCGCCAGGGTGACACGGCGCGCGGCGGCGTCGATCTCGATGCCCTTCCAGTCCACCAGGGCCAGGGCGGCGTCGATATCCTTTTGCGCCGGCCCCTGGGGATCGGGGTTGGCGGCGGTGAAGTGGCTGAAATACAGTTGCCACACCGGCTGGATGGTCGGGTCGAAGGCGCCGTCGCTGATGGCGGCCAAGCTCTTGGCATGGGCGACCAGTTCGACGAACTCGGCCGGCGCATCGTCCAGCTTGCCGTCGCGGTTCAGCGCCGACAGGGCCGAATCGGCGCGGTAGATGCTGAAGATGCCTTCCAGCCGGGCCAGCTCGGCCTGCGCGGCGGCCAGCGCGGCACGGGCCTTGGCCTCGTCGGCGGCGAAAAGCTGAATGGTGGAGGGCGCGCCCAGCGTCGTCCCTTCCCAGCGGACCAGGCGGGCCTGGGCGGCATTGGCCTTCATCAGCAGCGGCAGTCCGGCGGCGGCGGCCAGAATGGTGATGGCGCGACGGCGGGTGATACGAACGGTCATCGAGCCTGAGCCCTCCTTCGGGTGAAACTTCCGGACGCCTCGGGGGCCTGTTCCCGTGGTCCTGCCAAACCTCCTTAGCAAGACCCGCGCCACAAAAGTATAATTGCTCAAAAAAACGCCACATAGATGGTATGCGAGGACATCGCCCACATCAAGAGTGTGTGTTTTTAAATACGCATTGCAATACCAAATTTGGGGAATGGCGGAAATCGGCCGATTTTTAAGCGATACGCGATAATTTGCCAGGGTGTAACGGGTTCGCTATGGCCTTTGGCAGGCAGAAAAAATTCCGCTGTCTGGAGTGTCTCCAGTGTCGCAAGTGCGACATGGGCGGGGGCATTTCCCTCCAAATGTCGTGTCCTCACCATAGGTATGGGGCCATCCTATCCTTTTGTGCTTGGCGCGGGTGGGGTTTGATGGTAAGTAGAAATCCGCAACGACCTGTGCCCATGGGGCCGGGTCATTTTTTTTGCGGTGTAGGAATATACCGCCGCGATCCCGACCCGGGGGGGTAGGGGAGAGCGGTAAGGGGGGAAGCCTTACGGGGCTTCCCCCCTTATCCTTGCGCACCAGCCCATCCAGGCCTGACGGAAGAACGTTTCCACCGCCGCCACATGGGCCGTCGCGTCGCCGACGCTTTGCCGCATGGCGGGGCGCAGGCCGAGGCGAAGGCGTGTCAGCCGCCCGCGGTCGCCGGCCAGGGCGACGGCAAGGTCCTCGTAGGCCGCCACGTCCCGGCGGGCCAGTTCCGCCTCCATCCCCATGGCCGAGAGCAGCGCCAGGGTCTGGCGCGAGAACGGGCGCGGCCCCGGCAGGGTGACCACCGGCACCCCCATCCACAGCGCCTCGCACGAGGTGAAGGCGCCGCAATAGGGGAAGGGGTCGAGGCCCACATCCACGTCGCCGTATTCGGCCAGCACCTGTTCGGGCGGCGAGTTGCCGCGCAGCTCCAGCCGTTGGGGCGCGACGCCGTGGGCGGCGAAGGCGTCGCGGAAGCGCCGCGCCACCTCCTCCTGGGCCAGATGGGGCCATTTGAGCAGCAGGCGGCTGTCCGGCACGCGGGCCAGGATGCGCGACCACGACCCGATCACCGCCTCGTTCAGCTTGGCGATGTTGTTGAAGCTGCCGAAGGTGGCGAAGCCTCGGGCCAGCACCGGCGGCTCCGCCGGCTCGGGCGTTTCCGGCCCCTGGTAGCACAGGCGCGAGCCGGGCAGCAGCGCCACATCCTCGCGGAACCAGGCTTCCGCTTCGGGCGGCACGGTGGCGCGGTCCATCAGGGCGTAGTCCATGGCGGCCAGCCCGGTGGAGAAGGGATACCCCAGCCAGCTCACCTGAAGCGGGGCCGGCTTGGCGGCGAATACCCCCAGCCGGTTGCCCGCCGTCTGGCCGTCCAGGTCCACCAGGATGTCGATGCCGTCGTCTTGGATCAGCCGGGCCAGCGCCTGGTCGTCCAGGCCGGCGGCCTCGCGCCACAGGTCGGCATTGCCCCGCAATTCCCCGGTGATGTCGTCGCCACCCGGCCGGGTGGCGTAGCAGGCGGCGAAGATACGGGCGCGGTCGTGTCCCCGCAGCACCGGCCGCATCAGCAGGCCGAGGGGATGGCGGCGGAAATCGGCCGAGACGTAGCCGATGCGGATCACCCGCTCCGGCTCGGGCGCATTGGCGTATCGGGCCGGAACCGGCACGCGGTGGCGGTCCATGACCTGCCGATGGGTCCGCCCGATCTCCTCGCCGCTGACGTCGGGGAGGTAATGCAGGCAATTGAGGTGGTTGGAAGCCGCCTGGACCAGCCGGACATCCATGTTCCAGGCGGCGCGGTAGCAGGCGGCGGCCTCGGCGGCGCGGCCCTCGCCATAAAAGGCGTTGCCCAGGTTGTAATGGGCGGCGGCATGGCTGGGGCGCAGGGATATGGCGGCGCGCAGCGTCTCCTTGGCCGCCCCGATGCGGCCGGCCTGCTGCTGCATGGCCCCCAGATCGGTCAGCAGCCACCAGTCGCCGGGGGCAAGGCGTACCGCCGCTTCCATGCAATCGGCGGCCTCTGTGGCCCGCCCCATGGCGTCCAGGCAACGGGCCAACTGGGCGTGCGCCAGCGGCAGCCGGGGCAGCAGTTCCACGGCGCGGCGATAGCAGGACTCGGCCTCGGCGGCACGGTCCAGGCGCATCCTGGCATTGCCCAGGTTGAACCAGGCGGGCGCCAAGGCGGGGGAAAGGGCGGCGGCGCGGGCGAAATCGGCTTCCGCCTCCGCCAGCCGGCCGAGATCGCTGAGCAGGTCGCCCCGGTTGCACCAGGCCTCGGCCAGGCCGGGGGCGAGGCCGAGGGCGCGCCCATGCAGCGCCAGGGCGGCGTCGGCCTGGCCGCGCTGCTGGGCGATCACTCCGAGATTGGTCAGGGCCCGGGCGGCGAGGGGCGACGGTTCGACGATGCGGCGATAGAGGGATTCCGCCTCGTCCACGCGGCCCTGGTTGTGCAGCGCTTCGGCCTGTTGGAGCAACTGGGCGGGATCAAAGGTCATCACCGATTTATCGGGGGCGTCTTTGCCCCCGTCAAGCTCACACCACGCCTCTGCTCCGCAGATCCGCCACCATGGCCGCGTCCAGTCCCAGCAGATCGCCCAGCACCGCATCGGTATGCTCGCCCAGCAGCGGCGGCCCCCGGTCGTAGGACACCGGCGAATCCGACAGGCGCAGCGGGCTGGCCACCGTGGGGATCGTTCCGGCCAGGGCGTGGGGCACCTGTTGCCGCAGGTGCCGGGCCTGGACCTGAGGATCGGCGAACACCTTGTCCATGGTGTTGATGGGGCCGCAGGGAATCTGGCGGCGCTCCAGGGCATCCAGCAACTGGGCCGAGGTGTGGCGCCGGGTCTCGGCCTCGATCAGGGCGATCAGTTCGGCGCGGTGCTCGACGCGCGAGCGGTTGAGGGTGAAGCGTTGGTCTACCGCCCATTCCGGATGGCCCAACTGGTCGGCCAGCCTGGCGAACTGGCCGTCATTGCCCACCGCGATGATCAGGTGGCCGTCGGCGGTGGGGAAGGCCTGGTAGGGGACGATGGCGGCGTGGCCGTTGCCCGCCCGGCCGGGGGCGTCGCCGCTCACCAGATAGGTCATGGCCTGGTTGGACATCATGGCGACCTGCACGTCCAGCAGCGCCATGTCGATATGCTGGCCGCGTCCGGTGCGGTGGCGCTGGTTCAGCGCCGCCAGTACGGCGACGGCGGCGTGCAGCCCGGTGGACAGGTCGGCGATGGCGATGCCGGCCTTCTGCGGCCCGCCGCCAGGAAGCGCGTCCTTCTCCCCGGTGACGCTCATCAGCCCGCCCATGGCCTGGATCATGAAATCGTAGCCGGCACGCGGCGCGTAGGGGCCGTCCTGGCCAAAACCGGTGATGGAGCAATAGACCAGCCGGGGATTGACCATCGCGAGCGACGCGTAGTCCAGGCCGTACTTGGCGAGGCCGCCCAGCTTGTAGTTCTCCACCAGCACGTCGGCCCGGGCGGCGAGGCGGCGGATCAGGTCCTGGCCGTCGGGGCTCGCCATGTCGATGGTCACCGAGTGCTTGCCGCGGTTGGCCGCCAGGTAATAGGCGGCGTCGCCCTTCTCGCCGGTTTGGGGATCGGCCAGGAAGGGGGGGCCCCAGCCCCTGGTATCGTCGCCGGAACCGGGCTTTTCCACCTTGATCACCCGGGCGCCGAGATCGGCCAGCGTCTGGGTGCACCAGGGACCGGCCAGCACGCGGCTGAGGTCGAGGACCAAGATGTCGTCGAGGGCCCGCATGGAATGCTTCCTTACTCTTACGGTGTCAGACGGGACAGAATGGTCAGCCAGCCGGTCAGCACCGCGAAGACCGCCAGGGTGAACAGGCCGTTCCAGCCCAGCACGATGGTCCGGGACGGCTTGCCCACCAGTTCGCCCAGCAGCATGGCCGAGGCGGTCATGGCCGAGGAATTGATGGCCAGGCACCAGCCGCTGATCAGTCCCAGCGCCAGGGATTCGGTGGATAGCGGCAGGCTGGGCGCCGCGCTGAGCGCCGAGGCGATGATGGTGACGCTGACGATGGGGTTGATGCCGATCAGGGCGGGCGCCACCACGGCCAGGATGGCCAGGGCCGGCAGGATGACCGGCGGCAGCAGGGGCGAGGCGATCAGCGCCCCCAGGGTCTCGGGCGGGATCATGGCCGAGAACAGGGTGCCGATGAAACCGGCCGAGGACAGGATGGCGATCTCGGTGCGGTAGGCGGGGAAGGTGTTGGCCGCCTGGGTGACCACGCGACGGCCGACGGCGACGCTGCCCCTGGCGACGCCGCCTTCCAGATACTGGCTGGCCAGCCAGCCCAGGCCGACCAGCGGGGTCGAGACCAGCATGGCGCGGCTGAGCGGCACGCCCAGCAGCCACTCGAAGGCCAGCGCCATCAGGAAGACCAGCAGCACCAGCCCGGCCACGCCGCCCAGGGCGGCCAGGTCGCGGGTCGGCTCGGTGGGCGGTACCAGATGGCGCAGATGGGCCGGCGCCTGCAGGCGGTCCTGCAGCCAGCCGAGGCCCAGCACCATGGCCCCCGTCGCCATGCCCAGCGGCAGCATGGAGCTCCAGTGCAGGCTGGGCAGCGCCGTCAGCATCACCGCCAGGGAGATGGACAGCGGCGAGGCCAGCGGCGTGATGGAAAAGCCGCGCAGCAGGGCCATGACCATGCGGCGTTCGCGGATATCCCTGATCTGCTCGACGCCGCCCGCCGCCTCCAGCGAGTTGCGCTGCTTGATCATGATGCCCAAGAGGCTCAGCACCCCGATATTGAGGATGATGCCGAACAGATAGCCGCCCACGGTCAGCAGGGCGTAGCGCCGTCCCGGCGTCTGGTTGACGAAGAAGGTGGAGCAGCGGCTGACCAGGGGAGAGGTGCGGGCCGCCTCGCGCAGGAAGAACTGGTTGGCGAAGAAGGTGGCGAAGAAGGCACCGGTGTCGAGCGACGAGGCGATGACCCTGGCGGGGTCGGCGGTGCCGGCCACGGCGGCGCCCATGGTCAGCCCGATGGCCAGTCCGACCATCACCTTGGCGTTGACCGCCATCTTGCGCCATTCCGCCGCCAGGAAGGCGACCAGCAGTACCCGCGCCCCCATGCGCAACGCCTCGGCCGGTACGATCACGTCGCCCAGCACGCAGGCGATCATGCCGAGCAGCAGCAGGGCGGACGGGCGGCCGCCGGTCATGGCCTTTGCCCCCACCCCAACCCTCCCCCGGCAGAGCCGGG
>JAVBXM010000228.1 GCA_030824585.1 Phaeospirillum sp. | reverse complement strand
GGTGGGAGCACCTACCCGCTGCCCATAAATTTTTTCTTCCGGACCGGGGACAATGGTAATCTGCCTCCGCCGCCACCCTGAAACGCCGTGTGAGGGGATGGAATGCCTTACTACACCTACCGCTGCACCGGGTGCGACGCCGTATTCGAAGCCCTGGTGCGCCCGTCCGACGACGCCCCGGCCTGCCCCCAATGCGGCGGCGCGGCCCTGGAACGCCAGATGGGCGCCTTCGCCCCCGCCGCCAAGACGCCCGGCCTGGTGGACAAGGCCCGTGCCCGGGCGGCCCGCGAGGGTCATTTCAGCAATTACTCCCGCTCGGAGATGAAGCGGAAATAGCCGGAGGGGACGCGGGCGTCCGGCCCGCGTCCCTCACTCCCGCCCCTCGAAGGCCGCCACCGCGTCCAGCAGGATTTGGCCGTAACGCTCCCGCTTGGCCTCGCCCAGGCCGGCGATGCCGTCCAGTTCACCCATATGGCGGGGCCGCCGCCGGGCGATGTCGAGCAAGGTGGAATCGTGCCAGATGACGTAGGGGGGCACACCCTGGGCCTTGGCCAGGACCAGACGCTCGGCGCGCAGGTGCTGGAACAGGGCCTCGTCGGCCGGATCGGTCAGCGGCGTGGCGGCTTTCCGGCCCGCCGAAGCCTTGGACTTGCCCCTGGCCGGCAGGGGGTCGCGCCGCAGGTCGACACGCACCTCGCCCCGCAAGACCGGCCGGCAGGCCTCGGTCAGCTTGAAGGCGCCGTGGCCCTCGGTATCGATGGTCAGCAGGCCGGCGGCCACCAATTGCCGCAGCACCGAGCGCCATTGCTCGGCCGGCAGTTCGGTGCCGATGCCGTAGGTGCTGAGCCTGTCGTGGCCGAAACGCTGGACCTTGTCGTTGTCCTTGCCCAGCAGCACGTCGATGACGTGGCCGGCCCCGAAGCTCTCGCCGGTGCGATAGACGCACGACAGCGCCTTGCGGGCCAGTTCGGTGCCGTCGAACGAGGCCACCGGCTCCAGGCAGGTATCGCAATTGCCGCAAGGCCCCGACGCCGTCTCGCCGAAATAGTCCAGCAGCACCTGCCGGCGGCAGCGGGTGGTCTCGCACAGGCCGAGCAGGGCGTTGAGCTTGCCGCGCTCGATGCGCTTCTGGGCGTCCGAGGCCTGGCTCGACGCGATGAACTGCCCCAGCTTGGCCACGTCCTCCAGGCCATAGGCCATCCAGGCGTCGGCCGGCATGCCGTCGCGCCCGGCGCGGCCGGTCTCCTGGTAATAGGCCTCCAGGCTCTTGGGCAGGTCGAGATGGGCGACGAAGCGCACGTCGGGCTTGTCGATGCCCATGCCGAAGGCGATGGTCGCCACCATGACGATGCCTTCCTCGCGCAGGAAGCGCTCCTGGTTGCCGGCCCGCACCGACTGGTCGAGGCCGGCATGGTAGGGCAGCGCGGTATAGCCCTTGCCCGCCAGCCAGGACGCGGTCTCCTCCACCTTGGCCCGCGACAGGCAGTAGACGATGCCCGATTCGGCGCCCGGCCCGCCGTGCTCGGCCTCGATGAAGCGCAGCAACTGCTCGCGGGCGTTGTTCTTGGCGGCGATGCGGTAGCGGATGTTGGGGCGGTCGAAGCCGGCGACGAATTGCCGCCCCTCCTGGAGGTTCAGGCGCTCGGCAATATCCCGGCGGGTGGGGCCGTCGGCGGTGGCGGTCAGGGCCACGCGGGGCACGCTGGGGAAGCGCTCGTGCAGCAGGGCGAGCTGCAGGTATTCCGGGCGGAAATCATGCCCCCATTGCGAGACGCAATGGGCCTCGTCGATGGCGAACAGGGCGATCCGGCATTCCTCGAGCAGGGAGAGGAAGCCGGGCAGCACCAGCCGCTCGGGAGCCACGTAGACCAGGTCCAGCTCGCCCGCCTGCATGCGGCGCTCGATCACCCGGACCTCGTCCGGGCTGCGGGCCGAGTTGAGCGCGGCGGCCCGCACCCCCAACTGGCTCAGGGCCTCCACCTGGTTCTGCATCAGGGCGATCAGCGGCGACACCACCACCGCCACGCCGTCACGGCACAGGGCGGGAACCTGATAGCACAACGACTTGCCGGCCCCGGTCGGCATCAGCACCAGGGCGTCGCCGCCCCCCACCACATGGCGGATCACCTCTTCTTGCTGGCCGCGAAAGGCGGGAAAACCGAAGACGCTGTTGAGAACCTGAAGGGGAGCGGGCATGGAAATCCTCAGAAAGAGCCGTCTTCGGGGGCCAAGTGGTGCGAGACGTCCATGCCCCGGTGAAGAATGCGGGCGACGAAAATGCCGCCGTCCTCCATCAGGTAGAAGACGATGTGCCGACCATGCTCATGGCGAAGAAGGCCTGCCGTCGCAAGTTCCGCCGGGCGACCCAGGCGGGGGTTGTCGGCCAGGGCCTGCAGGCAATCGCGCAGCCCGAGGAAATACGTTTCCGCCCGCGCTTCGCCAAAGGTCTGGGAGGAATAGACATAGATACGGCCAAGATCGTCGTCGGCCTTGTTGGAGAGGACGTAATCAGCCATGTGCCAGGCGGGACCTGGCCTCGGCCATGATATCCTCGACCTTGCGCGGGCTGCGGCCGCTGCCCAGCCCTTCGGCGATGGCGGCCTCCAGCATCTGGCGCCGCTGCTGATCGTGGCGGATCAGGTCGCGGATATAGTCGCTGGCATTGGCATAGACGCCCCCTTTGACCTGGGCATCGACCCATTCACGCATGGGATCGGGCAGGGATACATTCATGGTCGCCATGGCGGGTCCTTCGGTACAGCGGCATGGCAAAGATTGCCATATTCCATCCCTTAAGAAAAGCTGTAGGGATCGACGTCCACCTGGACACGCACGCTTTTGGGCGGCCCGGCGCGGGTCAGCCAGTCGCGCAGCAGGGCCTGGAGGTTCACCGACCGGCTGCTTTGCACCAGGAAGCGGCGGCGATGGCGGCCGCGCAGCAGGGCCATGGGAGCCGGAGCCGGCCCCAGCACCTGTACGCCCTCGGCGCGGGGCGCCGCCTTGGCCAGGGTGCGGGCATAGGACTCCACCACCCCAACATCGGGGCCGGACAGGATCAGGGCGGCGAGGCGGCCATAGGGCGGCATACCGGCGGCGCGGCGCAATTCGGCCTCCCGCGCGATGAAGGCGTCGCGCTCGCCCGAACGCAAGGCGCGCATCACCGGGTGGTCGGGCTGATAGGTCTGCAGCAGCACCCGGCCGGGGCGCTCGGCGCGGCCGGCGCGCCCCGCCACCTGGGACAGCAATTGGTGGGTGCGCTCGCCCGCCCGCAAATCCCCGCCCTCCAGCCCCAGGTCGGCATCGACCACGCCGACCAGGGTCAGCATGGGGAAGTGATAGCCCTTGGCGACGATCTGGGTGCCGACCAGCAGGTCGATCTCGTGGTCGGAAACCCGGCGGACGAACTCGGCCGCCGCATGGGGGCCGGAACAGGTGTCGGACGTCATCACCGCGATGCGGGCGTTGGGGAACAGCAGGGCGGCCTCCTCCGCCACCCGCTCCACCCCGGGCCCGCAGGCGGCGAAATTGGCTTCGGCCTCGCATTCCGGGCATTTGGGCGGCAGGCGGATGTGATGGCCGCAATGATGGCAGATGAGGCGGCCGGCAGAGCGATGCTCCACCAGCCAGGCGGTGCAGTGGGGGCATTGCAGCCGGTGGCCGCAGGTGCGGCACAGGGTCAGCGGCGCATAGCCCCGGCGGTTGAGGTAGAGCATGGCCTGCTCGCCCGCCGCCATCACCTCCTCCAGCGCCTCGACCAGCTTGGGCGACAGCCAGCGGCCCCTGGGCGGCGGATAGCGGCGCAAATCCACCGGCACGATGTCGGGCAGCACCGCCCCGGCATGGCGATCGGGCAGATGGACGAGGCGGTAGCGCCCGGCCTGGACGTTGGCCAGGCTCTCCAGCGAGGGGGTGGCCGAGGCCAGCACCGCCGGGAACCCGCCCAGTCTTGCGCGGACCACCGCCATGTCGCGGGCGTGGTAGCAGACATGGTCTTCCTGCTTGAAGGCCTGGTCGTGCTCCTCGTCCACCACGATCAGGCCAAGGTCCTTGAAGGGCAGGAACAGGCCCGAGCGGGCGCCGACCACGATGGCGGCCTCGCCCGAGGCCACCGCCCGCCAGGTCTTGCGCCGGGTGGCGTCGCCCAGGTCGGAATGCCACATGGCGGGCCGGACCCCGAAGCGGCGGCGGAAGCGGTCCAGCCACTGGGCGGACAGCGCGATCTCGGGCAGCAGCACCAGTACCTGCCGGCCGGCGGCCAAGGCGGCGGCCACCGCCTCGAAATACACCTCGGTCTTGCCCGAGCCGGTGACGCCGTCGATCAGGGTCACCGAGAAGCCGCCGCCCAGGGCGGCGACCAGGGCATCGGCGCCATCCTGCTGGCCCGGCGACAGTTCGGCGCGCGGCGCGGCAAGATCGGGCGGCGGGAAGGCTCGCGGCGGCGGCAGTTCGACGGTTTCCAGCGCCCCGGCCTCCGCCAGCCCTTTGACCACCGCCGGCCCCACCCCGGCCTCGCGGGCCAGGTCGGCGGCGGACAGCGGCGGCAGGCGGCCGGCCGCCTCCATCACCTTGCGCCGGGCGGCGGTATCCTTGAATTCGGGGATGGTCCGGGCAAGACGCAACGCCAGATGGGGCGGAACGGGCTCCAGCGCCGAGGGTACGCTCATGGCCATCTTCAGCACCGCGCCGGGCGGCGCCATGGTGTAGGCCGCCACCCAATCGATGAAGCGCCGCGTCACCTCGGGCAGGCCGGGCGCGGCGAGGCGGCGGGCCACCGGGCGCAGCCTCGCCGCATCCACCTTGCCGTCCCCCGCCCCCCAGACCACGCCGGCCACCAGCCGGCCGGCCAGCGGCACCTCGACGAAATCGCCGGGCCGCAGGACCTCTTCGCCGACCGCGTAATCGTACGCCCCGCCGAGCGGCAGGGGCAGCATGACGGCGACGCGTTGCCCAGGGTTGAACATCTCGGGGCCAGAATTGAACAGGGAGGGGGTTGAAGTGGCGGACATGGCGTGCATAAGCTACGGAACAAGGGAGAACCAGGGAAGGGATATTGGTCATGGCGCGCAAGCGCGACGACGCCGCGTTGCATCTGCCGCTGCCCGACGAACGGCAGGTCACGGCTTTTCTGCAGGCCCACCCCGACTTCCTGGTCCGCCATCCCGACCTGTTGCTGTCGCTGTCTCCGCCGTCCCGCTGGGCCGAGGATGACGGCGTGCTGGACATGCAGGTGTTCATGATCGATCGCCTCAGGGACGAGGTGGAGCGGGTCCGGGGCGCCGCCGAGACGCTGATCCATACCTCGCGCTCCAACATGTCCATCCAGACCCGCACCCATCGCGCCGTGCTGTCCATCCTGGGCGCCGACAGCATGGCCGAACTGGTCGAGGCGGTGTCCGACGACCTGCCGGCGCTGCTGGACGTGGACGTGGCGACCCTGTGTTTCGAAAAGTCCGAGGAGGCGCTGCCCGAATTGCTGGCGCCGGGCATCCTGACCCTGCCGGTGGGCACCGTCGCCCAGATCATGGGCGGCGCCGACCGCGATTGCGCGCTGACCGAGGAAATGCCGGGCGACCCCGCCCTGTTCGGCGACGGCGCCGGACTGGTGCAGTCCTCGGCGGTGGTCCGCCTGTCGCCCGGCGGCCGCTCTCCCGAGGGGGCCATGGCGCTGGGCTCGCGCCACGGCCGCACCTTCCACGCCGGCCAGGCCACCGAACTGATCACCTTCCTGGCCCGCGTAGTCGAGGGATCGGTGAGACGGTTCGTGGGGTAGGGCGATGGAGCACGGCTTATACATCAACTTACCTAATTGTCCTTATTGCGGCTCGGCAACCCCAACCGTCGAGGCGGTTAAAGTTGGTTCATCCATTATTAATTTCACCACTTTATCTCATGATCACAGAAACCCCCGCAACTGGGGGGTATATAGCTGCAAAATATGTGGCGGAGTAATTCTGGCAACAGCAAATACAAGACGCCTACCAAATGGGCAAATTTTAGGCGCCACTATCTACAACATTCTTCCAGAACAACGGCTAATACAGGCTGAGATACCAGATCGCCCACGCTATTATCTTGATGAAGCGATAAGAGCACTCGCCACCCCCTCTGCAGCACTTATGGTCTGCGCTTCCGCCGTGGATGCCATGCTGAAGGAAAGGCGCCTAGTAGAAGGCAGCCTCTACGCCCGCATCGATAAGGCGGCCAAGGACCACATCATCACCGATGATATGGCAAAATGGGCTCATCATGTCCGGCTGGAGGCCAACGGCCAGAGGCATGCCGACGAGGAATTCGCGCTGCCGACCAAGGAAGACGCCGAGCGTTCGTTGGAATTCGCCCTGGCCCTGGCCGAGTTCCTGTTCGTCCTGCCCGCGCGGGTAACGCGCGGCCTGAAAGCTGCCTCACCTAAGGCGGAATAGGGGGAACCATGTCCGATATCGAGATCGAAGTTGACGATGAGATCATCGAGACCCTGAAAATTAAGGCCGAACTTGAAGGCGTAAGCTTCGACGATCTGGTCCGGCGGCTGGTGATCGAGGCCTCCGGCATCGCGACACCCTCCGTCACAAGCGATGGCCCTGAGCGCTAACCTCGGTTACTTTTCCGTCATCGCCGGGCTTGACCCGGCGATCCATGGATGCCCGGGTCAAGCCCGGGCATGACGACAATAATAGATGGATCGTCGGAGCCCCCATGCCCCCCACCCCCATCCATTTCGCGGCCAAGGCCGACCTCGCCCGCGCGGTGGATTCGTGGAAGCAATGGCTGGGGGCGGAGAAGCGCGCCTCGGCCCATACGCTCGACGGCTATGGCCGCGACCTCGCCGCCTTCCTCACCTTCCTGACCGACCATCTGGGCGCCGAGCCCGATCTGGCTGCCCTGGCCGGGCTGGCGGCGGGGGATTTCCGCGCCTTCCTGGCCCGGCGCACCGATGATGGCCTGGGGCGGTCGTCGCTGGCCCGGCTGATGAGCACGCTGCGCGGCTTCTTCAAGTTCCTCGACCGCCACGGGCTGGCCCACAACCCGGCCATCAAGGCGGTCAAGTCGCCGCGCCCGCCCAAATCCGTGCCCAAGCCCCTGGCCCCCGACGAGGCGCTGGAGGCCCTGGCCAGCGCCGGCGAACTGCACGACGAGCCCTGGCTGGCGGCCCGCGACGTGGCGCTGTTCACCCTGCTCTACGGCGCCGGGCTGCGGCTGGGCGAGGCCCTGTCCCTGGTTCGGCGCGACCTGCCCAAGGGCGACACCATGGTGATCACCGGCAAGGGCAGCAAGCAGCGGGTGGTCCCCCTGCTTCCCGTGGTCAAGGACGCCATCGCCGATTACCTGAAGCGCCTGCCCTATCCGGCCGAGCCCACCGACCCCGTCTTCCTGGGGGCGCGCGGCGGCCCGCTCAATCCCGGCGTGGTCCAGCGGCAGATGCGCCGCCTGCGCCTGTTGATGGGCCTGCCCGACACCGCCACGCCGCATGCGCTCAGGCATTCCTTCGCCACCCACCTGCTGGCCGGCGGCGGTGATCTGAGGACCATCCAGGAATTGCTGGGCCATTCCTCGCTGTCCACCACCCAGCGCTATACCGAGGTGGATTCCGCCCGTCTCACCCGCGTCTACCGCGACGCCCATCCGAGGGCCAAGGCATGAGTCTGGTCATCTCCTTCGACCTTCCCACCGAAGCCGACACCATCGCCCTGGGCCGCAGGCTGGCGGCGCTGGTGCGTCCCGGCGACGTCATCGCCCTGGCCGGCACGCTGGGCACCGGCAAGAGCACCCTGGCCCGCGCCCTGATCCGGGCGCTGACCGACGCGGAAGAGGAGGTGCCCAGCCCCACCTTCACCCTGGTGCAGCAATACGAATCCCAAGCCGGCCTGATCTGGCATTTCGACCTCTACCGCCTGGAGAAGCCCGACGACGCCCTGGAGCTGGACATCGAGGAGGCCTTTGCCGACGGCATCAGCCTGATCGAATGGCCGGACCAATTGGGGCCGCACCTGCCGCGCCGCCGCCTCGAGGTGCTGTTGCAGCAGGACGAGGCCGGACTCGGCCGCCACGCCACCCTGACCGCCTATGGCCCGTGGGCCGAACGCATCGGAGAGTTAGCGCATGAGTAAGCGCGAGAGCCTGATTCAAGATTTCCTGGCCAAGGCCGGCTGGGGCGCCGCCCGGCGCGGCCGGCTGGCCGGCGACGCCAGCTTCCGCCATTACGACCGGCTGATACTGGACGGCCGTCCCGCCGTGCTGATGGACGCGCCGCCGCCCAAGGAGGACGTGCGGCCCTTCGTGCGCATCGCGCGGCACCTGAAGGCATTGGGCCTCTCCGCCCCCGACCTGCTGGCGGTGGACGAGGAGAACGGCCTGCTGCTGCTGGAGGATTTGGGCGACGGCACCTATACCCGCCTGCTGGAGGACGGCCACGACGAGACGGCGCTGTATGCCCTGGCCACCGACGTGCTGGCCGAGATCGCCGCCCGGCCCCAATCCGTGCCGGCCGGCACGCCGCCCTATGACGACGAGAAGCTGCTGACCGAGGCCTGCCTGCTCACCGACTGGTACATGCCGGCCATGAGCGGCCGCGACACCGATGCGGCGGCGCGGGCCGAATACGTGGAAATCTGGACACGGCTGTTCCCCATCGCCCGCATGGTGCCCGACATCCTGGTGCTGCGCGACTTCCACGTGGACAACCTGATGTTGCTGGAGCGGCCCGGGCTGGCCGCCTGCGGGTTGCTGGACTTCCAGGACGCGGTGACCGGCCCGGCCACCTACGACCTGATGAGCCTTTTGGAGGATGCGCGGCGCGACATCGACCCGGTGCTGACCGAGACCATGAAAGGCCGCTTCCTCAAGCGCTTCCCCGCCATGGACCGTACCGTGTTCGAGGCGTCGTGGGCGGTAATGGCGGCCCAGCGCCACGCCAAGGTGATCGGCATCTTCACCCGCCTGTGCCGGCGCGACGGCAAGCCCGGCTATCTGGTCCACATTCCCCGCGTCTGGCGTCTGCTGGAAGGCGCCTGCAGGCATCCGGTGATGGCCGAGCTGAACCGCTGGCTCGGCCATCACATCCCCAAGGACAGCCGGGGAGTGCCCAGCCCATGAGCCGCATCACCCATGCCATGGTGCTGGCCGCCGGCCTCGGCCTGCGCATGCGCCCCATCACGCTGACCACGCCCAAGCCGCTGGTGACGGTGGCGGGGCGCACCATGCTGGACCGGGCGCTGGACCATGTGGAGCGGGCCGGAATCGACGACATCGTGGTCAACACCCACTGGCTGGCCGACAAGGTGGTGGAGCATCTGGCCGGGCGGAGCGCGATCACGCTGTCCCACGAGCCGGACCTGCTGGAGACCGGCGGCGGGGTAGCCAAGGCCCTGCCCCATCTCGGCCATTCCTCGTTCTACGTGGTCAACAGCGACATCATCTGGACCGATGGCGAGGTGCCGGCGCTGGCCCGTCTGGCCCGCATGTGGGACCCGGACCGCATGGACGCGCTGCTGCTGCTCCAGCCGGTGGCCCGCGCCGTGGGCTACGAGGGCAGGGGCGACTTCTCCCTGGACGCCGCCGACGTGCCGCACCGGCGGGGCGAGGCCCCTTCGGCGCCGTATCTGTTCTCCGGCGTGCAGGTGCTGCACCATCGCCTGTTCGAGGGCGCGCCCGAGGGCAAGTTCTCCCTCAACGTCCTCTATGACCGGGCGGCCGGGCGAAGGCGCCTGTTCGGGCTGGTCCACGACGGCGACTGGTATCACGTGGGCACGCCGGAAACCCTGCCCGAAGTGGAGCGGTTGCTGTCGAGTCCGGCCGTATGACAATTCGGCGGGGGACCATTTGGGCCATTGCCCCCCGGCCCTGCCTCGGCTAAAAGATTTCGTCGTCGCAACGAACGAGTGGATTGATGGGCGTTACCCTGAAACCGGTGCAAGCTCTCGACCTCTGGCGCGGAGCCATCGTCGAAAGCGTCCGGCGTGACGCCCCCGACCTGTCGGCCCGCCAGATGGCGCTGCTGCTGACGGTCTATCTCACCCCGCCGCCCCACACGGTGCGCGGTCTGGCGACCACTCTCAACATCTCCAAGCCGGCCATCACCCGCGCGCTGGACCGCCTGACCGAGTTCGGCCTGGTCAAGCGCAAGGTGGACGACCAGGACCGCCGCTCGGTGCTGATCCAGCGCACGGTCAAGGGCTCGGTGTTCCTGCGCGAGTTCGGCGACATCATCGTCACCGCCGGGGCCGACGCCGCCGAGGCGAGCTGACCCCATCGCACCGACCGGCGCGGGAAGAACACGCGGACCGACGCGCGCAGCGAGGAGTTGCGGCCAAAGGCCGGCGCGGCTGATGCCGCGGGAGCCAAGCACGCGGAGGCGTGCGCCCGGCGATTGAGGGACATGATATCTTGGAAGGGTGGGAGACCGGACACGACCCGGACCGGAAATCGTTACGGCTGCTTCCTTCCGGACCTGACCGGGTTGGCGACGGGTCCGTCCATGCCGATCTCCCGGCGCGGACCATAAGAGCAACCACCCGCCCATTGCAAGACCGATTCGTGTCGTGCTACCGAATCCCGATGAGTGGAACTCGGCGGGATTCGGTTAGGCCCAAAGGGCCGCGCCGCTTATGCGGCGGAAGCCAAGGGTCGCGGAGGCGGCCCGCCCGGCGCATGAGGGGCGCCATAAGATGACCCGCATCCTCGCCGTTCTCGGCCCCACCAATACCGGCAAGACCCACTTCGCCATGGAGCGCATGCTGGCCCATGCCAGCGGCATGATCGGCTTTCCCCTGCGCCTGCTGGCGCGGGAGAACTACGACCGGGTGGCCAAGCTGAAGGGCGCCGCCAGCGTGGCGCTGATCACCGGCGAGGAGAAGATCGTCCCGCCGCACCCGCGCTGGCTGATCTGCACGGTGGAATCCATGCCGCTGGACCGCCGCGTCGCCTTCCTGGCGGTGGACGAAATCCAGTTGTGCGCCGATTCCGAGCGCGGCCACATCTTCACCGACCGCCTGCTGCACGCCCGGGGCGATGCCGAAACCCTGTTCCTGGGCGCCGAGACCATCAGGCCGCTGATCCGCCGGCTGGTGCCGGGCGTCGAGTTCTTGAGCCGGCCGCGCTTTTCCCAGCTTACCCATGTGGGGGCCAAGAAGCTGGGCCGCCTGCCGCCGCGATCGGTAATCGTCGCCTTCTCGGCCGCCGAGGTCTACGCCATGGCCGAGTTCGTCCGCCGGTCCAGGGGCGGCGCGGCGGTGGTGCTGGGCGCGCTGAGCCCCCGCACCCGCAACGCCCAGGTGGGCATGTACCAGGCGGGCGAGGTGGATTACATCGTCGCCACCGACGCCATCGGCATGGGGCTCAACATGGACGTGGACCATGTGGCCTTCGCCAGCCTGCGCAAGTTCGACGGACGGGCGCCGCGCCCGCTGGAGCCCACCGAGATCGCCCAGATCGCCGGTCGGGCCGGGCGGCACATGAACGACGGCACCTTCGGCACCACCATGGAGGCCGGGACCATTCCCCCGGAGATGGTCGAGCAGGTGGAGAACCACCGCTTCGATCCCCTGAAAAACCTCTACTGGCGCAACGCCGACCTGCGCTTCGCCTCGGCGCCCGCCCTGCTGGCCAGCCTGGACCGCGCGCCGGACAAGCCCGGCCTGCTGCGCGCCCGGGATGCCGACGACCAGTTGGCCCTGGCCGCCCTGTCCCAGGATGAGGAGATCATCCGCCTCGCCAACCATCCCGAACGGGTCCGGCTGCTGTGGGAGGTCTGCCGCATTCCCGATTTCCGCAAGGTGATGGACGAGTCCCACACCCGCCTGCTGGGCCGCATCTTCCGCCATCTCGCCGCCCCGGCCGGCCGCCTGCCCAGCGACTGGCTGGCCGAGAACATCAAGCGCATCGACCGCACCGACGGCGAGTTGGACACCATCGTCGCCCGAATCGCCAACATCCGCACCTGGACCTACGTGTCGCACCGGGGCGACTGGGTAGCGGACTCGGCCCATTGGCAGGAGGTGACCAGGGGCGTCGAGGACCGCCTGTCCGACGCGCTCCACCAGCGCCTGACCAACCGCTTCGTGGACAAGCGCACCGCCGTGCTGGTGCGGCGCATGCGCGACGACAGCGCCATGGACGCCGAGATCAGGCCCGAGGGCGAGGTGCGGGTGGAGGGCGAGTACGTGGGGCGCCTTGCCGGCTTCCGCTTCGAGGCCGACAAGGCCGAGACCGGTGCCGCCGCGCGGACCATGCTGGCCGCCGCCCTGCGGGCCTTGCAGCCCGAGGTGGAGCGCCGCCTGGCCCAGGCCCTGTCCGATCCATTCGAGACCTTCGACCTGGGACCCGGCGGGCTGTCGTGGCGTGGCGAGCCCCTGGCCCGCCTCGGCCCCGGCGCCGACGCCCTTCACCCCCAGGTGGAAGCCCCCTTGGGCGACCTGCTGTCGCCTGCGGGACGCGAACGCCTGCGCAAACGGCTGGGCGAGGTGGCCCAGTCCTGGCTGGCCGCCCGCCTGCCCTCGCTGTTCCGCCTCGCAGGGGCGCCGCTGACCGGCCCCGCCCGGGGACTGGCCCACCAGATCGCCGAGGGACTGGGTTCCATGCCCGGCGGGGAAAGCCTGGTCCGCAGCCTGTCCAGGGAAGATTCCCAGGCCCTGGCCCGCCTGGATGTCCGGGTTGGACGGCACGGCCTCTACATCCCGGTTCTGCTCAAGCCCAAGGCGCAGGAATTGCGCGCCCTGCTGTGGAGCATCCACGCGCAGGCCCCCGCCCCCGAGGTTCCCGGTCCCCGTCCGGCGGTGATGGCGGCCGAGGGCGTGCCGAAGGATTTCTACGAGGCGGTGGGTTATGGCGTGATGGGCAAGGTGGCCATCCGCCGCGACGTGCTGGAACGCTTCGCCGCCCTGGCCCGCGCCGCGTCCCATCACGGCGCCTTCCAGCCCGACCACGCCATGCATTCGGCCCTTGGCCTGGGACCGGCGGCCACGGAAAGCATGCTGGAAGCGCTGGGCTATGTGCGGACGGGTGACGGATTCAGGACGGGCAGGAAGCCCCGGCGCAAGGTACGGCCGGAGAAGCCTTCGGATTCTCCCTTCGCGGTGCTACGCCAAAAAATATGACCCCGCCCAGGCGGGCAAGATGCCCGCGCTCCGAAATCCATGGAGCGCGGCCGTCCCGGCCGCATTCTTTCACGCGAACAGATACGGCACGAACGAGCGGTTGTTCTCGTCGACGCTGATATGGCTGCCGATGGGCGGGAAGGCGCGCTGGCGGCAATCGTCGCGCTCGCAGATGCGGCAGTTGACGCCGATGGGCACGGCGGCCTGCTCGCTGGTCAGGTCGAGGCCGGCGGAATAGACCACGTCGGCGGCGTAGGCGGTCTCGCAGCCCAGGCCCACCGCGAAATGCCGGTCGGGCCTTAGATAGGAGCCGCCGCGTTTGGACACGGTGCGCGCCACGCAGATATAGGAGATGGAATCGGGCATGCGGGCCAACTGCACCAGAATCTTGCCCGGCTGGGCGAAGGCCTCGTGCACGTTCCACAAAGGACAGGCGCCGCCGAAGCGGGTGAAGTGGAAGCGGGTGGCCGAGTGGCGCTTGGTGATGTTGCCGGCCATGTCGACGCGGACGAAATAGAACGGCACGCCGCGCGCCCCGGGGCGCTGCAGGGTGGAGAGACGATGGGCGACCTGTTCGAAGCTGGCGCCGAAACGGCTCTGCAGTTGCTCGATATCGTGGCGCAGCGCCTTGGCCTGATTGGCGAAGGCCATGTAGGGCATCACCAGGGCGCCGGCGAAGTAATTGGCCAGCCCGACCCGGCAGATGGAGCGCGCGTCGTCCGACGACAGCTTGGCGCCGGCCACCACCTCCTCGATCAGTTCGTGATAGGCCAGCAGCGCCACCTGATGGGCCAGTTGGAAGGTGCGCGACGGCACCGACAGCAACGCCGACAGCGACAGCGAACCGTTGCCCGGCTCGAAGGTGCGCATGCCCGCCGTGTCGTCCTCGGCAACGATGCGCACCCGCACGCCGTGGCGGTTCTCGAGATAAGCCACCAGGTCGTTGTGCATCTGGCCGAGGCGGAAGCCTTCGGCCTCCACCAGCGCCTCGGCGGCCTCGTCCAGGGCCCCGAAGTAGTTGTTGCAGTAATAGAAGAAGTCGCGGACCTCCTCGTAGGGGAAGTGGGCGTGACCGCCGCGATCCTCCCCATTGGCCTCCCCCGTGGCCGAGGACAGGTTCTCGGTCAGCGACTGCATGCGCTCGTCCAGTTGCCGGAAGCTCTGGTACAGCGTCAGCACCCGTTTCGCCAGTTCCGGCGAGGCCGAGGCGGCGTTCCTCAGTTCCGACAGGCCGATGGAGCCCGAGCCGAACACCGGATCGTTCAGCGCCTCGCGCAGGTCGGCGACCAGCCGGGATTCCTCGTCCTCCACCAGGGTGGCGAGGTCGACGTCGAGCACCTTGGCGATGCGCAGCAGCACCGGCACCGTCAGGGGGCGCTGGTTGTTCTCGATCTGATTGAGATAGCTGGGCGACACCTCCAGCAGCGCCGCCAGGGCCGCCTGGGACAGCTTTTTGCCGTCGCGCAGGCGCCGGAGCTTGTAGCCGAGGAACAGCTTCTTATTCATAAGCATCGGTTATACCCGCCCCGCCCGGCCTTCGCAACCTTAGCAACTTCGCAGAGCAAGGTTGCGAAGACCTTCGCAACACCGCCCTTTTCCCCGCGACTCCTGTTGCCACCGGCAGTGCTTTGCGAATACACCCGACGCCAATGTCACTCTGCCCGTCGGAGGCCCGCGTCCATGCACGAAATCATTCAGCAGCTCGAGGAAAAGAGGGAAGCCGCCCGGATGGGCGGCGGCGAGAAGCGTATCGCCGCCCAGCACAAGCGCGGCAAGCTCACCGCGCGTGAGCGCATCGAGCTTCTCCTCGATTCCGATTCCTTCGAGGAATGGGACATGTTCAAGGAGCATCGCTGCACCGATTTCGGCATGGATTCCGAAGACAACCTGATCCCCGGCGACGGCGTGGTCACCGGCTACGGCACCATCAACGGCCGTCTGGTCTTCGTGTTCTCCCAGGACTTCACCGTGTTCGGCGGCTCGCTGTCGGCGGCCCATGCCGAGAAGATCTGCAAGATCATGGACAAGGCGGTGCAGGTCGGCGCCCCGGTGATCGGGCTGAACGATTCGGGCGGCGCCCGCATCCAGGAAGGCGTAGACTCCCTGGCCGGCTATGCCGAGGTGTTCCAAAGGAACGTCATGGCGTCGGGCGTGGTGCCGCAGATTTCCATGATCATGGGCCCGTGCGCCGGTGGCGCCGTGTACTCCCCGGCCATGACCGACTACATCTTCATGGTCAAGGACAGCTCGTACATGTTCGTGACCGGCCCGGACGTGGTCAAGACCGTCACCCACGAGACGGTGACCGCCGAGGAACTGGGCGGCGCGGTGACCCACTCCACCAAGTCGGGCGTCGCCGATCTGGCCTTCGAGAACGACGTGGAGGCGCTGCTGCAACTGCGCCGCTTCATGGACTTCCTGCCCAGCTCCAACCGCGAGAAGCCCCCCGTCCGCCCCACCAGCGACGGCCCCGAGCGCATCGAGACCTCTCTCGACACCCTGATCCCCGACAACGCCAACAAGCCCTACGACATGAAGGAGCTGATCCTCAAGGTCGTGGACGAGGGCGATTTCTTCGAGGTGCAGCCCGGCTATGCCGGCAACATCATCGTCGGCTTCGCCCGCATGGAAGGCCGCACGGTGGGCATCGTCGCCAACCAGCCCATGGTTCTGGCCGGCTGTCTTGACATCTCGTCGTCCATCAAGGGCGCCCGTTTCGTGCGCTTCTGCGACGCCTTCAACATTCCCATCGTCACCTTCGTGGACGTGCCCGGCTTCCTGCCCGGCACCAGCCAGGAATACGGCGGCATCATCAAGCACGGCGCCAAGCTGCTCTATGCCTATGCCGAGTGCACCGTGCCGAAGATCACCGTCATCACCCGCAAGGCCTATGGCGGCGCCTATGACGTGATGAGCTCCAAGCACCTGCGCGGCGACGTCAACTTCGCCTGGCCGACCGCCGAGATCGCGGTGATGGGCCCCAAGGGCGCGGTGGAGATCATCTTCCGCGGCGATATCGGCGATGCCGAGAAGATCGCGGCGCGCACCGAGGAATACCGCCAGAAGTTCGCCAACCCCTTCATCGCCGGCCATCGCGGCTTCATCGACGACGTCATCATGCCCCGCAACACCAGGAAGCGCATCTGCCGCTCGCTGGCCATGCTGAAGGACAAGGACGTCAAGAATCCGTGGCGCAAGCACGGCAACATTCCGCTGTAGCGGCTTTGGGTTAACCACGAAGGCACGAAGACACGAAGGAGGACCGAAGGAAAAAGGAAAGTTCGAACGCGCCCCCGTGGGGCGCAGGATGAGAATTTTCTTCCTTGCCCTTCGTGCCTTCGTGTCTTCGTGGTGAATGAAACGGTCAGCCCGCCAAGGATGCGGGCCACGAGGGGAAGAAGCCAATGTTCTCCAAGATTCTGATCGCCAACCGTGGCGAAATCGCCTGCCGGGTCATCAAGACCGCGCGCAAGATGGGCATCAAGACGGTGGCGGTGTATTCCGACGCCGACAAGGACGCGCTCCACGTCTCCATGGCCGACGAGGCCGTGCATATCGGCCCGGCGGCCTCGGCCCAGTCCTATCTGGTGATCGACAAGATCGTCGACGCCTGCAAGAAGACCGGCGCCCAGGCCGTGCACCCCGGCTACGGCTTCCTGTCCGAGAAGCGCGAGTTCCAAGAAGCCCTGGGCAAGGCGGGCATCGCCTTCATCGGCCCCGACGCCCACGCCATCTTCGCCATGGGCGACAAGATCGAATCCAAGAAGCTGGCCCGCGAGGCCGGTGTCAACACCGTGCCGGGCTATCTCGGCGTGATCAAGGACGCCGACGAGGCGGTGAAGATCGCCCGCGAGATCGGCTATCCGGTGATGCTGAAGGCCTCGGCCGGCGGCGGCGGCAAGGGCATGCGCCTGGCCTGGAACGACGCCGAGGCCCACGAGGGCTTCACCAGCGCCACCAACGAGGCCAAGACCAGCTTCGGCGACGACCGCGTCTTCGTGGAAAAGTTCATCGAGCAGCCCCGCCATATCGAGATCCAGGTGCTGGCCGACGGCCAGGGCACCACGCTGTACCTGGGCGAGCGCGAATGCTCGATCCAGCGCCGCCACCAGAAGGTGATCGAGGAGGCGCCGTCGCCGTTCCTCACCCCCGAGACCCGCAAGGCCATGGGCGAGCAGGCCTGCGCGCTGGCCCGCATCGTCAACTACAAGTCGGCGGGCACGGTGGAATTCATCGTCGGCGGCGCCACCGGCGAGTTCTACTTCCTGGAGATGAACACCCGCCTGCAGGTGGAGCATCCGGTCACCGAGATGATCACCGGCCTCGATCTGGTCGAGCAGATGATCCGCGTCGCCGCCGGCGAGAAGCTGTCCATCACCCAGGGCGACGTCAAGCTGAACGGCTGGTCCATGGAGGCCCGCGTCTATGCCGAGGACCCGTTCCGCAACTTCCTGCCGTCGACCGGGCGGCTGACCCGCTACCAGCCGCCGGCCGAAAGCCCCCATGTGCGTGTCGATACCGGCGTCTACGAGGGCGGCGAGATCAGCATGTTCTACGATCCCATGATCGCCAAGCTGATCACCTACGGCCCGACCCGCGAGACGGCCATCGCCCACATGCGCCAGGCGCTGGACGAGTATTACATCCGCGGCCTCAGCCACAACATCCCGTTCCTGGCCTCGCTGTTCTCCAAGGAACGCTTCGTCAAGGGCAACCTGACCACCAATTTCATCGCCGAGGAATACCCCAACGGCTTCACGTCGTCGGACCTGCCGTCGGACGATCCCACCACCCTGGTCGCCGTGGCGGCGGCCATGAAGCGCCGCATCGTCGAGCGCAACATCAAGATCTCCGGCCAGTTCCCCGGCCACGAGATGAAGGCCCCCACCGAGTGGACCGTCCTGGTCGGCGGCACCTACCATGACGTCGACGTCCACCCCGCCCCCGGCGGCTATGCCGTGGTGGTGGAGGGCGAGGCCATCGAGGTCAAGACCGACTGGCAGATCGGCGATCCCCTGATCCGCGCCAAGGTGGATGACCGCATGGTCTGCGTCCAGGTGGACCGCACCGGCGTCTCCTTCCGCCTGTCCCATTCCGGCGTGCAGGCCGAGGTCTGGGTGCTGACGCGGCCCACCGCCAAGCTGCACAAGCTGATGCCCTTCAAGGCGCCGCCGGACATGAGCAAGTATCTGCTCTCGCCCATGCCCGGCCTGCTGGCCAAGCTGCTGGTCGAGGAAGGCCAGGAGGTCAAGGCCGGCGAGCCGCTGGCCGTGGTCGAGGCCATGAAGATGGAGAACATCCTGAAGGCCGAGCGCGATGCCAAGGTCGCCAAGGTCCACGCCAAATCCGGCGATTCGCTGGCGGTGGACCAGAAGATCATCGAGTTCGCCTCATGAGCAAGGTCCCGGGGATCGACCGCCTGCTGGCCAATAACAAGGCCTGGGCCGGGGAAACGGAGCGCACCAGGCCCGGCTTCTTCGCCCATCTGGCAGAGCAGCAGACCCCGGGATATCTTTGGATCGGCTGCGCCGATTCCCGGGTTCCGGCCAACGAGATCGTCGGCCTGGAACCCGGCGAGGTTTTCGTTCACCGCAACGTGGCCAATCAGGTCCACCATGCCGATATGAACTGCCTGTCGGTGTTGCAATACGCCATCGACGTGCTCAAGGTGGAGCACATCATCGTCTGCGGCCATTACGGCTGCGGCGGCGTACGGGCGGCGCTGCAGGATGCCCGGCTGGGCGTCACCGAGTACTGGATCCGTCCGGTGCGCGACATCTGCGAATGCCACCGGCACGAACTGGACATGCTGCCCAACGAGGCGGCCCAGGTGGATCGGCTGTGCGAGTTGAACGTGATGCAGCAGGTCCGCAACCTGTGCCGCTCGCCGGTGATCCAGGATGCCTGGCAGCGCGGCCAGTCGTTGGAAGTGCACTCCTGGGTCTACGGCCTGACCGACGGATTGGTGCGGACGCTGGGTCCGGTGGTGGCGGGGTTGAAATCATTGGATGAATTCGGCGCGTCCTATCTTATGCGCGGCGCGGCGTTTTAATCCAATTCCGTCCCGACAGGGACGGCAAGGGCAAGGCCCGCCGCGCCTTAGGCGCGAGAGCCAAGCGCGAGCGCCCGGCGATTGAGGGCATAAAGGCAAGTCGACTTGCGGCTTGCCGGCTTAAGAAGAAAGGGAGAGGGACCATGAGCGAGTTCCCGAAGAAGAGCGTTTCCGACTGGGAAGCCCTGGCCTCCAAGGACCTGAAGGGCGCCTCGCCCTCGACCCTGGAGTGGGAGACCCCGGAAGGCATCCGGGTCAAGCCGCTCTACACCGCCGCCGACCTGGAAGGCCTCGAGCATCTGGGCTCGCTGCCCGGCTTCCCGCCCTTCACCCGCGGCCCGCGCGCCACCATGTACGCCGCCAGGCCCTGGACGGTGCGCCAGTACGCCGGCTTCTCCACCGCCGAGGAATCCAACGCCTTCTACCGCCGGAATCTCGCCGCCGGGCAGCAGGGCATTTCCGTGGCCTTCGATCTGGCCACCCATCGCGGCTATGATTCCGATCACCCCCGCGTGGTGGGCGACGTGGGCAAGGCGGGCGTCGCCATCGACTCCGTCGAGGATATGAAGATCCTGTTCGACGGCATCCCGCTCGACAAGATGAGCGTCTCCATGACCATGAACGGTGCCGTTCTCCCCGTGCTGGCCGGCTATATCGTCGCCGCCGAGGAGCAGGGCGTCTCCCAGGACCAGTTGTCGGGCACCATCCAGAACGACATCCTCAAGGAGTTCATGGTCCGCAACACCTACATCTATCCGCCGGCGCCCAGCATGCGGATCATCGCGGACATCATCGAGTACACCTCGAAGAACATGCCCAAGTTCAACTCCATCTCCATCTCCGGCTACCACATGCAGGAAGCGGGCGCGACGGCGGTGCAGGAACTGGCCTTCACCCTGGCCGACGGTCTGGAATACGTGCGCGCCGCCCTGGGCACCGGCCTCAAGATCGACGAGTTCGCCGGCCGCCTGTCGTTCTTCTGGGCCATCGGCATGAACTTCTTCATGGAGATCGCCAAGATGCGCGCCGGGCGCCTGCTGTGGGCCCGCATCATCAAGCAGTTCGACCCGCAGAAGGCCAGTTCCATGGCGCTGCGCACCCACTGCCAGACCTCGGGCGTCAGCCTCACCGAGAAGGACGCCTACAACAACGTCGTCCGCACCACCATCGAGGCCATGGCGGCCGTCCTCGGCGGCACCCAGTCGCTGCACACCAACGCGCTGGACGAGGCCATCGCCCTGCCGACCCCGTTCTCGGCCCGCATCGCGCGCAACACCCAGTTGATCATCCAGGAAGAGACCGGCATTCCGCACGTGGTCGATCCGCTGGCCGGTTCGTATTACGTCGAAAGCCTGACCAACGCCCTGGCCGAGGAAGCCTGGAAACTGATCCAGGAAGTGGAAGAGTTGGGCGGCATGACCAAGGCCGTGGAATCCGGCATGCCCAAGATGAAGATCGAAGAAGCCGCCGCCCGGCGCCAGGCCCGCATCGACCGCGGTGAAGAGGTCGTGGTCGGCGTCAACAAGTACCAGCCGGCGGAAGAGACTCCCATCGAGATCCTCGACGTGGACAACGCCAAGGTGCGCGAATCCCAGATCGCGCGGCTCAACCAGATCAAGGCCACCCGCGATCAGGCCAAGTGCGACGCCGCCCTGGCCGCCCTGGCCAAGGCGGGCGAATCGGGCGAGGGCAATCTGCTGGAACTGGCGGTGGCGGCCACCCGGGCGCGGGCGACCGTGGGCGAGATTTCCGACGCGCTGGAAGCCTCCTTCACCCGTCACCGCGCCGTCAACCGCACCATCTCCGGCGTCTATGGCGGCGTCTACAAGGATGACGCGGGCTTCGCCAGGCTGAAGGCCGACATCGAGGCCTTCGCCAAGACCGAAGGCCGCCGTCCCCGCATGCTGGTCTGCAAGATGGGCCAGGACGGCCATGATCGCGGCGCCAAGGTGATCGCCACCGCCTTCGCCGATCTCGGCTTCGACGTGGATATCGGCCCGCTGTTCCAGACCCCGGAAGAGGCCGCCCGCCAGGCCGTCGAGAACGACGTGCACATCGTCGCCGCCTCGTCCCTGGCCGCCGGCCACAAGACCCTGGTTCCCGCCCTGATCGGCGAGTTGAAGGCCCAGGGCGCCGGCGACATCCTGGTGGTGACCGGCGGCGTCATCCCCACCCAGGACTACGACTTCCTGTACAAGGCCGGCGTGGCGGCGGTGTACGGCCCCGGGACCAACATCCCCAAGGCTGCCGCCGAGATTCTGGAACTGCTGAAGAAGCGCGGCAAGGCCGCCTGATTTCCGACGGATGGCAACGGACGGGCGGGCCGGCGACGGCCCGCCCGTTTCGTTTCGGCCACCTCAGATCCCCATGAAATCGCCGCTGCCGGCGTTCATGTCGTAGGACGGGGCCGACGAACCGCCCGATCCGTAGAAGCTTTTGAAGATCGAGAAGGCATTGCCCGGGTTCAGCGCCGAATCCAGCAGATTGCCGCCGCCGGCCTGGGTGCGGCGGCTGGCGGTGCGCTCGTAACGCGCCTGGGCCGCCTGATTGGAGTCCAAGATGGCCTGGGCGGTGTCCTCGGCCATGCCGGCCAGGATGGCGTCGGCCGATCCGCCGCCGCCCACCCCCAGCGCCCCCATGCGGGCGCGCTGGCTGGCGGTGGCCTGTTCCAGCAGGTTGCGCTGGCGCTGCTGTTCGCGCTCCTGCTGCTGGTAGATGTACTGGTTCTGGCGATTCTGCGCCTCGGCCTGGGCCTCGGCCGCGTCCTCGGCGGCGGAATTCCTGCCGACCTGGCTTGCCACACTCATGGCGGTACTGGCCACCATGGGTATCATAGATTCAAATCCGGACATGACGATCTCCTGTGGATTGAGGCCTCCGACACCTTCCGGAAACCATGCGGTGAAATACATGTTTTGCCCGCAAGCCCTGGGGTTGTCGGCGGCGGACATTGTTGCGGCATGATGAGTTTCCCCCTTCCGACCGGCGGAAAACCGATTATCATCAAGCAAAATCGGGTCTTTGCCGGATTGGCGGGGCATGACACAGCTTTCGACGACCATACGACCACGTACCCATCGCACCGATCGGATCGAGAGCCGGGCCAACGGCCTGCTCGGGGATTGCCGCCGCGCGTTCCATGCCTTCGGCGGCCTGGACGAACTGGCCGAGAACCTGCGCATCCTCTCGCTGAACGCCGAACTGGCGGCGGGCCGGGCGGGTGAAAAGGGCAAGGCGGTGCGGGCGCTGACCCAATACACCCGCGAACTGGTCAACCGGCTGGCCCAGATCCAGGGCGAAATGCATTCCTTGCGCAGCCGGACCTTCGCCTTCTCCTCCACCATCCTGCGCAGCCTGATGCAGTTGAACCTGTTCGAGCGCGCCGGGCAGTTGATCGACGAGACCTCCGGCGCGGGGGGCAAACCCTGCGACAGCGCCCGGCGGGCCTTCGCCGACCTGATGTCCGTGCTGGTCGACACCCTGGACGGCATGGCCGACGCGGTGAACGACCTGGCGCGGCGCACCCACGCGGTCGAGGAAGTGGTCAGCCAGTCGGATTCCATCGCCACCAACATCGCCATCGAGGCGGCGGCGGCCGGAGTGCATGAAAAGGAATTCCGCACCGTATCGGACACCATGCGGACCTATGTGGACGATCTGCGCCAGATGATCGACGAGGCCTCGGACGCGGTGCGCCGCGCCTCGGAAAAGGGCGAGGCGCTGCGGCGCATCGGCCTGGACGCCCTCGACGAACTCCATCGCAACTCATAGCGAGTCAGGACCACGGCCATGAAGTGCGTTACTCTGTTCCGCCAGGATGATCATTGCTGGCAGATGTTCGGCCAGGACCCGGACAAGCCCGACAACGTGATCGACACCAACCAGTATCTGATCCGGTCGGGCGATTCGGCCATCCTGCTCGATCCGGGCGGCATGGAGGTGTTTCCCGCCATGCTGGCGGCGCTGACCCGCGAGATTCCGGTTTCCAACATCAAGGCGCTGTTCCTGTCGCACCAGGACCCCGATATCGGCTCGTCCCTGCCCCTGTGGCGCCGGGTCTGCGAGTCCGACGTCAAGATCTACCTGTCGTGGCTGTGGGCCGGCTTCACCGCCCATTTCGACCGCGAGGCCACCTTCACCACCATCCCCGACGAGGGCATGGAGATATCGCTGTCCCACGATGTCCGCCTGCGCTTCGTGCCCGCCCATTACCTGCACTCCTCGGGCAATTTCAACGTCTATGACCCCAAGGCCAAGGTGCTGTTCTCCGGCGACATCGGCGCCGCCCTGGTGCCCAAGGAAAAGGCCACCGGCTCGGCGTTCGTCACCGATTTCGCCTCCCATGTGCAGTACATGGACGGCTTCCACCGCCGCTGGCTGGCCTCGACCCGGGCCCGTGACGCGTGGTGCGCCCAGGTGTCCAAGCTGGACGTCCAGTTCCTGGCGCCCCAGCACGGCCTGGTGTTCAAGGGCGACGACGTCAAGCGCTTCATCGACTGGTTCGCCGGCCTCGAGATCGGTGCCGGCATCGCCGCCATGAACCGCTAGCATCCGGCCGCGGGGCCCCCGCCCCAGCGGGAGGGGGCCCTTTTCATGGCCTATTCCCCGTAAAGACGGCGAAAGCCCTCGGAGACCTTGCCGATGAAGGCCGGGTCCCTGGTCTTCCAGTAGCGGGGATCGTTGATCATCTTCTTCAGCTGATCCTCGGTGCGGCCGTCCTCGCCGGGCGGGGCGGCGGCCCCCAGGGACGGCTCCTCCGACAGCATCAGCCGGTGCAGGGTCTTGACGCCGTCGGCGGTGGACGCCAGGGCGTCATAGGCCGCCTTGGGCAGGTTGGCCTTGCCCCATGCCTTGATCTGGCGGGCATTCTCCTGCCACTGGGTGTCGCCGCCGAAATGCCGGCGCAGATGCTCGATCTGGCTGGCCTGATCGTGGGACTCGGCCAGATGCTGCATCAGGGGCAGCAGCCGCTCGTGGGCCAGATCATAAAGCAGTTGGGCCTGGTCCTGGGTGAACCCGGCCTGATGCAGGCGCTGGTTCAGGCCGGGATCGCTGGACAGTGACGGGTGGGTGGCGGTGATGGCGTAGTGCTCGTGGCTGTCGGGAATGCCGACCGCCCGGCGAAAGGCGGCGATCTCGTCGCCGCCGGCCTGGGGACCGGGAACCCGCACCATGGACGAGGCGCGGCGCTCCAGGTCGCGATAGGCCCGCAACAGGGCATCGACCCGCACCTGGCCGGTGGCGGCGTCCCAGAACTTGGCCGGGACGTTTTCGGGACGGGCGCCCTCGCCGGCATTGTCGGCGGCGGCGGGCGGAAGGGTGGATTCGGAAAGCATGGTGAACTCCTGTGGTGCTTGGGAAATGCCCTACGCCCCCGCCCGGCCGCGCGCGGCCAGGGCCATGAGATGCAGGACCAGGTGGCGCTGGCCTTCCAGGTGGCGCAGCGCGTTGTCGCCGGCCTCGGGACCGAGGCAGCGATCGAGGGTCAGGGCCTTCAGGTGCTGCACGACCGCCTCGCCGTCGGGGGTGGCGAACAGCCGGGCGGCCTGACGGGCGAGCAGCAGCGAAGCGTCCTCGCCGTGGAGGGCGCCGGGGGCGTCCAGCCAGGTCCAGCCGGAATCAGGCCGGGACATGGGCGCCTCCCTTCGACGGGACGACGGCCGGCGCCGCCCCCAGCCCGCGGATCACCCGTTCCAGCCCCTTGGGGTCGGGAAGAGGCGCATCGGGCGGAGCATCGGCGGCGGGCCGCACCAGTTCGGACGGCACGTTGAAGGCCCGCCCCAGCCAGCGGGCGGCGGCCTCGGCATCGACGGTGGCCAGCGCCGCCGGCCCCAGGCTGGACAGGGCGCCCAGCCAGCTCAGCACGTTGCGGGCATCGCGGCGTCCCTGGTTCTGGGCCAGGGGCGAGCGGTATTGCAGGTCGATCATCCGCCCGTCCACCGCGAGGTCGGGGATTTCGCCCCGCCGCCGCAGGATGTGGACGGCGCGCATGACCAGGGGGGTCAGCAACTCGCTCTGCAGCCGGCCATAGGTGGCCCCCAGCAGGCGGGCCATGTCGTCGGAGCGTTGCAGCACCTCGGTGGCGGTCAGGGCCGGCGAGGCCGGCTGGCTCAGCTTGTCGCCCAGCAAGGCGTGGCGGATGCGGCCGCGCAGATCGTCGAGCACCAGTTGCGAGGTGTCGAAACGCCCCGGCGCGGTCAGCGGCTGCAGGCCGGCCGAGCCCACCGCCTTGGGAATGATGGTGCCGGGCACCAGCTTGATGTTGGCGGGGTTGAGCACCCCGTCGTCGTCGGCCTGCCAGATGCCGGTCACCGCGATGGTGGCGTTCTTCAGCACCAGTTCCACCACCTTGTTGGCGGTCTTGATGTCGGGCAGGGCCTTCATCACCGGCGAGCGGCCATAGACCTCGCCCGGCGCCTTCAGCCAGCGGAAGTTGAGGAAGGGCGAGCTGGAAAACTGTCCCCGACCCAGGATCAGCTCCGAGGACTCATCGTCCAGCACGGCGGCGTAGGAATAGCCGCCGCGCACCGGAACCACCGCCTCGATCACTCCGAGGCGCAGGTCGGGGTCCTCGGCCGCCGCCTTGACCAGCGGGTCGGGCAGGACGGCGCGGGGAAAGCGGGCCTTCAGCGCCGCCATGGACAGTTCGCTGCGGCGGAAGGTGACGTCCAGGCGGCCGGCCACCCCCTCCTCCAGCACCACCTGCCCCAGGGGAACCGAGGTGAAGCGGAAGGCCGAGGGTTCGCCGGGCGGCGCCTCCTCGAACAGCAGCGAGGCGGTGCCGCCGGTTACCGCGTCCAGGTAGCACTGGTGCATCTCGATGGCGAAGTTGGAGCGGTCGAAATGGGACTGCATCACGGCGGCGACCCGCTCCAGGAGCGGCGCCGCCTCGTCCCGCTGGTCGGCGGGCAACTGGTCGCCGGCCGCCAGCCCGAACCACTGGGCCCAGGGCGGAGTCAGCTCGGACAGCAGGCTGGCCGCCAGTTGGTCGACGCAATCGGGGGCGGTGCCGTCGAACAGGCGGTCGGCCTTGCGCTCGCCGGGAGCGCTGCCGTGGAACATGCCGTCGCGCAGCGGCAGGGCGTAGTCGTAGCACTCCTGCCAATGGGATTCCCAGCTTCCGCGCCGATCCTTGGCCTTGCCATAGCGGCGCAGCAGCACCGACGGATCGTCGCCGTCGGGACCAAGCAGGGACTCGCCCAGGGCGGCCCTTTCCTCGCCGGCCCTTTGGCGGCTTTGCTTGCCATCCATGGTCATTCTCCCAGCAGGGTCTTGGCCGCCCGGCCGCCCGGCTGCTGCAGCAACCCGGTTTCCGAGGTGGCGATGGTGCCCGCCAGGCCCCGGCGGTTGCGGTTGATGGCCTCGAGGCGCTCCGCCGTCGCCTCGGCGGTGGGATCGGGGGCCGGCGGCAGGACGACCGGGGCCGGCGCCGGACTGGACGGCGGATCGGGAGCGAAGAAACCACCCATGGCATATCTCCTTCAGTGATTGATCATGTTTTGTTCCGAAGAATGGCCAAATCCCTTCATCCCGCCGGGGTGGCGGATGGGATTCGGACATGGTTCTGGCGTTGATTTCCGGACATTAGACCTATCTACCGCCAAATTCAAGGACTTTTTTCCGCAACAAATGAGGTGGTCGTGCAACTGCCCCGGGGTCAGCACCCGCCGTTCCTGCAGGCCGAGCACCCGTTTCACCGCCTCCACGCAGGAATAAAGGCCGAGCGGGCTGGGGCGGCGCGGCGGCCGGCGCACCTCGGTCTCGATCACCGTCAACCCCGCCTGCCCCCGCAGCCAGCCGGGCAGATCGGTGGCGGGGTCCAGCGACCACACCTCCACCGAGGTGCGGTGGGCCAGCGGATTGACGCAGACCCAGGCACCGCCCAATTCCAGCAAGACGAAGCAATGGCGGAATCCCGGCCGCAGCAGCCGCAACCAGCGCAGGTCGGCCTGGCCCGAGAACACCACCAGCGCCCGG
>JAVBXM010000215.1 GCA_030824585.1 Phaeospirillum sp. | reverse complement strand
GGGGGCGCTTTGTTTGGGTTATTATGCTGATATCATCGATTTTTTTGGCGCGTAATGGTCGGCCTGGGAAAATTTGCCAGTGCATGATTCTCGGCTTTCGTGGCGTGCGATGTCGTGACGGAAATCGACGACTGGTTTCTTCCGGGTATAAAAATTTACCATAGTCATTAAGTCGGATAACCAACGTCAATGTTGGGGCGAGGGGGATCCAACATCATCGAATCCGGTTGTCGATCACCACCCGTTCCGGCGCTCCGCCTCTTGGCCGATGCCCCGCCTTCTGGTCGGCGAACCCTGGTTCTTTGCCTGGAGTCGGACCTTCGATGCCCGCATCACCCCCCGTTACCGCCGCCACCGACAGCTTTCGACGCCATCATCATCAGATGCGGGAGATGATGGACCGGATTCATGGAATGCTGGACGTGGCACGGGTCGAGCGTGACCCCGGCGCGGTCGCCACCATTCTTCGCGAGCTGTTCGGCAAGTTCTCCATCCATCTGGCGTTGGAAGACCGCCTGCTCTATCCGAAGCTGCGCAACTGGCCGGTTCCCCATCTCCAGGCGGTTGCCAACCGCTTCGAAGTGGAAATGGGGGGAATGAAGGCCGAGTTCGACCGCTATCGCCGCTCCTGGCCCGGCCCCCAGGCCATCAGCGCCGCTCCGGCCCGTTTCGTCGCCGAGACGCTGGCGGTTCTGGGGGCCTTGGAGCAGCGGATCAACCGCGAGGACCAGGACCTCTATCCATCCTTCGAGGAGACCGCCTGCGCCCCTGCCACCCAATTCGGGCCGTTCGGAACGGCGGCGAGCGTCAGGCCGGTTCTCAGCGACGACCAACTGGCCAAGGCGTTGCCCCGGGCGATCGAGGACGGCCGCATCGTCCCGTTCTTCCAGCCGAAATTCGACATCTTCCGCAAGCGGATCATCGGGTTCGAGGCCTTGGCCCGCTGGCCGGACCCTTATTGGGGAATGGTCGCTCCCATCCGCTTCATCCCCGCCGCCGAGGAGGCCGGCCTGATATTGGCCCTGGGCGAGGCCATGCTGGCCGCTTCGTGCCGCGAGGCCGCCGCCTGGGACGCCGATGCCTCGATCGCCGTCAATGTCTCTCCCCATCAATTGAGCCGGGGAAGCGACTTCGTGGCGATGGTGTCGTCGACCCTGGCCGAGACCGGGCTGCCGCCCGCCCGCCTGGAGCTGGAAATCACCGAAAGCGTGATGATGGAGCCGTCGCTTCGGGGGGTGATCGACGCCCTGACCGCCATGGGGGTCGGCATCGCCATCGACGATTTCGGGACCGGCTATTCCTCGCTGGCCTATCTGAAGCGGTTCAGCGCGTCGACCGTCAAGATCGACAAGAGCTTCATCGACGACATGCCCGCCGCCCTCGACAGTTGCATCCTGGTGGACGCCATCATCCGGCTGGGCCACGGCCTGGGCATGACCGTCGTCGCCGAAGGCGTGGAATCCGCCGAGCAGGTCGAGGCGCTGGAACTGGCCGGATGCGACATCATCCAGGGATACGCCATCGCTCCGGCGCTGGCTGGGGCGCAGGCGGTCGGGCTGCTGGCCGCCCAGGGGCACGAGGACAAGCCCCCCATGGCGATGAAGGGCTGAGCCATGGGCGACTGGGGCGCATCGCTGACCGCCGGACTGCTGCTGGCCCTGCTTGCCGGGGTTGGCGCCCTCGGCCTGTGGCGGCACCTGCGGTCGCGCCGATGGGGCGAGCGCGGGAAATCGCAGTTCGCCTCGTTGACCGCCGTGGCGGCCGATGCCGTCGTCACCATCGACCAAAACAGTGTGATCCTGTCGTGGAATCGGGGGGCCGAGACCATTTTCGGCCGCAGCGAGGCGTCGATGATCGGGCGGCCGCTGCACATGGTGATCCCCGAACGCTACCGGGCCGGCCACGACGCCGGCATAGCCCGTCTGTGCCGGGGGAACGAAACGCCGTTCGGCGGCAAGACCCGCGAGTTGTACGCGCTGCGCGGCGACGGCGATGAATTCCCCATCGAACTGACCGTGTCCGCCTGGTCGGGACCGCGCGGGCGGCTGTTCATCGGGATCATCCGCGACATCACCGAGCGCCGCCGGGTCGACGACGCCCTGCGGCAGGCCAAGATCGAGGCGGAGCAGAGCGCGCGGGCCAAGTCCGAATTGCTGGCCATGATGAGCCACGAGATCCGCACGCCCCTGAATGGGATCATCGGAATACTGCAGCCGCTAAGGCGCAGCCGCCTCGATGCCGACCAGGGCGACTGGGTCGAGACCATCCATTATTCCAGCCAGGCGTTGCTGGCCATTGTCGACGACGCCCTCAGCTTCTCGAAGCTCGATTCCGGCCGGCTCGAGCTTGAGCGTGTGGAATTCGATCTCTGGCGCCTGGGTTCCAGCATCACCTCGCTGATGACCTCGCGCGCCGAGGAAAAGGGGCTGCAATTGTCGATACATGCCGGCGAGACGGTGCCGCGCCGCCTGAAGGGCGATCCGACCCGGCTGCGCCAGGTTCTGCTCAACCTAGTCGGCAATGCCATCAAATTCACCGAACACGGCAGCGTCAACGTGGCGGTCACCGTCGCGCGGCGGGATGCCGGCCGCGTCGTGCTCCATTTCTCGGTCGCCGACACGGGGATCGGCGTGCCGGCCGAGATCAGGCCCCACCTGTTCACCGCCTACGCCCAGGCCGACGTGTCGATCGCCCGCCGGTTCGGCGGAACCGGTCTCGGCCTTGCCATCTGCAGGAAGATCGCCGACGCCATGGGCGGGCAGGTCGGCGTCGACAGCCGCGAGGGTGGGGGCAGCACATTCTGGATCGAAGCGCCGTTCGAATATCCCGATCCGTCCTCGGAGGCGGAAGCCGTTCCTGCCGGCGTCGAGCGCTCCGGCTTCGACATGGCGCCGGCCCATGTCCTGGTGGCCGAGGACAACCCCATCAACCAGAAGGTGGCCGACACCCTGCTTCGCGCCATGGGACTCGGCGTCACCATCGTCGGCGACGGCCGACAGGCGGTGGAGGCCGCCCTTGGCGGGGCTGTTTCCTTCGATGCCGTCCTGATGGATGTCGACATGCCCGGGATGGGCGGCCTGGAGGCCACCCGCCTGATCCGAAAGCGGATCGGCGGCGACCAACTGCCGATCATCGGGCTGACCGCCCTGACCCTGGACGAGGATGCGAGGATGTGCCGGGAGGCCGGCATGGACGACGTCATCACCAAGCCGATCGACGCCTTCGCCCTCCATGACACCTTGAAATCCCGGCTGCGGATCTTGCCGCCGGCCGATATCCAGCCGGCCGGCGATTCGGGCCTGCCCGCCGAATTGCCGCCGTTCGACATTGCCGGCGCGCTCAGGCGCGTCGATGGCAACCGAATGCTCCTGCGCGACATGATCGCCGGATTTCATCGGCACTATGGCGAGGCGATTCCCGAGATGCGCCGCCTGCTCGGGACCGGGCGCCGTGACGAGGCGCGGCGCCTGGCGCATTCCCTTCGCGGCATGGCCGGCGCCTTGGAGGCCGGTGCGCTGGCGGCGGCGGCGGGCGCGGTGGAAACGGCCATTCGCCGCGATTGCCGCGATCTCGACGGCGACCTCGCCCGCCTTGAAGCCGCCTTGCTGCCGGCCCTGGCCGGCGCCGCCTCGGTTGCCGTGGCGGCGCCGGAACGCTCTCCGCTGCCGGTGGCCGGCGCCGATGCGGCGGAGCGGAACACCAAAATCCTCATCATCGACGACGATCCGCTGAACATCCTGGCACTGCGCGACATTCTTGGGGCGGAGCACCAGACCATCGTGGCCCCGGACGGCGCCGGGGCGCTTGAGCTGGCACGGACCGCCAATCCGGACCTGATCCTGCTCGACATCATGATGCCGGGGATGGATGGATACGAGGTCTGCGCCCATCTCAAGGCCAACATGGCCACCGCCCATATCCCGGTGATCTTCATCACCTCGCTCGGCGACATCGAGGCCGAGATACGGGGGCTGCAGGTGGGGGCCGCCGACTATGTCTCGAAACCCATTTCGGCGCCGGTCATCCGGATGCGGATCCGCAACCAGATCGAGTTGAAGAAGGCCCGCGACGGGCTGACCATCCTGGCCGAGGTGGACAGCCTGACCGGGCTCGAGAACCGCCGGCGGCTGGACGAGGTGCTCGACACCGAATTGCGGCGGCTGCGCCGCTCGAGGGGCCTGCTGTCGCTGATCTTGCTGGATGTCGATCATTTCAAGGCCTTCAACGACACCTACGGCCATGTCGCCGGCGACGATTGCCTGCGGCAGATCGGCAGCGCCATCCGGGGCGCCGTCAACCGTTCCTCCGACCATGCCGCCCGGTACGGCGGAGAGGAATTCTGCGTCGTGCTGTCCGAAACCGACCATCGCGGCGCCCAGGCCCTGGCCGAACGCATCCGCGCTGGTGTCGCCGGTCTTCGCATCCCCCACCAGGCGTCCTCGGCCGCCGGCCACGTCACCGTCAGCCTGGGAGTTCTGACCGTGAGGTGCCGCCTTGGCGATACGGCCAAGGAATTGCTGTCCAGGGTCGATGCCCAGCTCTACCGGGCAAAGAACGCGGGCCGCAATTGCATTGTCGCCGAGCATCGGCCCGACGGCCCGGTTCTTCGCTCAGCCCTTTCATCATGAAAGGGGCGGCCCGCTCGCATGCCGGTGGCCTCAGGTGTCGAGGCAGAGCAGGAACAACTGGTGCTGGCTGCAAATCCCCAGCTTGGCATAGGCGCGCTTGCGGTAGGTGGCGACCGAGTTGGCGGTGATCCCCAGATCAAGGGCGATGGCTTCGGTGGTGTAGCCGGTGACGATGCGGCTGCAGACCTCGCGTTCGCGCACGGCCAGGGATGGCGCCCGGCGGTCCAGGATGCGCGATACCGTGGCCGGATCGGGCCGGGTCGGCGTCGCGGCCGGGCTTGAGCGCAGGTCAAGGTGGCGGAGGATGCATTGCGATGCCGTCTCGGCCAGCCGGGCCAGATTTTCCACTTCCTGCGGCGAGAAGGCCTCGGTGCCGGCGGCGAAGTAGTAGTTTTGGTAGATGGCATGGGTCTGGCCCTGGTCGAGGATGGAGAGCTTGCCCTCCAACTGGGCGTCGTCGAAGAAATGGCGCCGGTACCAGTCGTCCTCGATCTGCCCGCGCCGCATCAGGCCCAGGCGCAATCCCTGGCGCTTGGCGCGGGTCAGGCGGTCCAGGGTGGGGTCGCGCTGGAAGAACCGTTCCGAGACGTACTGGCCGACCAGGACCGAGGCCATTTCCGGGCTGGCCCGGTGCCAGGAGAACAGCGGGCGGGTCCGCTCGCCCTCCAGCGAGACTACGTTGATCTGGTCCAGATTGGCGGCGGCGCCCAGCAGGCCGGCCAGCCGCGCCTCGAATCCCTCCTGACCGATGGCGGCGATCACCGACGCCAGCCGCCGGCCGAGATCGCCATCGCCCGTCCGGGCGGCGATCTCGCTGTAATCCTGCCAATCGGCCGACGACGACCGGCCCTGCGGACCCTTCGGGCCGATGGGTGTTTCCATTGCGCGATCCTCCCTCCGAGCGGGCCTTGTTTCGCCCTCTTCAGGCAAAGACCCTAACATGCATGGGGCGACTGGGCCAATGTCGAAGTTACTGTATGGTAACTATGTTACTTTGTGGTAACTAAGCCCTTGTCATCGGTATGGGAGGGGGCTAGCCTTCGCCATGATTTCGGCCTGCAAGGAGAGGCGCGTGGCGCGAATGGCGATTCCCAGGCAAGGCAGCGCGGCCTTCCCCAACCGTGCCGCCCAGCGGGAACTGAAGCTCGAGGCCCTGTACGAATGCGCCGCCAGCGCCTTCACCGAGAAGGGCTTCCACGGCACGTCGCTGGACGACATCGCCGCCGCCCTGGGGATTTCCAAGCCGGCGCTTTACCGCTATGTCCCCAACAAGCAGGCGTTGCTGTACCGGCTGCACTGCCTGTCGCTGGATGCCGCCGAGGCGGCGGTGACCGAGGGGGAGGCCAGCCCGGCCGACGGTATCGAACGCCTGCGCGTCGCGCTGCACCTCTACATCCGTTCGCTGACCGCCTCGTCCAGCGCCTGCCTGGTACTGATGGAGGAAGGCGCCATGACCGGCGCCGAGAACGAGGCCATCCTGGCCCGGCGCCGCGCCTTCGAGGGGCGTTTCCGCAAGCTGGTCGGCGACGGCGTGGCCGACGGCTCCATCGTGCCGTGCGATCCCAAGCTGGCGGTGTTCAGCGTCCTGGGGGCGGGCAATTGGGTGTCGCGCTGGTTCCGGTCGGGCGGAGCGTGTTCCGGCGACGACGTCGCCCGCGCCATGAGCCGGCAACTGGCCCGGGGCCTGGCTTCCGATCCGTCCCGCTATCCCTTGGAATAACAAGGGCCGCGCCACCCGTCGGATGGCGCGGCCAGTTGGCCGGTGGAAGGTAATGCCAACGGTCGACCGTTGGACGGTCGCAAGGCGACCCGGAGGGCGCGCCCGGCGATTGAGGGTGCTGCAATATCTGACCAACGGTCAGATATTGCAGCCGCCGGTATAACTCAGCCCGGCCTGGAAGATGGTTTCAGTCCACCAGGGACCAGGACCCACCTTTCACCTCGACCACGTGGAAGGCCCTGAGCGACAGGCCCAGATGATCGGCGGCGGTCATGGACACGATGCCGCCGGTGCCCACATAGCCCGACGTCCTCTCGATCTCGTCGCGAACCTTGGCCTTGTCGGTGGAGCCGGCCCGGTTGATGGCGGCCATGACGATCTGCAGCGCGTCATAGGCGTGGCCGGCGAAGGTGGACGGATCGGTGCCGGCCTTGGCCTGGTAGGTCTTGGCGAACAGGGTCACCACCGGCTTTTGCGGGTCGGTGGCGGGCAACTGGTCGGCCACCACCAGCCCGCTGGCCGGCAGCCTCACCCCTTCGGCGGTGTCGCCGGCCAGACGGATGAACTCCTTGGACGCGACGCCGTGGGACTGGTAGAGCGGCAGGGCGATGCCCAACTGCCGATAGTTCTTGGTAACGATGGCCGGGCCCTGGCCCAGGCCGAAATTGAACACCGCCTGAACACCCGGAGTGTTCTTGATCTTGGTGAGCTGGGCGGTGACGTCGGGGTCCTTGGATGAATAGATCTCGTCGGCGACGATCTCGATGCCGGCGTCCTTGGCCACCTTCAGGGTCTCGTCATGGCCCGACTTGCCGAAGCCGGCGTCCTCGGAAATGATCGCCGCCTTGGTGATGCCGCGCTTCTTCATGTCGGCCAGTACCTTTTCGGCGGCCATGCGGTCGTTGTGCGAGACCTTGAACACCCATTTCTTGACCGGCTCGACCACCACGACGGCCCCGGCCAGGGAGATGAAGGGAGTTTCGCCCCGTTCGATCAGCGGCACCATGGCCATGGTGGTGGCGGTGGTGGTGCCGCCGATCAGCACGTCCACGGTATCGTTCTGGATCAGGCGCTTGACGTTGCCGACCGCCTTTTCCGCCTGGCCGCCATCGTCATAGGTGATCAGCTCGAGCTTGCGGCCCAGCACGCCGCCTTCCTTGTTGATCTGCTCGATATACATCTCGAGCACCTTCTTCTCGGGTTCGCCGAGAAACGAGGCCGGGCCGGTGAAGGACAGCGGCGCGCCGATCTTGATGGTCTCGGCGGCCCGGACCGTCTGGGCCGACAGGGCGAGCCCCAGGCCAAGCGCGGCCGTGAGCATTTGCCTTCTGGATATGAACATGACGTTTTCCTCCCCACTCCTGTTTCACGCTTTTCTGAGGTCCTTGACGCGGACCGCCTTGCCGAGCGAACGCGGAAGCTCGCCCGGATTCCTCAGAACGACGTCGCAGGTGACGCCGATCAGACTTTTGACGTGATGGCGGACATCGGTCCCGACGCGGGAATAGTCGGAATCGGCCAGCAGCGGGTCAGCCTCCACCTCCACGGTCAGGTGGTCCATGGCGCCCTCGCGGCGCACCACCAGCTGGTAATGGGGGGCGATGCCGTCCCGGCCCAGCAGCACGGATTCCACCTGGGACGGATAGACGTTGACGCCCCGGATGATCAGCATGTCGTCTGAGCGGCCGGTGATCCGCTCCAGCCGGGCGTGGGTGCGGCCGCAGCCGCAGGGTTCGGTCATCAGGCGGGTGATGTCGCGGGTGCGGTAGCGCACCATGGGCAGCGCCTGCTTGGAGAGCGTGGTGATGACCAGTTCCCCCACCTCGCCGGGCGGCAGCGGCTCCAGCGTTTCGGGATGGATGATCTCGAACAGGAAATGGTCTTCCCAGCCGTGCAGGCCGTTGCGCTCGGGGCATTCGGCGCCGACTCCCGGCCCCATGATCTCGGACAGGCCGTAGGTGTCCTGGGCGCGCACGCCCAGGCGGCGGTCGATGTCGGCCCGGATGCCCTCGCTCCAGGGCTCGGCCCCGAATACCGCCAGGCGCAGCGGGCCGCCGGCCAGGTCGATGCCGTCCTTTTCGGCCTGCTCGGCGATGTTCAGCGCGTAGGAGGGCGTGCAGGCCAGCACGGTGGCGCCCAGGTCGGCGATCATGGCGATCTGCTTCTCGGTATTGCCGCCCGACATGGGGGTGACGGTACAGCCCAGGCGCTCGGCCCCGTAGTGAAAGCCCAGGCCGCCGGTGAACAGGCCGTAGCCATAGGCGTTGTGGACCAGATCGCCCGGCCGCGCGCCGCAGGCCGCCAGGGTCCGGGCTCCTAGGTTGGCCCAGGTCTCCAGGTCGGCCCTGGTATAGCCGACCACCGTGGGCTTGCCGGTGGTGCCCGAACTGGCGTGGATGCGGCTCAGTCCTTCGCGCGGGACGGCCAGCAGGCCGTGGGGGTAGTTGTCGCGCAGGTCGAGCTTGGTGGTGAAGGGGATGTGGCGCAGATCCTCCAGGCTGCCCACGTCCGCCGGCCTGATCCCCTTGGCGGCGAAGGCCTGGCGGTGATGGGCGACGTTGTCGCAGGCGTGGCCCAGGGTCCAGCACAGGCGGCGCAGTTGCAGATTCTGGAGTTCGTCGCGCGACATGGTCTCATGCACGGGATCGAACATGGCAGCCGACGCTGCCCGCGTGATGACGGACATTGATTCCTCCGAAGCCGTTCCCTCGTTCCCCGTGCGGTCTTGTGCCGCGTCGGGGGTGATCACTCGGCGGCCGGGCGCCGCCGGAAGCCCTGCAACGTCTCGACCCGCCGGTCGACCGAGGCCTGGATGCGCTCCAGGTCGGCGGGGGCCAGATGCTTGTACTTGCCGATCATCCGCACGTAGTCCGCCACCGGCCGGGGGCGTTCCACCCCACGGGTGAAGCGCAGGCCGTCGGCCGGGGTGAACTCCCACAGGGTGACGAAGTTGCTCTCCACCTGGCGGCGGCAGACTTCCGTGGTCATGGCCGCCGGAAACCGCCAGCCGGTGGGGCAGGGGGCATGGACGTGGAGATAGGCGAAGCCGGCGCGGCTGGCGGCCAGCGCCTTCTCCAGCTTGGCGTGGTAGTCGTCGAGAAAGGCGGTCGACGCGGTGGCCACATAGGCGCAGCCGTGGCCCATCATCAATTGCGGCAGGTACTTGCCGTCGGTGGACTTGCCCCGCCCGATTTCGCCCACCGGGGTGGTCGAGGTCCACGATCCGAAGGTGGTGGAGCCCGAGGCCTGCATGCCGGTGTTCATGTAGCCTTCGTTGTCGACGCAGATGAACAGGACGCGCTCGCCCCGCTCGGCGGCGCCCGACAGCGACTGGAAGCCCACGTCCACCGCGCCGCCGTCGCCGGCCAGGGCCACCACCGTGACGTCCTGGCCCTTGCGTTCGTACTGGCGCTTGATGCCGCCCAGCATGGCCGCCGTGTTGGTCAGCAGCGGGTGGAAGATGGGGACCTTGGACCCCGTCTGGCCGTTATAGCCCACCGTGCCCATGCCGGGGATGCAGCCGGGCGGCGCCGCCACGATGGATTCGCGGCCGATGCGGCGCATGGTGTGGCGGATCAGCAGTTCGGAATTGCAGCCCTGGCAGGCCGACAGGCCGGGGACGAACATATCCTCCTTGTCCGCGTGGGTCTCGTGCAGGCGGGCGGCGGCCGACAGGTGCTGCAGGGCTCCCTTGCCGCAGGCCAGAACGCAGGCCGGCGCGCCGTCGCACATGTCGCATTTCTGGACATGGCCGGCGGTTGGATCGAAGGCGATGCCGCCATAGGCGCAGCCCAGGGTGCACAGATGGCAGTCGACGCACAATTCGGCCGACCAGCCGACGATTCCCGTGCCGCCGTGCTTGTCCAGCGCTCCCGCCGGGCAGTTGGCGACGCATTTTGGATCGCCGCACTGGCGGCACAGCGCCATCTCCCAGCCTTGGCCGACGCCTGCCACCACGGAGATGCGGCTGGCGCTTCCCTTGGCCTTGGAGCAGGCTTTCATGCAGTCGCCGCAGCCGTCGCAGCGTTCGGGGACGAAGCGGATGGTGTCTTGCGCGGCCAAGTCTACCTCCAGCCCTGCGACATCAGGGCGCGGGCGGTTTCCAGGGGATGGGAGAGAAAGCGGTCCCGCACCGGGGTAAGGTCGGTGCGGCGCTGGATCAGCCGCCACAGGATGCCGGCATCCACCACCCGGTCGATGGCGGCCAGCCCGATCAGCCGGTCGTCCTTGAGCACGATGCGGCAATAGCCGTTGCCCTCGGTGGTATGGACCTCGGCGCCGTCGCCCTCGGCGGTGGCCGCCGCCCCGACCGCCACGGCGTGACGGCCGAAGAAGCCATAGGTGTTGAGGGCAATGCCGCCGCCATAGGGGACGAGGTCGGCATCGCCGGCCATGTCCATCCCGGCGATGCGGCCCTGCTCGACCGCCTCGGGCAGGGTGCCGTTGATGATCGGCCGACCGCTCAGGAAGCCATTGGCCTGGGCCACGTCGCCCGCCGCCCAGATGCCTTCCACGTTGGTGCGCATGCGCTGGTCCACCAAGATGCCCTTGTCGGTGGCGACGGGGCTGCCGGCCAGCAGGTCCGTGGCCGGCCGCACGCCCGCCACCACCAGCAGCAGGTCGGCCTCCAGTTCCGTTCCGTCGTCGAGGCCCAGGCGGCATGGCTCCGATCCCGCCGCCCGTTCCAGGCGGCGACCCATCAGCATACGGACGCCGTGGCGCTCGAAGGTCTCGCCGATCAGGGCGGCGGCCCTGGCGTCGAAATACTCGGCCAGGACGTGGGGGCGCATCTCGACCACGGTGACGTCGAGGCCGGCTTCGGCCAGGGTCTCGGCGGCGTGCAGGCCCACCAGCCCGGCGCCCAGCACCACGGCGCGGCGGGCGCTTGCCGCGTGGGTGCGGACGGCCAGGGCGTCGTCCAGGGTGCGCAGGACGTGATAGCCGCCCCGCTCCAGGCCCTCGACCCGGGGTACCGCCGGCTCGGCCCCGGTGGCCAGCAGCAGCCGGTCGTAGGTCCAGCGCCCACCGTCGGCCAGCCGCACGGCGCGGGCGGTGGGATCGACCTCCACCACCCGGGCGCCCAAGACCAGTTCCGCCCGGTTGTCGGCGAACCATTCCGCCTTGGCCAGGGCGATGTGGTCGGGGGCGGAGCGGCCCGACACCACATAGGGCAGGATGGTTGGCGAATAGGGCAGGTGCTTTTCCCTGCTCAGCATCACCAGCCGTCCCTCGGGATCATGCATGCGGATGGCGGCCAGGGCCTCGCGCCCGGCATGGCTGGCGCCGACGATCAGGTATTTGGCGTGGGCGTCAGTCATGCTCGTTCAACCAGATGGGGGAGGCGGGAATATCGCCGCCGGCCGCCTGGGCGGTGGCGGCGATGACGCGGGCGAAATGCTCGGCGGTGATGTCGGCCCCGGCCAGACCGCCGATGCAGCCCACCAGCGGGATGCGGACGGGCGAGGCGAACAGGGCGGTCATCACGTCCTGGTGCAGCGGCCCGCAATCCCAGGCGAACGACACCGAGCGGTCGACGATCCCGGCGGCCTTGACCTTGGAGAGGGCGGCGATCATGGCCCCGCGCGGGAAGGGCCGGTACATCTTCACCTTGATCAGGCCGACCTTCTCGCCCCGGTCGCGCGCCGCGTCGACGGCATCCTTGCCCGCCCCGGTCATGGAACCGATGGTGACGATGGCGATGTCGGCGTCGTCCAGGCGGTATTCCTCCACCAGCGGCGCCCAATGGCGGCCGAAGCGCTCGCCCCATTCGGCGTGGATGTCGGAGAACACGTCGAGGGCGCTGGCCATGCCGCGAATCTGGCTCTTGCGGTAGCCGACGAAGGATGCCGCCCCGCCGGGGCCGGTACCGCCGGTCAGGGGGTCCACCGCCATGGGCCGCGCCGGGTCCAGCGCGATGTGCCAGTTGACCGCCGCCTCGCCCAGGAACTCGTCCACCAGCCCGGCGGCGGGCATCTCCACCCGCGACACGCCGTAGGACAGGTAATTGCCGTCGTGGCAGACATTGACCGGCAGCAGCACGTCCTTGTGCTCGGCCAGCTTGAAGGCCATCACCACGGTGTCGAGAACCTCCTGGACGTCCTCGCAATAGATCTGGATCCAGCCGCATTCGCGCACGCTCATGGCGTCCTGCTGGCCGCCCCACACGCATTGCGGCGACAGCATGTCGCGGGTGACCAGCGACACCACCATGGGCAGGCGCAGGCCCGGCGTCCTGACATAGGGCTCGAACATGAAGGCCAGGCCCGGCCCCGAGGTGGCGGTATAGGTCCGGGCGCCGGCCAGGCAGGCGCCCTGCAGCGCCGACAGCACGGAATGCTCGCCCTCGGCGTTGATCAGCTCGGCGCCCAGCACCCCGTCGGCGACGAATTGCGACAGGCTTTCCACCAGCGAGGATTGCGGCGTGATGGGGAACACCGAGACCACGTCGGGCCGGGCCAGCACCACCGCGCGGGCGGCGGCCTCGTTGCCGTCGCAGACGATCATCCGCGATGAGTTGGGGGTAAGCTGGTTCATCAGGCCGCGTCCTCCTCGACCATGGCGATGGCGTTCTGCGGGCATTCCTGGGCGCAGACGCCGCAGCCCTTGCAGACGCTCATGTCGGCGGCGAACCAGCGCGGCTTCTCGGCGATGCACTGCACCGGGCAGAACAGCCAGCACGCCGCGCACTTGACGCATTTGGCACGGTCCACCGCCGGGCGCAGGGCCCGCCAGTCGCCGGGCAGCATGGCGCTGAGCCGGGTGGCGATGGGCGCCAGATCCTTGGGCAGGTTGGAGGGATCAGGCATAGGCATGGCAGGATTCCTTGAGGTCGAGCACTTCGGTCTCGTCATAGCCGCGCCGGATCGCCTCGAGGTTCTGGGCCAGCCCGGCGTCGCGGAAGTGCGACTCCTCCATGGCGCGGGCCAGGCCTTCCAGCGAGACCATGCCGGTGGTCCGCGCCAGGGCGCCCAGCATCACCGAGTTGGTGATGGGCCGCCGGAACAGCTCCATGGCGATGGAGACCGCATCCACCAGCCCCAGGCGCCGGGCGGTGGGCGGCAGGCCCAGTTCGTCCGGGCGCTTGCGGCTGGCCAGGACCAGGGTGGCGCCTGGGGCCATGCCGGCGAAGATGTTCACGGCGCGGCCCAGGGTCTGGTCGATGCAGACGATGACGTCGGGGTGATAGATGTTGGTCAGGCTGCGGATGGGCTTGTCATCGACCCGCAGGAAGGCCGAGACCGGGGCGCCGCGCCGCTCGAAGCCGAAGGTCGGGATGGCGATGGCCCACTTGCCTTCCTCGGCCAGGGCCTGGGCCAGGATGCCCGCCGCCATGACCGTCCCCTGGCCGCCGCGTCCGTGCAGGCGAATTTCGTTGGTCATGGCCCCGTCTCCCAACCCGGCCGTACGCCGGGACCAGCCGTCCCACGCCCCCGCGCCGGAGTGACGGGCAGGGTGAAGCCCTGGGTCAGGCCCATGCGGGTGACCAGAACGTATTTGAGGACCCAGCCCGCCGCGACCGCCAGCAGCCCCGCCGGCACGGCCAGCCCGGACGCCGCCAGCACGGCGGGCAGCAGGTGTCCGGCCAGGACCAGCGGCGTGTCCAGGCGGCGGGCGGCCGCCGTGGCGTCGGCGGGGGCCTTCAGGCGGGCCACGTAGGCGCGCCAGACCAGATAGCGCAGCGCCAGCAACAGCGCCAATCCCTGGCCCAGCCAGGGGACCTCCGTCCCGGTCGGCCCGGCCAGCACCAGGGCCAGCCCGGCTCCCTCGGCGGCGGCGGTGGCCAGGATCAGCGGCAGGGTCAGTTTGGCCCGCCAGGCCGGAATGCCCCTGGCCTGGGTGAGAATGCGGCCCTGGCACCAGACGAAGCCCGCCGCCACCAGAGCCGTCAGCCCGAGCAGGCCGGGGGAATTGAGCAGTGCCGCGCCGCCGCCCACCGCATAGAGCGCCATGGCGACGATGCCTTCGCGGGTCATCCACGAGGTCTGGGGATGGAAGAAGACGTTGATGGCCCGCCAGGGCTTGCCGATCTCCAGCCAGACGCAGGCCAGCCCCAGGCCGATCAGGGCGCCCCCGGCCACGGCGACGAGGCCGGCGGGCAGGCCGGCGGCGAAGCCCAGGACCAGCAGGCCCGAGCCGGCGCCGCCGCCGATGAAATTGCCGGCCGCCCGCCAGTCCCAACTGGCTTGCCGGTGCGGGGAATGCGTGCTCATTGGCCCTTGTCCCACAGGTAATAGAAGCCGGGCCCGGTGCCCTGGTCCTCGTGCATGCGGAACCATTGGTTGTCCGCGATCAGCCGCGATACCGCGCTGTCCGGGTCGTCCATGTCGCCGAAGCGCAGCGCGCCGGAAATGCAGGAATTGACGCAGGCCGGCGTGGCCTCGGGGTGGATGCCGGGCACCTTGCCCGCCGCCATGCCGGCGTCGATGCGGCCGGCGCAGAAGGTGCATTTGGTGGCGACGCCGATCTTCTCCTCGGCCAGACGCGCCCGCTCGTTGTCCATGGGCTGGGCGCCGTAGGCATATTCGGCCCTGTCCACCTTGAAGCGGGCCTCGTAGGGACAGGCCACGGCGCAATAGGCGCAGCCGATGCACAGGTCGTCGTCGATGGTGACGATGCCGTCCCGGCGCTTTTGCGTCGCCGTCGAGGGGCAGACCTCCAGGCAGGGCGGCTCGTCGCAATGCTGGCAGCCGGTGGGCAGGAAGATGCGCCGCACGTCGGGGTACTGTCCGGCCTCGATGTCGAGAACCTTGCGCCATTGCACGCCGGGCGGCGTGGCGTTGGTCTCCTTGCAGGCCGCCGTGCAGGTCTGGCAGCCGACGCAGCGCCGCAGGTCGGCGACCATGACGTAGCGGGTCATGACGCCTCTCCCCTCAGCCGCCAGCCATGGGCGTAGATCACCGAGCGGTCCTGGCGGGCGAAGCCGGCCAGGGTGACGCCCAGGCGCTCGGCGGTCCGGACGGCCAGCAGGGTGGGAGCCGATACCGCCACCAGCATGCCGATGCCGGCGGCCGCCGCCTTCTGCACCATCTCGAAGCTGGCCCGGCTAGTGACCAGGGCCGCCCCGGCGGCGGCATCGGTGCCCCGGCGGGCCAGGGCGCCGACCAGTTTGTCGAGCGCGTTGTGGCGGCCCACGTCCTCGCGCACCGGGCCGACCCGGCCATGGGCGTCCATCCAGCCGGCGGCGTGGGTGGCGCCGGTCTTGCCCAGCAGGTGCTGCCCGGCCCGCAGGCAGGCCAGCGCCTCGGCCAGGATCGCCGGCCGGAAGGTGGTCGCCGCCGTCACGGCGGGCAGATCGCGCATCACCTGATCCAGGCTTTCCGCCCCGCACAGCCCGCAGCCGGTGCGGCCGGCCAGGGCGCGGCGATGGCGCTTCAGCAGGTCGAACCGCCGCCCCGCCAGTTCGATCCTGACGGCGATCCCCTGGGGCAGGGTGTCCACCTCGACGCCCAGGATATCGGCGGGGCTGGCGGCGACGCCCTCGGTCAGGCTGAAGCCCAGGGCGAAATCCTCGAGATCGGTGGGGGTGGCCAGCATCACCGCATGGGCGATGCCGTTGTATTCCAGGCTGACGGGAACCTCCTCGGCGACCCAGTCGAGGTCGGTGTCGACGCGGGCGAAGCTGCGCCGTTCCACCGCCACCACGCCGGTTCCGGCGCAGCCGGGCTCGCCCAGGGCGGAACCGGGGACGGGCGGATGGAGGGGAGCGGCGGTCATGGCGCGCCTCCTTCGATCTTGTGGATGGCGACGCGGACGATGTCGGCCCCCGAGCCGGTGGCGTCGGTCAGCGCCAGGGTGGTCTCGGACAAGGGCGTCAGGGCGTTGAGCGAGGGATAGCCCAGATCCTTGGCATAGGGGGTCTTCCAGTGCTGGAACTGCCCCGGAATGACGATGGTGTCGGGGCGGCAGCCCTGGACCAGTTCCACCTGTCCCCGGGTGAAGCCGGTGGTGGACCGCACCTCGACCCTTTCGCCCTGGACGATGCCCATTGCCTTGGCGGTACCGGCATTCATGATGATGCGGCCGTGGCCGCGCATGTTGACGGCCACCTCGTTCATCAGCGGAATGCCGGAATTGGCGCCGGTGGAGTACTGCATGCTCTTGGTGGTGATGCCCCACAGCGGGTAGTCGCCGGGATCGCCGCCCGAGGCGATCACCGCCTCGGTCCAGCGGTCGGGAACGTGGTGCCATTGGGGCAGGGCCTGGTATTCGCCCAGTTGCTCGTCCCACCAGTCGATGCCCTGGCCGTGCAGGCGGCGGCCCAGTTCCTCGCCGATGCGCAGCAGGCGCTCCTGGTAGGGCAGCTCGAAGCGTAGATTCTGCTCGACCATGCTGGGATAGAGGTACCAGTCGGTGCGCTTGAACGGCTTCACGAAGAAACCGTTCTCCTTCATCCAGTCCAGATCCTTGACCTCGGCCCCATTGGTCATCTCGGCGCTGGCCGCCTTGCACACCGCGTCCCAGATGGCCTCGGGCTCGTTGACCCGGTCGGTGGGTAGCGAGAAGTCGTAGCCCTCGCCCTTCAGCGGCACCAGGGCGAGTCCCCGGTTGAGCCGCTCGTTGTATTCCTTGAGAAGGCCGGTGCGCCGGGCCAGTTCGGTGGAAATCCAGGTGAAGTCGCGGGCTTCGCCCTGGGGCTCGACCACCTTCTGGCGCAGCACGTAGCCTTGGTGCTCCCAATGCTGTTCGACGAACTTGGTGCCGCCCGCCCGGATCAACTGGGTGCTTTCCAGGTCGGTGGCCTCGGGCAGCAAGATGTCGGCCATGTGGTTGGTCTCGTCCATGGTGTAGGCGAAGGCCACGATGAACGGCATGTGGGCGATGGTGTCGGCCAGGCGCTCGATCTCCCAGAACGAGATGGCCGGGTTGGTGCGGTAGGCGAACCAGATTTCCGGCCAGGACGGCTTGGGCCAGTTGGCGGGCGCATCGCGCATGAACATCCAGGCCAGATGGGTGGGGCCCAGGGCCTGGCTCCACGGCCCGTTGCCCACATGGGGGACCAGGGTGCGGTGGGCATTGCGCCCGGTGGGCTTGGCCGCCCATTTGTCGGGGGTGGTGGCGTTGAACGAACAGGCCATGAAGCCGTCCTCGCCCGGCTTGACGGTGGCGAGGCGGTTCTCGTGCGGGCGGTTGATGCGCACCGTAGTGCCCAGCGTGCCGCCCGGCACCTCCAGGGCGCCGACCACCGTGGCCAGCACGGTGCGCGCCCAGCAGCACTCGAAGGCGCCCCAGCCGTTGTTGACCGTCTTGCCCAGCGCCACCGCCACCGGCCGGTAGGGCAGGGCGCGGCCGTCCACCTCGATGGTCTGGCCGATGCAGGCATTGTCCAGGTATTCCAGCGCCACCCGGCGGATGGTGGCGGCGGGCACGTCGCACAGCTTTGCCGCCCAGTCCGGGCTGTAGGGGCGCATGGCCTCGACGGTCAGGGCCAGCGAGGGGCGGCCGGTCACCGCCCCGTGGCCGACCACCTCGCCGTCGGCCTTGTGGGCCAGGGCGGCGGCGACGGGAAATTCGCCGCTCAGGGCGGGGACGGCGCCGGGCTGGTCGAAGGGCACCGGCCGGCCGGTGACGGTATCCCACATCAGGGGCTTGGCGGTCTGGGGATCGCGCAGGAAATAGCCGTCCGGCCCCACCAGATAGGGCGAGTTGGTGCGGTCGCGCAGGAAGTCCACGTCCAGGCGCTCCACCGGCACCTCGCACAGCAGGACGTGCAGCATGGCGAACATGAAGGCGGGATCGGTCTTGGGCTTGATGGGCACCCATTCCGCCGAGCAGCCGGCGGTCACCGACAGGTGCGGCTCGACCTGCACCCGCTTGATGCCGCGAATACGGGCGTCGGCGTGGCGGCGCACGGCGCAGACGCCGCCGGTCACCTCCACATTGGCGCCGAACGAGACGATGTAGCGGGTGTGCACGGTGTCGGAGCACACGGTGAAGGCGCGGTGCCAGAACTCGCCGTAAAGGTGCTCGGAGTGGGTGCACTTGACCCCCTGGCCCGAGCCCAGGCTGTAATCGATGGCCCCCCAGGCGGCCAGGAAGGCGGGCAGGGTCCCCATATAGCTGGCCGGCGTGCCGCCATGGCCGAAGGTGGCGGCGACGCGGGGCAGCCCCGCCTCGTCCAGCAGCCCGCGGGCGCGGATGTCGTTGAGCCTGGCGGTGACGGTCTCCAGCGCCTCGTCCCACGAGATGGGCACGAAGCCGGGGTCCTGGTCCTTGCCCTTCAGCGGGTTGGTCCGCTTCATGGGGGTCAGCACCCGGTGGGGATTGTAGGTCTTCTGCACCAGCCCGTAGGCCTTGACGCAGGGGCGGCCGTCGGCCGGGTGGATACCGGTGCCGGCGTGGTTGGGCTCCACCGCCAGGGCCACGCCGTCCTCGACGACCACGTTCATCAGGTCGGGGCCGGCCACGCAATTGTAGCAATAGGTCGGGACCCGCCGTGTCTCGGTCCTTGCCTGACTGTTCATCTCCACGCTTCCTCCCGCGCCGGCCTTGGCATCCGGGAATCAGTGTGGGGGATGGGCGGTTTTGGTGTCTGTCCCCCTGCAAAGGGACAAAATTAGAGGGCGATTCAGACAATAGATCGGCGCGAGGCCGCGCCAATCTATTGTCATCGCACTCTAAAGGCCGGCCTTGCGGGCCTTGGCCATCAGGCGTTCCCTGGTCTTCTCCACGTCCACCACGAAGCGGGAATGGCTGCCGCTGGCCACCCGGTCCAGGGCGTCGGCGGCGGTGAAGGCCAGGGTGACGGCACGGCCCTCGAGCTTGGCGACGGTGACGGTGATGTCCACCCACATGCCGAGCGGGGTCGGCGCGGCGTGGTCCATCTCGACCCTGGTCCCTACCGTATCCTCGCCGGAATCCAGATGCTCCAGCAGGAATTCGCGGCAGGTGGTTTCCAGGTCGTAGACCAGATAGGGCGTGGCGTAGACGCGGCTTTCCGGCCCCAGGATGCCGATGGTGCGGCCCTCGTCGATGACCCAGCGGCGCGTCGCGGACAGGCCGGCGACCAAAGTTTCCCTCATGGCGCTTTCTCCACAGTTGATCCCCTGCTGTGACAGACCTGGGCGGGACTGTCTGTCACCCTGCGGAGGGACAGTGGGTGGTTCACCCGGCCTCGGCGAGATCCTTCCAGTCCTGGAACGGCAGGGCGAAGGTGAATCTCGATCCGTGCCCGGGGACGGAACTGACCGTCACCACGCCGCCAAGTTTCTGCGTCTCGGCACGGACGGCCGCCAGGCCGATGCCGCGGCCGGAAAACTGGTCCACCTGAACCGTGGTGGTCATGTTGTCCAGGAAGATCAGGTTCAGCGCCTCCTCCTTGGTCAGGCGCGCCACGGTGTCGGCCGGCATGAGTCCCAGTTCGACCACCTTGGCCCGCACGACCCTCTCGTCGATGCCGGCGCCGTCGTCGGCAATGGTCAACTGGACCACGGGGCCGATCCGGTTCACTTCGCAGGTGATTCGCCCGCATTCATGCTTGCCGACTTTCAGCCGGGTCTCCGGGTCCTCGATGCCGTGCGCCACCGCGTTGCGGAAGACATGGGCCAGGGACCGCATGAAGGGGGAGAAGGCCTTGGGATCGATCCAGACATCCTCGCCGCCGGCGATCTCGATGGGGGCCACTTCCTTTTCCAGCCGGGACGCCACCTGCATGACCGAATGCCCGTGCCCCGCCAGGGCGTCGCGGATGGGAGTCCTCCGCAGGTATCCGATCTCGATGAGCAGGCGCCGCATCTCGGCCGCCGCCGTGTCGATGGTCTCGCCCAGCAGCAGGCTGGAGGCCAGCTTTTCAAGCTGTGCGGCCTGCTCCGCCGTGATGGTGATGCACTCGCCCTTCTCCAGGAAATCGGTTCCGATGATTTCCCGCAACTGGGCCAGGTCCTTCTCGAAGGGAGGCTCGAGCGGTACCGAGGCGACGGCCGCCAGGACGTCTTTGGGGGCCAGCCCCTCCATCCGCGCCCGCATGTCGCCCAGCCGCCCTTCCAGGACATGCAGCGCCAGGGGCGTGAACTGGAAACTGAACTGATTCAGCGTTCCCTTGAAGGTGTGGATCTCGCGGTACAGGTATTCCAGCAGCTTGGCGGCCGTCATCGCCGTATGGGCCAGCGCGGGGATTTCCGTGCCGATGAAATCCCGGAAGGCCGTAACGGCATCGAAGAACTCGCGATTGTCGGTGACCGCGGTGACCACCATCTGCAGGAGCTTATGGTTGCTGCGAACCTGTTCCTCCAGGCGGCGCTCCTCGGTGATATCGGTCAGGACGACCATCAGGTGGCCATTCTCGAGCACGGAATATTCGATCTCGAGGATGATCCGGCCCAGCGAAGCCTCGGTCGGAAGCAGGGAGATGTACATCTCCCGCTTGAAGAGATCGGTCTCCTTCAACACCTCGGGCACGCCGAGACGCAGCAGGTCGGCCATGGAGGGATTGTCGGGAAAGAGCAGGGGGGCGACTTCCTTTCCCGCGGGCGGCTGGCCCAGCATGGCCTCGCAGGCCCGGCTGTATTCGGGGTCGACCATCAGGTCGGTGCCGAACGACAGGAAGCCCTGGCCGGAATTGTCGAGCAGGCTGGCTACCTGCTCGCTCTTGTGGCGGAAGGCGGCGGCCATCCGTTCGGCCATTTCCTTGGCGCTCCGGAGGGCGACGTCCGCCGCGCGGCGGTCGGTGATGTCCTCGACCAGCCAGATGGTTCCCTTCGAGAGGTCCGGGGGCGCGATGGCCGCGCCGACCAGCTTGCCGAAGCCGCTCTCGCCGTTCCACCGCCGGATGGTGTGCTCGCCGCTGTAGGTCTGTCCGGCCGCGAGGAGCTTGTAGGCCTCGCCGACAGACTTGAATTCCTCCTCGTTGGTCCAGACCGAGCGGGTGTCCACGCCCTCCAACTGGCCGGGTCCATAGCCGAGCAGGCGTTCGGCGGCGCGATTGGCGCGGCGGATCAGCCGGCGGCCATCCGCCGCCGGAAGGACGACCACGATGCCGAGGGAGGCGTTCTCCAAGATGATGTCCTGCTCGGCCAGGATCTTGTCCAACTGCTCTTTCTTCTCGACCAGTTCGGCGGTCCGCAGGGCGACCGTCCGCTCGAGATCGTCGCGATGGCGCTGGAGGTCCTCGTAGAGCAGGGCGTTCTCCAGGGAAATGGCCGCCTGTGACGCCAGCAGGTCGAGAACCGCCACGCGCTCCGCCGTGAACACGTGGGAGACATGGCTGTTTTCCAGGTACAGCAGACCGATCAGCCGCGACTGCTTGACCATGGGCAGGCAGAGCACCGAGCGGACCTTGTGCGTCCGCAGGTAAGGATCGGCGCTGAAATCGTTATCCTGCCCCGCATCGTCGATCAGGACACGCTTCCACGCCCGATGGACGTAGTTGAGGATTTTTTCCGGCAGATCCGAGCCGTTGGGTTCGCGGCGCATGGATTCCACCGCGACCGCGCCGTCCCCCATCCTGGCTTCCGCCACCACCGTGGGCTTGCCGTCGAAATCCACCACCAGCGCGCCGCGCTGCGCCCCGGCATTCTCCACCGTGATCCGCAGCAGCGTCTCCACCAGCCGGTCGAGGGCGATTTCTCCCGAGACGGCCTGCGAGGCCTTGATCACGCTGATGACGTCGAGATTGTGGAATTGCGACGGCGCCTCGTCCCCGCCGCTGGCCCGATGGTGCCTGGGGGCGAGGTCCGGGTGGCTTTCCTCGATCCGCCGGACCTTTCCCGCCGCCCCCCAATGGGCATAGCAGTCGCGCGCCTTGCGCAGATAGGCCTCGGCGATCAGCGGCAGGTCGCGCCCCTGGTAGAAGCGGGCCGCCAGTTCATAGGAGATGGCTTCCAGGTGGCGGATGCCGTTGTCGTGGGCCGAGCGGATGGCCTCCTCGTAGCGCCGTTCCGCCTCCAGCATGTCGCCGTCGGTCCGCGCCATCTCGGCCAGGGCCAGCGCGTGGCGGCAGCCGTAGTTCCGGGGGCAGTCGGCGGCCCGGCGTCTGAGCAGGTCCACATGGGGGATCATCTCCTGCCGCCGGTTGCCGGACGGAAGGTCCCGGTCATCGAGCCCCGCCAGGGTGAGGACGGCCAGCAGATGGTAGGTGGTTTCGGCCACCCATCCGGTGATGCTTTTCAGCGAGACGGCGGCCTGCCGGCTCTGGTGCCAGGCTTGCCGGTAATCGCCGTCCAGCAGGGCGGCCAACTGCCCCATCAGGTGGAAGTAGGCCATTCCCGTCCCGAACTTGGCCCCGGTCAGCGCCGCCAGCGATTCGGCGCCACGCTCCAGGAAGCCGGCAAGGTCGGTCTGGCCGTCGAGATAGGAGACGAATGCCTTCTGGGCCCTCAGGGTGTTCAGCAGCCCGGCATTCCGGCTCTGCTCGGCGAAGGCCGAATAGGTCACCGCCGCCCCGCTCAATTCGTCGAGGTGAGCCCCGCTCTCGAGGGTCAGCCAGGAAATCTCGAGCGCGCCATAGACCGCGTAGGAGTAGTCGCCGGCCGCCTGGCACTCGATGAAGCCCTCCCGAAGGATATCAATGCTCGAGTCGAACGAATTCCGGCGGCTGTTGATGAACACGCCGTTGCGGACCAGGATGCGGCCCTTCAGGTCGGGCCGGGACAGCTTCTCCTGCAGCTTCAGCGCCACGTCGGCGTACTGGATGGCCTCGTCGATCTCGCCGTATTCGCTGACCAGCACGATGGCGTAGCCCATGTAGATGGAGCAGGAATCGCCGGCATTCCCCTGCGCCAGGGTCACGTTCAGCCCGCCGAGGGCCAGCCAGCCGTAGAGGTCGGGCCGGGCCAGGAACGAGCACGGCATGGCGTCGGCCAGGATGCCGACCATGGCCAGGGCGTCCGGGTCGGTCATGGTGGGGGCGTCGACCAGATCGCCGATCCCGCGGCCGCGCAGGTTGGCCTCGGCCTCGCGCCGCCCCTTCGCCACCGCCGCCTCGATCTCGGCGGGCGAGGTCGGGCAGGCCAGCCCGAAGATGCGCAGGACGTTGAGGGCGACATCGACTGCCTCGCCATAGCGGCCGGCGATCTGGTTGCGCAGGATCAGCAGCCGGTAGGCGCGGGCGCGGTCGGCATTGCTGCGGGCCCGTTCGAGGATGAGGGGGAACAGATCGTCGACCTGCTGGAAATTGCCCTGCAGCAATTCGCAGGTGGTGCGCTCGATGAACAGCCAGAAGGTCCTGTCGTAGTCGTCGTCCCAGGCGGTCGGCGGCAACAGCTCCATGGCCTGGACGAAGAACGTCTGGGCGGTGGCGTAAGCGGCCGAGGCCTTGGCCTTCTCGCCGGCCAGGGCGTTCCAGCGGCAAAGCTGCCGCCGTTCCTCGGGGGACGAGATCAACTCGCTGCCGAGACTGAAATGGCCGACGATTTCGAAAATCGCATCCTCGATCTCGGCGGGATCGAGGCCGGCGACCAGCCGGCGGGCGATGCGCAGATGCTCGGCCGGGCGATCGCCGGCGGGAAGCAGGGAGTATGCCGCTTCCTGGATGCGGTCGTGGGCGAATCGGATGGTGTCGTTCCGGCGGATCAGGTACGAGGCCCGCAGCGCCTCGCCCAAATCGGCGTCGAGGGTGTCTTCCGCCGTGTCGTGGGCAAGCCTCAGCTTGCGGATCGGCACCGTGTTGCCCAGGCAGGCCAGCTTGCGCATCACCTCCTGGGTTCGCTCGGGAAGGCGCAGGATCTTGCCGACCATCAGGTCGATGACGTTGTCGGTGACGTTCTTGGCGGTGATCCGCTCCATGTCCCATTGCCAGCCGTCCGGGCCGGGGCAGAGCAGGCGGTCGTCGAACAGGCCGTGCATGAACTGGATGGTGAAGAACGGATTTCCCCCGGTCTTTCCGTCGATGACGTCCACCAGGGGCCGGGCCTTGGCCGCCGGGCAGGACAGGGTCTCGGCGACCATCTGGCTGAGATGGTCGGGGGACAGCGGGCGCAGGGGGATTTCCTCGATCCTGCCCCGCGTGCGGATGGCGTCCTTGGCCAGGGTCAGCGGGTGGGCGGCGCCGACCTCGTTGTCCCGGTAGGCGCAGATCAGCAGCAGGTGGGACAATTCGGGATGGGTCGCCAGATATTCCAGCAGCTTCAGGCTGCCGGGATCGATCCACTGAAGATCGTCGAGAAACAGGACCAGCGGATGCTCGGCCGTCGCCCAGACGTTGAGGAAGCGGCGGAACGCGATGAAGAAGCGGTTCTGCGCCTCGTTGGGCGGCAGTTCCGGCACTTCGGGCTGTTCGCCGATCAGCAGCGACAGTTCGGGGATCAGGTCGGTGATCAGCCGTCCATGCTGGCCCAGCGCCTCGACGATGACCCGCCGCCACTGGACGAGATGGCGGTCGCTCAGGCCGAGAATCTGGCGGACGGTGCCCTGGAAGGCCTGGGCCCAGGTGGCATAGGGAATGTGGCGCCGGTATTGGTCGAACTTGCCCGAGGCGAAGAACGCCCGTGACTGGATCAGGCCCTTGTGGAGTTCGTCGACCAGCACCGACTTGCCGATTCCCGAATAGCCGGCGACGAAAACCACCTCCAGCGCCCCGCTGGCCGTCACCCGCTCGGCGGCGGCTTGCAGTTGGCTCAGCTCGCCGTCGCGTCCGTACAGCTTCTCGGGAATGACCAGACGGTCGGGAATATCGTTCAGGGCCAGCCGGAAGGGCGGAATCTCCCCGTTCTGCCGCCATGCGGCCAGACAGGCCCGAAGGTCGGCGGCAAGCCCGTTGGCGGTCTGGTAGCGGTCCTCCGCCGCCTTGGCCAGCAGCTTGGCGACCATGTCTGAGACCTGCCGGGGCAGGTTGCCGCGAAACTGATAAAGCGGCGGCGGGCGGCGGGCCACGTGGAAATGCACCAGTTCCGCCGGATCGTCCGACTGGAAGGGCAACTGGCCGCACAGCATCTCGAAAAAGACGATGCCCAGGGAATACAGGTCGCTGCGGCAATCCACCGAGCGGTTCATGCGTCCGGTCTGCTCGGGGGCCATGTAGGCCAGGGTGCCTTCGATGGCCTCGATGGGCTCGGGCGGCATCTGATGGCGCGGCAGCAGCGATGCGAAGCCGAACCCGGTGAAGCGGACCGTTTCGCCGTCCGGCGCGATCAGGATGTTGGCCGGCTTGATGTCCTTGTGGACGATGTCGTGGCCGTGCAGCTTGCCCAGCGACTCGGCGACCCGCAGCGCCAGGGCGAGGAAGGTCCCCAGGTCCAGCCCTCTTTCGCCCGAGCGGGAGCGGGCGTGATTGTGCAAAAGCTCCTTGAGGACCAGCCCGCCCGGGTCTTCCAGCACCAGTTGGGCGGAGTCGCCATGCTCGGCCAGGGCCAGCGGCCGCACCGCCCAGTCGGCATGGAGATGGCCCCGCAGTCCATATTCGTGCGCAAGGCGCGACCGTAATTGAGCCGAAGGCTGGTCGTCGGCGGGAACCAGAAGCAATACGGAGCCGAAAGGTGCTCCCTGTGCCCGCCAAAGCGTGCAATCAGCTTCTCGGAAAAGCATTTCCGATCTTATGAATGCATCTGTCGAGGTATGTCTTTCTGACGTGCTCAACTATAAATTCTTTCACTTCGGCTGGGATGGCGTCGTCACTGATCGCACGGCACGGCCCAAGAAATGATCTTACCCAGGAAGGTGGCAAATTCAACAAATTGGATATCGATCCGTACTGTATATGTATGGGGTCGTTCCGGCCGGCCGGCCGGTGCATACGTCGCCGGGGCACAAAAAGACGCCCGGCGGATCGCTGACCCGCCGGGCGTCGCATCCTGCTCTGGCCGTGGAGCTATCTGGGGCTGGCGGGAGTCAGAGCCCAGTCGGAAAAGCCGCCCGAGGCCGCCGGGATACGGCAGAAGGTGATGTCCCAGGCATGGGTGGTGATCCGGGGATGGGTGGTGTCGAAGATGAAGGCGCCATCCTTGATCACCGGCACGCCTTCCGAGGCGGTCAGCGTCACCTTGTTGTCGACGCATTCGCGGGCTTCGGTGGTTTCGTGGCGGGTGGTGCGGACATTGGCCTTGTAGGTGGCGTTGCGCTCCTCGGCGGTGGCGTCCGAGGACTTGCCGGGAACGCTGTCCTCGAGATTGCCCATGCGGTGGCGGATGGCTTTGAGGGCCAGTTCCTTGAAGGTGCCGCTGACCATGTGGTTGGCCGGGGCGGTCGGGGCGGCGAAAAAGGCATCCACGGCGGAGAGGGTTCTTTCCACCACCGGAACCGGCAGCTTCATCTCGCGGGCGACATCCGAGGCATCGCTGGCCAGGGCGGGACGGGCCATGGTGACGGCAACCCCCAGACCGAGGGCCAGTGAAAGAGCGGATTTGGAAGAAGGGCGCATGGGAGGTTCCTGCAAGTTCAGTCGATTGGGTTCAGGGATGCTCATCGGTCGATGCGGCCGAACTCTATCGGCGAAGCAAGGCGACAATATGGCAAGCCGGTGACGGCGGCCGCAAGGTGCTCAGCCTCCGGTTCCGTCATGCCGGCCGAGGAAGCCGCTGACGATGGCGGTGAAGTTGTCGTTGCTGTCGCCGGCGATCATGTGCCGCGCGCTGCCGATTTCCACGTATTCCGCCGCCGGCACCAGCCGGCGGAACTCGGCGGCGGCCTCGGCGGTGACCACGTCGCTGCGCCCGCCCCGGATCAGCTGGGTCGGAATCCTGACGCGGCGGGCGGCCTCGGCCATGCGGCCATGGTCCAGCAGCGGGGCCTGGCGCACCGAACGGATGAATTGCGGGTCCCAGTGCCAGTGATAGCGCCCGTCGGCCTGCTTCCGCAGGTTCTTGACCAGGCCGCCGGTGACGCGGGGCCGGGGGCGGTGGG
>JAVBXM010000134.1 GCA_030824585.1 Phaeospirillum sp. | reverse complement strand
GTCCAGGATCACCGGGGATACGGGCACGACCGGAAGCACGAGCGCGAGCATGGGCATGGGCACCATCGCGGATACAAGCAGAAGGGCGCCCTGCACAGCCTGCTCGATATTTTCGACTGAGGCTTCCGGCCGCGGCGCTATTTCCGGCCCGGCACGCCGGGGCGCAGGGCCAGGGACTGGCCCGCCGCCTGGCCGGCCTGGAACGCCGAGGCCTCGACCTTCTTGCCCGAGGCCCGTCCCCGGCGCAGGTCGAGGTTCAGCCTTTCGTACTCGGCGTCGACGATGGCGTGGCGAACCACCACCAGATCGCGGCCGGAGCTCCGCCGGTTGGCTTCGTCCCGCTCGATCTTCATCGCCGTCAGCTTCTCGGCGATGGACACCGCCATGCCGAACTGGAACGAGCCCTTTTCATCGCGGCGATGGCGGATGATCCGCTGGCCGCGGACATACTGCTCCCATCCGCCTTGCAGGGCGGCGGCGACCACGTCGTAGACGTAATGGGCCATCTCGATGCTGGGGCGGAGCCCGAAGAAGACGTAGCGGATGCCGGCCTCGTCCTTTTCCAGCCAGACCTTGCAATCGCAATATTCGGCGATGGCCGACACGCAGGCCGAAATGGGCTGGCGCTGCTTGCGCCTTGTGTCGATGGCGGATTTTTCGCACTGCTCCTGGCGGATTTCCAGGTCGCTGAGGGATAAATCGTGCTGGTCGAGGAGTTCGGCGACCTTGGCCGCCGCGGCCAGGGCTTCCTCCTCGGTGCAGCCGTTGGCGACGGTCTTGGCCCGCAGCGCCTGCAGCCGCCCCTTCAGCTTGTCGAGGTCGGTGGCCATGGCGATTCTAGGCCGCCGTCGATGCGGCGATGCGGGCCAGGGCCACCGCCCCCTCGCGCGACCGCGCGCCGCACACGAACAGGGCGGGATGGCAGAAGGTGGCGTCGGGGATGCCGGTGAGCTCGGCCAACGCCTCGTCCCGCAGGCCGCCCCAAGCCTCGGGCAAGGGATGGCGCTGGGCGAACGAGCCCCGCTCGGGCGGCACGGCGCTGCAGGTCCATGCCGCTCCCGCCGGGCGGACCACGTAGAACGCCTTGTCCAGCCCCAGGTCGTGGACGGCGTCCTCCCACGGGACCCGGCTGTCCAGGACGATGATCCTGGGGTCGCCGGCGCCTTGGGCCGCCTGCGCCACCGTGGCTTCCGCCTGGACGGAGGCCCAGGCCCTGGCGCAGGCCCGCTCCAGCACCAGGGCGGCGATGTCGGCGGCCTGCAGGAAGGCGGCGGCCTCGTCGCGCCCGTCCTCGACGAAGGTCGCGTTGAAGGCTTCGATGACGGTGGAGAAGTGCCCCGGCGTCGGCGTCATGGCGCCGTTGTCCATCAGGTCCACATCGCGGACCAGCCCGGCGTCGACCCTTTCGAGCACCCGGACGATGGCTTCCGCCGGAACCTCGGCAAGCATGCGGCCGATGGCCGCCTCGCCGAAATCCCGCCAGACCAGGCCCGCCGAGCTGTAGGGCTCGCCGTTGGGGCGCAGCGGCTTGTCGCGCATGTGATGATCGTAGCGGCGGGCCTCGCGGTCGTAGACACCGCCCACGTCGAACACCACCGCCGCCGCGTCCCAGTCCTGCTGGTCCCGGGAGCGAGCCAGTTCGATCCGGCCGTCCGCCGCCGCGCGAAGGATGGCGAACGCGAAAACGTCGTCGGCGTGAAACGTTCCGTTATGGGTGGCAACCTTCAGCATGGGGGCTCTCGATCGGTGTTTCGGGTCTGGAAAAGAAAAAGGCGGCTGATGCCGCCCCGCAACCCACGGATATGAAATGGTGCCCCAGGCCGGACTCGAACCAGCACGCCGTTGCCGGCAACAGATTTTGAGTCTGCCGCGTCTACCATTCCGCCACTGGGGCACCGCAAGAATGGTGGGCGGATCATAGCGGGTGCGGTGAGCGGGTCAACGGGAAATGGAGAGGGCCGGGGCCCTCTCCATTTCGTCCACTCACCGGTCGTTGCGGATCGGGCTGTATTCCAGCGGTACCCAGGCGAAGGCCTTGCCCTCGGCGCGGATGTGGCCGATGCCGGGGAAGGGCAGGTGGGCGCCGGCCACCCACAGGCGCTGTCTGGCGGCGTCGGTGAACACCCGCTTGCGCGTCTTCACCGCCTGGGCCTTGTCGGAATCGTACTCGAAGGCGATTTCGGGGTGGGCGAACTGGGTGGCGTGGCTGTGCACCAGATCGCCCAGCACCAAGAGGCTCTGGCCCTGGGAGGTGAACAGGTACGAGGTATGGCCCGGCGTGTGGCCATGGGTGGCCACGGCGGCGATGCCGGCCGGCAGGTCGGCCTGGCCGCTGAAGGCCTTGAAGCGGCCGGTGGCCTTGTAGGGCGCCACCGCGTCGCGGGCCAGCTTGAACATGCCCTGCATGGCCTGGGGCGCCTTGGCGGCCACCGCCTCGTCGAGCCAGAAGCCCGCCTCGTCCTTGTCGACCCAGACCTGGGCGTTGGGAAAGGCCACGGCGCCGTCGGGGGTCAGCAGGCCGTAGGCGTGGTCGGGGTGCAGATGGGTGAGCAGCACCGCGTCCACCTGGGCGGGGTCGTAGCCCGCCGCCTTGATGTTCTCCAGGATGTAACCCAGGGTCGGGCCGAAGGCCTTGGCGGTGCCGGCGTCGACCAGCACCAGACGCGAGCCGGTATGGACCAGATAGGCGTTGACCGCCGTCTGCATGCCCTTGCCGTAATCCACGAACATGGCCCGCAGCAGCGATTCCACCGTCTTGCCGTCGATGTTCAGCAGGGTCTTGCGGTCGAGATCGATATAGCCGTCATAGAGCGCGGTGACCTGAAAGCCGCCCAGCTTGAAGCGGTGCCAGCCGCCCACTTGGTCGGCGCGCTGGGCCGGCGGCTCGGCCACGGCCGGAGCGGCGGCGGACAGCACCAGGGCGGCGCCCAGCAGGGCATTTCGCAAAAGGGACGACAAGGCCATGACCGGCACCTCCAATGAAAGGGACCGGGGCATCTCAACGCGAAGAAAAGGGGAGGTCAAAGGAAAATCCTTCACCTCCCCCTGAGCATTACACGCTGAAGTACTTGGCCTGCGGATGGACGGTGACGATGGCCGAGGTGGATTGTTCCGGCTCCAGCTGGAATTCCTCGGACAGCGTCACGCCGATGCGCTCGGCACCCAGCAGGGAGAGCAGCTGGGTCTGGTCCTCGATGCGCGGGCAGGCGGGATAGCCGAACGAGAAGCGCGAGCCGCGATAGTTCTGCTTCAAAAGCCTGTCCATATCGGCGGCGTCCTCGGCGGCGAAGCCCAGTTCCGAGCGGATGCGCTTGTGGACGTATTCCGCCATGGCCTCGGCCATCTCCACCGACAGGCCGTGCAGGTAGAGATAGTCCTGGTACTTGTCGGCCTTGAACCAGTCCTGGGCCACCTCGGTGGCGCGCTTGCCCATGGTCACCACCTGCAAGCCGATGACGTCGCGCACCGGATCCGAGACCGGGCGGAAGAAATCGGCGATGCACAACCCACCCTCCTTGGCCTGGCGCGGGAAGGGGAAACGGGCCACCTCGGTGGTGCCGTCCTCTGCGAACAGCACCACGGCATCACCGTCGCTGGCCGCCTTCCAGTAACCATAGACCGCCTGGGGCCGCAGGATCTCTTCCTTGGCGCAGCGCTTGAGCATGTCGAGCGCGATGGGGCGGATGTCCTTGTGGGCCCAGGCCTTGAACTCCTCGAGGGACTTGCCCTGCTTCCGGTAGCCCCAGTGGAACTGGTAGAGCATGGTCTCGTTGAGGAAGGGAATCAGGTTCTGCAAGGGCGCCGATTCGATCACCCGGGCGCCCCAGAACGGCGGCAGCGGGGCCGGCACATCCTTGTGCAGTTCTGCACGGCGCAGATTGATCTCGTCCCAATCCACCGGACGGGTGGCGGGCTGGGCGGCCTCGCCCAGGGTGCGCGACGGCGAGCCGGGGCGGTGCGGATTGGCCGCCTTGGCCGCCACGTGGTCGTCGAAGCCGCCGTCGGCCACCTTGGCCATCAGGTCCAGGCCGTCGAAGGCGTCCCGCGCATAGGCCACCCGGCCCGAGCCGTAGGCCTTGGTGCAATCCTCCTCCACGTACTTCCGCGTCAGCGCCGCGCCGCCCAGCAGGACGGGCACGTCCAGGCCGGCGCTGGTCATCTCCTCGAGATTCTCGCGCATGATCACCGTGGACTTGACGAGGAGACCGGACATGCCGATGGCGTCGGCCTTGTGCTCCCTGGCGGCCTTGATGATCTCGGCCACCGGCTGCTTGATGCCGATGTTGATCACCTTGTAGCCGTTGTTGGTCAGGATGATGTCCACCAGGTTCTTGCCGATGTCGTGGACGTCGCCCTTCACGGTGGCCAGCACCATGGTGGCCTTTTGCTGCCCGTCGGCCTTTTCCATGTGGGGTTCGAGGAAGGAGACCGAGGCCTTCATGGTCTCGGCCGATTGCAGCACGAAGGGCAGTTGCATCTTGCCCGAGCCGAACAGCTCGCCCACCACCTTCATGCCGTCCAGCAGCAGGGTGTTGATGATGTCCAAGGGCTTCCAGCCCTCGGACATCACCTGGGCCAGATCGTCCTCCAACCCGGTGCGGTCGCCGTCGATGATGCGGCTTTTCAGGCGGTCCTCGGCCTTGGCCGGGCGCTCCTTCTTGATCTCGGCGGCCTTGCGGTCGCCGAACAGGGCGATGTAGCGCGACAGCGCCTGCGGATCGCGGTCGTAGATCAGGTCCTCGGCGGCCTTGACCTCTTCCTCGGGCAGGGTGTGCAGCGGCACGATCTTGGAGACGTGGACGATGGCCCCGGTCATGCCGCGCTTGATGGCGTGATCGATGAACACCGAGTTCAGCACCTGACGCGCCGCCGGCTTCAGGCCGAACGAGACGTTGGAGAGGCCGAGCACGATGCCGCATTCAGGCATCTCTTTGACGATCGTCTCGATGGCGTCCAGCGTTTCCACCGCCAGCTTGCGGTCATCCTCGTTGCCGGTGCAGATGGTGAAGGTCAGGGGATCGAACAGCAGGTCGCTGGCCGGCAGGCCGTGGGTGTTGACGGCGAAGTCATACAGACGCTTGGCGATGCGGAGTTTCGACGCCGCGTCCTTGGCCATGCCGTCTTCGTCGATGGTCAGGGCCACCACGGCGGCACCGAACTTGCGGGCCAGAATCAGCCGGTCGGCGGCATCCTTCTCGCCGTTCTCGAAGTTGATGGAGTTGAGGATGGCCTTGCCGCCATAGAGCTTGAGGCCGGCTTCCAGCACTGGCAACTCGGTGGAATCGATGACCAGCGGCGTGGTGACGGCGCCGCGCAGGCGGCTCACCACCTCGGTCATGTCACTCACCTCGTTGCGGCCGACGAAGGCGGTGCAGACGTCCAGGGTGTGGCTGCCTTCCTTGACCTGCTCGCGGGCGATGGCGGTGATGCCGTCCCAGTCCTCGGCGTCCTGGAGATCGCGGAACTTTTTCGAGCCGTTGGCGTTGCAGCGCTCGCCGATGGACAGGAAGGCGTTTTCCTGGCGCAGCGGCACCTGGGTGTAAAGCGACGCCACCGAGGGCACCCAATGGACGGAGCGCTTGACCGGGGCGGGGCGCTGACCATTGCCGATGCGCTTCAGCATCTCGTTGGTGGCGCTGATGTGGGGCGGCGTGGTGCCGCAGCAGCCGCCCAGCAGGTTGGCGCCGGCGCTAGCGAAGCGCTCGTGCCAGATGGCCAGTTCGGCGGGCAGCAGGGGATAGCGGGTCTGGCCGTCCACCAACTCGGGCAGGCCGGCATTGGGCTGGATGGAGACGAAGCCGGTCCAGTTGTCGATCAGCCACTTGAAGTGCTCGCCCATCTCCTGCGGCCCGGCGGCGCAGTTCAGCCCCATCAGCGGCACGCCCAGGGACTGCACCACCGTGGCGGCGGCGGCGATGTCGGCGCCCACCAGCAGGGTGCCGGTGGTCTCCACCGTCACCTGCACGAAGACCGGCACGTCGGTGCCGGCGCTCGCATTGGCGATCTTGCAGCCGTTGACGGCGGCCTTGATCTGCAGGGGGTCCTGGCAGGTCTCCACCAGGAAGGCGGAGACGCCGCCGGCGATCTGGCCCGCCGCCTGGATCACGTAGGCGGCCTCCAGCTCGTCATAGCCGATATGGCCCAAGGACGGCAGCTTGGTGCCCGGCCCGATGGCGCCGAGGACGAAGCGGGCGCGGCCGTCGCCCTTGAACTGCTCGGCGGCTTCCCAGGCCAGCTCGATGGCCGCCTGATTGAGTTCATGCGCCCGGTCGGCGATGCCGAATTCGGCCAGCGTGATGGGCGAGGCGCCGAAGGTGTCGGCCTCCACCATGTCGGCGCCCGCTTCGAAATAACGGGCATGGATGCCGCGGATCACGTCGGGCCGCGACTTGACCAGGATCTCGGTGCAGTTCTCCAGCCCCATGAAGTCCTTGTCCACGGACAGGTTCATGGCCTGGACCAGGGCGCCGGTGCCGCCGTCGCACAGGAGGACGCGCTGGGAGAGATGGTCGAGAATGTTGGTCATCGGTCTTGGTCCTTAATGATGGCCGAAGGCTGGCTTCGACAAATTCACCACGAAGACACGAAGGCCCGAAGGGTCACGAAGAAATCCAAGGAAGAAATGTTCTCCTCTCTTCTTCGTGCCTTCGCGCCTTCGTGGTTCAATCCTTTTTTACCGGCCGCACGCCCAGGATGTGGCTGATGGCGTAGGCCAGGTCTGCGCGGTTCAGGGTGTAGAAGTGGAACTGCTCCACCCCCTCGGCGGCGAGGATGCGGCACTGCTCGGCGGCCATGGTGGCGGCCACCAGGCGCCGCGTCTCGGGGTCGTCGTCCAGGCCCTCGAACAGGTCGGCCATCCAGCCGGGAATGCTGGCGCCGCAGGCGGCGGAGAACTTCTGCACCTGGGCGAAATTGGTCACCGGCAGGATGCCGGGCAGGATCGGCACGGTGATGCCGGCCTTGGCCGCCTTCTCGCGGAAGGCCAGGAACACCGCCGGGTCGAAGAAGTACTGGCTGATCGCCCGGTTGGCGCCGGCATCGATCTTGCGCTTCAGGTTGTCGAGATCGAACTGGGCCGACGGCGCGTCGGGATGCATCTCGGGATAGGCGGCCACCGAAATCTCGAAATCGGCGATGCGCTTCAGGCCGGTCACCAGATCGGCGGCATAGGCATAGCCCTGGGGATGGGCCACATAGGCCCCGCCCTCGGGCATATCGCCGCGCAGGGCGACGATGTGGCGGATGCCCTCGTCCCAATAGCGCCGGGCGATGTCGTCGACCTCGCCCTTGGCATGGCCGACGCAGGTCAGGTGGGCGGCGGGCTTGAGCCTGGTCTCGCGGGCGATGCGCACCACGGTCTCGTGGGTCCGCTCGCGCGTGGTGCCGCCGGCGCCATAGGTCACCGAGACGAATTGCGGCGCGAGCGGGGCCAGCCGTTCGATGCACTCCCACAAAGACTGCTGCATCTTCTCGGTCTTGGGCGGAAAGAACTCGAACGAGACGCTGACCGGCTGGCGGCTGGCGGCGGCGATAGGCAGTTCGGAACGGGGGAGACTCACGCGGTCGCTCCTGTGGACTTGATGTGCAGATGGGGTTTGTGGGCGGTCCAGACCACCACGGTCAAGGGCTTGCCGGGCAGGCGGGAGACCGGGCCGGGCTCCAGCCCGGCGGTGCGCAGCCAGCCTTCCACCTCGGCATTCTCGAACCCTAAGCGGCGGTGGGCATGCTGGTCGCGCAAGGCTTCCTCGCCATGGGGGGCGAAATCGACGATGGCCAGCCTTCCGCCGGGCTCCAGTACGCGGGCGGCCTCGGCCACCAGGGCGGCGGGGTCGGTGGCGTAGTGCAGCACCTGATGGATGGTCACCGCGTCGGCGGCGGCGGCGGGCAGGGGAAGCTGGGCGATGTCGCCCTGGCGCACCATGCAGTTGCTGAGCGACAGGCGCTCCAGGTTGGTGCGGGCCACGCTCAGCATTTCGCGCGACAGGTCGATGCCGATGGCGCGCTCCACATGGGAGCCCAGCACCTCCAGCACCCGGCCGGTGCCGGTGCCCATGTCCACCAGGTCATGGATGCGGCGGCCGGCGAATACGGCCAGCAGCGCCTTTTCCACCTCGGTCTCGTCCACCTGCAGCGAACGGATTTCATTCCAGCGCGACGCGTTGTCGCGGAAATAGGCCTGGGCCTTGTCGGCGCGCACCGCCCGGATGGCCGACAGCCGCTGCTGGTCCAGCGTCAGGGTCTGGTCGCCCTCGGGCAGCAATTCCAGCAGGCGCCGCGCCACGGCGCCGCCGCGACCCTTGGCCGCCAGGCGGTAGAACACCCAGGCGCCCTCGGGGAAGCGGTCGAGCAGCCCGGCCTCGCACATCAGCTTCAGGTGGCGCGACACGCGCGGCTGGCTCTGGCCCAGGATCTGGGTGATCTCGGTGACGGTCAGCTCGCCCTGGGCAAGCAGATGCAGCAGCCGAAGCCTGGTCGGCTCGGCGGCGGCGCGCAATCCCGTCAGCAAGGTTTCCACCGGACGTGGCTCCTGTTTGAGTTCCGAAAACATATAAACATATCTTTATGCGGATATGAAGCGTTGATTGTCCCCGGGCGTTTCGTGGGCATCGGGTGTTTGCCGTATGGTGCGGATTTGCCACATGAATCAGTCCCTCGGCGGGCAAATTTCCCTTTCCCCTCTAGCCATTAGATCGGGACTGTGATACCTCGGAATATTGGGGGGCGAGTGGCTCCCGAACCTCGGGTGGTGCTTTTGCGCGCCCGTTTCCTTAGTTCGTTTAAGGTACAGAAGGTACGCAGCCCATGAATGCCTCGCGCCGGACCATCGCCCGCCTCGTCGCCCCCGTGCTCGCCCTGGCGCTGGTCGCCGGCTGCGCCACGCCGCCCCCGGCCGACGACAAGGAAGCCGTCGCCGAATGGGAGCAGGTCAACGACCCGCTGGAGCCCCTGAACCGGGCGGTCTTCGATTTCAACCGCGCCGCCGACAAGTACGCCATCAAGCCGGCGGCCGAGGGCTATCGCGCCGTCATGCCGAAATTCGGCCGCGAGCGGGTGCACAACATCCTGACCAACCTGAACAGCCCGCTGACCTTCGCCAACGACGTGCTGCAGGGCGAGACCGACCGCGCGGTGCAGACCTTCTTCCGCGCCATGCTGAACACCACCTTTGGCCTGGCCGGCTTCATCGACGTCGCCACCCCGGCCGGCATCCCCCCGCACGAGGAGGATCTGGGCCAGACCCTGGCGGTATGGGGCGTGGGCGAGGGGCCGTTCCTGATGCTGCCCATCTTCGGGCCGTCCAATCCCCGCGACACCGTCGGGCTGGTGGCCGAGATGTTCGCCGATCCCTTCGACCTGGCCATGGCCAATATGGGCAAGGAATACATCAGCTATACCCGCATGGGCATGACCGGCCTGGACAAGCGCGAGGCGCTGCTGGACACTCTGGACGAGATCGAGCGGACTTCGCTCGACTATTATGCCTCGCTGCGTTCGCTCTATCGCCAGCATCGCGCCTCGGAGATCAAGAACGGCCGCGGCGGCGGGGAGAAAGTTCCGGCTCCGGGTCTGTCCGGTACCCCCAAGGGTGACGAACTTTCCCAATCGGCGCAGTGATAGTCCATAGGCCAGGCAAGACAATGATTTCCCGTCGTTTCCTTCTCGCCGCTCTGGCCGGGTCCTTTCTCGGCCTCGCGTTCACTCCCATTGCCGCCGCCGAGGCCGATCCCAAGGCTTTCGTCGCGCAACTGGCCGGCAAGGCCATGGAGACCATGACCGCCAAGGGGCTTGCCGATGCCGAGCGCAACCAGCGCTTCCGGACCCAGTTCACCACCGACGTGGACCTGCCCGAGATCGGCAGGTTCGTCCTGGGCCGGCACTGGCGCGCCGCCACGCCGGAGCAGCAGCAGGAATTCATCAAGTCCTTCGAGGACATCGTGGTGCTGACCTGGGCGACCCGCTTCAAGGATTACGGCGGCGACCTGCGCCATGTGGTGACCAACGCCATCGCCGACGGCGAGCGGGGCATCGTCGTCGAGTCCATGGTCGAGCGCGACCACCAGACGCCGATCAATCTGCAGTGGAAGCTAAAGAAGGGCGAGCCCGATCTTCGGGTCGTCGACCTGGTGGTCGAGGGCGCTTCCATGGCCATCACCTACCGCAACGAATACTCGGCGGTGATCCAGGCCAACGGCGGCAAGATCGACGGCCTGCTGGGCGCCATGCGCACCAAGATCGCCGAGATGCAGGCCGCCAAGGGCACCACCAAGGCCAACTGAGCCTTTAGAGTGCATCAGCTTCAAGCTGATGCACTCCAGGATTCTGTATATACGAAAAAGCTCCGCTTTTTCAGGGCTCAGGCGCCGCTCGGGCTTAAGAGTTTTTCGACTTTCCGATTCAGCTTAAGTGCGAAAAACTCTAGCAAACCCCTCTCCCGCCGGGAGGGGGGCCGCCTCGATCCAAACGCGAAAACCTCAGAACAGACTCACCAGGCTCTCGATCTGGGTGCTGGTCATGGCCGCCACCTGGGCCGCGGTCAGCCCCGTCGCCTGGGTGGCGGTCAGCGACAGGATCTGGGTGGTGGTCAGCTCGACCAGGCTGGTGGTGGCGACGGCCCCCAACTGGGTGGCGGTCAGGCCGTCGATCTGAGAGGTGGTCAGCCCCGCCAGGCTGGTGGAACTGAGGGTGGCCAGTTGAACCGTGGTCAGCGTTCCGATCTGGACCGACGTCACCGCGCCCAGTTGGGCGGAGCTCAGGCCGCCGAAGCCGGTCGAACTCAGTCCCCTGATCTGGGTGGTAGTCAGCGCCGCCACCTGGGTGGTGGTCAGGCCCTGCAACTGGGCCGTGGTCAGCGTCACCAAGGTGGTGGCGGTCAGCCCCCGGACCTGGGTGGTGGACAGCGCCGCCAGGGTAACCGAGGTGAAACCGGCGGCGGCGGTGGAAACCAGGGAGCCCAGGACGGTGGCGGTCAGGCTGCCGATCTGGGTGGTGGACAGCGTGGCCAGATCGGCGGAGTCCAGCCCCCGGGCCTGGGCGGCGGTCAGCCCCGCCACCTGGGTGGTGCTCAGCACCCCGAACTGGGTGGTGTTGAGCCCCGATATGCCGGTAACCGTCAAGGCCGCCATCTGGGTGGCGGTGAGGACCGCCACCTCGGTGGAGGTCAGCCCGCCGATCTGGGTCGTGCTCAGGCTGGCGATCTGGGAGGCGATCAATCCAACCACCTGGGTGGTGGAAAGGCTCGCCAGGGCGGTGGTGGACAATGAGCGGACGGCGGCGGTGCTAAGCCCGGCCAGTTGGAGGGTGGACAGCGCCGAGATCTGGGTCGATGTCAGGGCGGTCACCGCGGTGGAGCTCAGCCGGGCGATGCCGGTGGTGGTGAAGGCGCCGATGGCGGTGGTGGTGATGTCGGCCAGTTGGGTGGTGGTCAACGCCGTGACGCTGCCCAGGGACAGCCCCGTCATCTGGGTGGTGGACAGGGCCGCCAGCGTGGTGGTCGACAGGCCGCCGACCTGGGTCGGGTTCAGCGAGGCCATCTGGGTGGTGCTGAGCACCGCCAATTGCGTGGTGCTGAGGGCCTGCAGGCTGGTGGTGGTCAGGGCGCGGACCTGGGTCGCCGTCAGGGCGGCGATGTCGGTCGAGGGCAGGGCTCCCACCAGGGTGGAGCTCAGCCCCGACAGTTGGGTGGCGACCAGGCCGGCGACCTGGGTGGTGGACAACCCCGTCAGGGCGGTGGTGGACAGGCCGTTGATCTGGGTGGCGGTCAGCGAGCCAAGCAAGGTCGGCGTCAATCCGCCCATCTGGGTGGTCGACAACGTGCCCAGCCCGGTGGTGGTCAGGCCCCGCACGCTGGCGGCGCCCATCGCCGCCAGTTGGGTGGTGCTCAGTTGACCGATCTGGGTGGTGGTCAGCCCGCCGATGCTGGAGGCGCTCAGCGCGGCGATGGCGGTGGTGGTGATGCCGCTCACCTGGGTGGTGGTCAACGAGGCGAGCTTGGTGGTGGCGAGCTGGGCGATCGCCGTCGGCTTCAGGCTGCCGATCTGGGGGGTGGTCAGCGCTGCCAGGCCGGTGGTGGTGATGGCCGCCACCTGGGTGATGCCGAGCGCTCCCACCTGGGTGGTGGTCAGCGCCGACAGGCCCGTGGTCTCCAGGGCTCCCACCTGGGTGGCGGTCAGCCGCGTCACCTGGGTGCTGGTCAGGGCGGTCAACTGGGTGGTCGAAACGCCGTTCAACTGGGTCGAGGTGAGGGCGGCCAGACCGGAGATCGACAGGCCGGCCATCTGGGTGGTGCTGAGCGTGGACAGGGCGGTGGTCGAAAGGCCGGGCGCCTGGGTGGCGGTCAGGGCCGCCAGTTGGAAGACGGCCACGCCGCTGATCTGGGTGGTGGACAGGGCGCCCAGGCCGGTGGTGCCGAGCGCGGCGAAGGACAGGGCCGCCAGCCCGCTCACCTGGGTGCTGGTCAGGCCGCCGATCTGGGTGGTGCTGAGCGCCGAGGTCGCGGTGGCGGTCAGCCTGGCCACCTGGGTGGTGGAGAGCTGGGCCAGGTCGGTGGTCTCGAGCACCGTAACCTGGGCCGAGGTCAGCGCCCCCACCTGAGTCGCGGTCAGGCTGCCGATCTGAGTGGTGGTCAGCGCGTCGACGGTGGTGGTGAGCAGCGTGCCGATCTGCGACGCGGTCAGCGCCGCCAATTGCGTGGTCGAGAAGGCTGCGACCTGGGTGCTGCTCAGGGCGGCGATGTCGGTCGCTTCCAGGCCGGTCATCTGGGTGGTGGTCAGGGCGCCCAGGTCGGTGGTGGTCAGCCCCGCCAGGCCCGAGGACGACAGCGCCGCCACCTGCAGCACGCCGAGGCTGCGCAGTTGGGTGGTGGTCAGGGCGTCGAGCGTCGTGGTGCTGAGGCCGTAGACCTGGGTGGTGGACAATCCCGCCACCTGGGTGGTGGTCAGCGCCGCCACCTGGGTGGTGGTGAACAGCCCCAATTGCGTCGCCATGAAGCCCCGCACCTGGGTGATGCTCAGGCCGGTCATCTGGGTGGTGCTCAGGGAGGTCAGTTGGGTGGAGGTCATGCCCACCAGCACGCCCGAGGCCAGTCCGCCCAACTGGGTAGTCGACAGCGTGGACAGGCTGGTGCTGGACAGGGCGCCCAATTGCGCGGAGGTCAGGCTGCTCATCTGGACGGCGGTCAGGCCGGTCAGTTGCGCCGTCGAAAGGGCGTTCATCTCGGTGGTGGTCAGCCCGCGCATCTGGGTGATGCTGAGCCGGGCGATCTGGGTAGAGGTCACCGCCGCCAGTTGGGTGGTGGTCAGCGCGGCCAGTTGGCTCAGCGTCAGGCTGCCGACCTGGGTGACCGACAACAGGCCGATCTGGGTGCTGGAAACCACCCCCAACTGGGCGGTGCTCAGGCCGGGAAGGCTGGCGGCGCTCAGGCCGCCGACCTGGGTGGAGGTCAGTGCCGCCACCTCGGTGGTGGTGAGCGCCGCCACCTGGGTGGCGGTCAGGCGTGCGGTCTGGGTGGAGGTCAGCCCCGTCAACTGGGTGGTGGTGATGGAAGCCAGTTGGGTGGTGGTCAATTGCGGCACCAGGGCGATGCTCAGCCCGCCGACCTGGGTGGAGGACAGGGCACCGACCTGGGTGGTGGTCAGCGCCCGCAATCCGGTCGCCGACAACTGGCTCAACTGGGTGGTCGTGAAGGCCGCCACCCCCGTGGTGGTCAGGCCGCCGATCTGGGTGGCGGTCAGTGCACCCATCTGGGTGCTGGCCAGCCCGCCGATCTGGGTGGTGGACAGGGCGCCGACCTGGGTGGTGGTCAGGCCGGTGACGTTGGTGACGGTCAACGCCCCCATCTGGGCGGTGGTCAGGCTGGCCAGTTGGGTGGTGGTGACCGCCGCCACGTCGGTGCGCTCCAGCGCCGCCACCTGGATGGTGGTCAGGGCGGCCAGATCGGTGGTCTCCATGCCGGCCACCTGGGCGGTGGTCAGGGCGGCGACCTGGGCGGCGGACAGCGCCGCCACCTGGGTGGAGGTCAGGTCCGCCACCACCGTGGTGGTCAGGGAGCGGACCTGGGTGACGGTCAGGCCGCCGATCTGGGTGGCGGTCAGGGCGCTCAACTGGGTGACCGCCAGCGCCGCCACCTGGGTCGAGCTCAGCCCCTTGACCTGAGCGGCGGTGAACTGGGCCAGTTGGGTGGAGGACAGGGCGGTCAACTGGGTGGTGGACAATCCGCCCACGCCGGTGGAGGACAGGCCGGTCACCTGGGTGGTGGTCAGGTCGCCCAGCTGCACCGTGCTCAATCCGCCGATCTGAGTGGTGTTCAGGGCTCCCAACTGGGTGACGGTCAGGCCGGCCATCTGGGTGGTGGTGATGGCGTTCAACTGGGTGGAGGTCAGGCCGCGCGCCTGGGTCGCGGTCAGTGCCCCCAGTTGCGACGAGGCCAGGACGGCGATCTGCGTGGTATTCAGCGCCCCCACCTCGGTGAGGGTCAGTCCCCGAATCTGCTGGGTGGACAGGACGGCGATCTCGGCGGCGTCGAAGGCGTCGATCTGGGCGGCGCTCAGCACCGCCAGCTGGGTGGCGGAGAAGCCCATCTGGGTCGGGCCCAGCGCCTGGATCTGGGTGGTGGTCAGCGCCGCCGTCTGGGCGGTACCCAACTGGCCGATCTGGGTGGAGGAGAGCGACTGGATGCCGGTAACGCTGAAGGCCCGGACCTGGGTGGCGCTGAGCGCCGAGAGCGAGGCCGACGACAACGACTGCACCGCCGTGACCGTAAGTCCGGCGATCTGAGTGGCGGTGAGGAACGAGATTGACGACACCACGGCGCAGCGGTTCCAGTTCGGGAAAGCTGTAACCTTTACCCAATAGCAGGTGTGTTCATAACGCTGGGTTAACGCGGAGCGGGAATCGAAAGGACCCGGCCGCATCTGCGGCCGGGTCCTTTGATTTTGGTGGAGCCGAGCGGGGGATAATCCGCTAACCCAAACCCGAGGAATTCTGCGGCTTTCAACCTTGCAGCCTGACGTGCAGTGTACAAGATTGGTGTGCCAGTTCCAACGAGGAATAAGGCTTCACATTTAACCCTGTATCGAGCGGAACGGCAAAAAATCGTGTGAAATCAGATGATTATTGACATCATCTGCTATATGTGGTAGTTTCATCGTTGATTATATCGCTATATCTAGCAGCCTGTGCGGCTGCAAGCGTTTGCAATGATATGACATGTGAAGGCTGGCGGGTAATTATAGTGTGAAGATGGTGGGGAGATAAGCCTGGGTAGACATGAATGAGCTTGAAGATGACTCCATAGGATGGGTTAACTGTAAAATCTATTATATGGCAATCTCATCAAGAGCTTATTGTGCCACTTCACGCACGTATCACTCTCGGGAATGGACAGACCTGCTCATTCCCACCGCAGCGCTTCGTTGGTTATGCCCGTCAATCGACCACCCAGCAGGGCAGCGACTCACTGCGAAGGCAGGAAGAGGCCATCCGAGCGTTCGTCGCTGGGCGTAACGGCCATCTGATCGAGCCGATTTTCATCGAGATTGCAAGTGAGGCCCCTAGCCGTGCAGGTGAGCACCGGGGGGAGCGAGAGAGAGCCATTGAAACCGCCTTGCGAGAGCATGCCTACCTTCTTGTGACCAAGGTCCATAGGCTTACCAGGGGGATTGGCTTTCTGCAGGAGTGCAGATCAAGAGGGCTACGCATAATGACAATTGACCGGCCAGGACGGACGTGGGCGCAACTCGAATTGGCGGTTCATGCGGAATATCGTGAGTTAGAGGACGCCATTGAAAATCGGGCGCTTGGGCGGGAGGCAGCCCGCAGGCAGGGCCGTAGAGGTGGAGACCCTACGCGGGGGGCAAGCCGAACAGCACGCTCTGAAATACACGCGCGAAGCCTTCTGACCGTCATAAGGGTAATCCGCAAGCGCGGTATTACGTCACTCAACGGTATCGCCAATGCGCTGGAAAACGCGGAAATCCGAACTCCCCGTGGCAATGGCCGCTGGCGAGCCGAAATGGTGAAGCGCCTCCTTGTCAAACTTGAGCGACAAGGGATTGCCCTGGATACGGCGGCGCGATTTCCCAGAAGCATCCAAGAAAGATTGATATCTCGCGAGGTTTTCAGGACCGAGGATGCTGCAAATCGGTGGTTTGGATCGGTGATCAGGAAAAATCGACGATCAGAGCCGCCCAAATAGCAATCTGTTATACGGCAGTGACTCTTGCCTATTCAAAAATCTCAGATTTGCGATTTTCGCCATAACTGACAGACCGAAATAAATTTTACCCTCGGCTCAGGGGCTATTATCCCCGCCACCCCGCTGCGATCTGATTGCTTCCACGATGGAAACCGACAGGCGTAGCTCTGCGTCGGTCAGTTCCTCCCCCAATCCCCGCAACTTGTGCTCAAGCTCCATCCTGTTGCGGGCGACAGCGCGGGGAGTGCCAATATCATCGAAAAAGAAGGTCATGGGGGTGTCGAGTTCCTGAGCGATCCGGGCAAGGGTGTCCAGAGGCGGTGTTACGTGCCCTCGCTCGATATTGGAAATGCTCTCCGCAGTCTTATCAACCCGTTCGGCAAGTTGCTCCTGCGTGAGGCTGCGCTTCAACCGCGCTGCCCGCACCTTCAACCCGATCTGCTGTTTTAGGTTCATGCTCACGCCCCGATTGTCGTTCGGGACGAAACTGCTTGACCATCGAACGGCGTTATGGCTGCTTTTGCCTATACGGAATAGCGTTCGGTGTTCTGGTGTTGACGCCGAATGGTGGGCATATCGCAGGGGAAGCATGGGCAACAATCGCCCCATCGTGAATTCCATCCACCGGCATTGGTGGACGACGCTTCTGGCCCTCCCCACGGGGACCGATACCCCTGGCTATGCGGCATTGCGTCGCGTCTGGGCGGACAACACCATCAATACCGTTTTCGTGGATGAGTCTGGCGATCTGAGGTCCAAATCCAAGCGCGGCATCTATCGCACCGACTCCGAGGACCATCTTATGGTTGCCCTGTTTGAGAATTGGGCGGCACTACCCGATTGCTCCTGGGTTGCGCCTTTCCTGGACGCCTGCGGCATTCGTCCGAGTGGCAATGTGCAGGCGGTAGGCTGGTCCTATGAGTACACCCAGGATCGCCCTGGCAAGAAACCGGGCAAGCTGACTGCCGATATCGTCGTTTACTGGCAGGATCAGAATGGAGAAGCCGTTCTCGTTCTCGAAACCAAAAAGCCGGGCAATCGGCAGTGGGGCGAAAAAGACCTCCCGGATAGCAGCCCTTATTGCGATGTTCCTGGTTTTGATGGGATCGTACGCCGCTATGCTTGCATGCTGGTCGCCGCCGATGATGCCGCAGCGATGGCGTCCCTCTTGCGCAATCAGCCCGTTCTAACGTGGGAGAGGCTTCTCTCTCTTCAGGTGGAAGCCTTTGGGCGATTGTCTGTTCCCTCTGCATTGCGAGCATTTCTTGTTGGGGCTATCGTCCATCAAGGGGCTGGCTACGGGATCGCTTCCGCACCCTTCCCAATGACGTGGATAGAGGATCAGCCCGCCGCGCCGAACATCAAGGAACAGGCTCCCCAAACCAGAGCTGACCGCAGGGTCGCTTACTGGCGGCCTGTTCGGCAACGAAGCGTCGGCAGTCCCTCGGTCGAGTAATGAGGTGCGAGAATGAAGCGCTCTGCAATCATATTCATGGCTGTGGCGGCATTGGTTGCATCATGTGCCCCACAAATCACATGGTACAAGGAGGGGGCAACTATCGAGGATTACAATCTACAGGCATATAATTGTGAGAAGGACATGAGGCAGAGCGGCTATTTTGGGGACGCCTTCGCGGCACCAGGAAACATGCAGAAATTTTACAATCAGTGCATGATTGTTCACGGATGGTTTCCGAAGCAATGGCTTATAACCTGTAGACAGAAGGATGGGACATTGCTGGAGAGAGCATCTCAAGTGCACTGCGCTAGCATTGGGGGCACCCCCGTTATTGGACCGAATGGCAAGGCCATCGGAAATTAAGACAGGACTCAAACATTGAATTGGGACGTAACTGTCATTCTGAATATAAATTTGAGTATTACTTGTTATCTTCGCAAAATTTCATACTTATCTGCAATTGATATTTGCCGCGCCCATGGTTATAATGCCAACTTTGCGTATGGCGAGGGTAACTATGCGTATTAGCTCAAATAGACATGATATTTTATTTTCAAGAGAGCTTTCAGCTCTTCTTATGTCGAGGAAGGCTGGCCCCACGGATGGCGATAACACGCTTTGCTATCTGCTCGATCCCCTTCAGGAGCAGGTGATTGCCGCCGCCGTCACGCAATATGCGAGCGACCATTCTGCGGTTATAGAATTCCGCCAGCATATGACATCGATCATAAGCTCCTGTCCGGGACTGGGGCGTCGCTACCAGCAGGCACGCCTGAAAGGCGGCTTGCCTCTGTTGCCGCTTCGGGAGTGTGGGCGGCTGCCCGTTGATGGGCGGGCCGATCAATGGGCGGACGATCCGACAGGGCAAGGCGACGAGCCGCCCATGTGAGCCTATGCGTTGGCCGTCCGCTCCAACACCCTCTGCACCTGTACGGCCTGCCATTGCCCGCCCCGCGCGGCAGGAATGCCCCGCTCGTTGAGGATGGTGGCGATCTGGCGCAAGGATGTGGCCCCCTCAGCCTGGATAGAGCGGATCACCGGCAGCCAATCAGCGGCACGCTTATCTGATTTGGCGCTGCGTACGGCGCGGCCTATTGCGCGTCCCTCTTCTGCATTGGGCAGGGCACCCACGCGATGCCCGCCCAAACGTGTTCCACGGGCCTTTGCAGCGGCAAGGGCGGCCTTTGTCCGCTGAGAGGTCATCTCTCTCTCATGCTCGGCAACTGCGGCCAGAATGTGGACGGTAAGGCGGTTGGCCTGAGGGAAGTCGCAAGCAACGAAATCCACGCCGCTATCCATCAGATTGGCAATGAAGGCGACATGGCGGGCCAGCCTGTCCAGTTTAGCAATCACCAGCGTGGCATTGTGGATGCGGCAAAGCGCTAAAGCTTCGGCAAGCTTGGGCCGGTCATCGCGCTTGCCGCTCTCCACCTCCGTGACCTCAGCCACCAGGGACCAATTACCCCCGTTCAGATAGCGGGTGACGGACTCACGCTGAGCATCAAGCCCCAGTCCAGAGCGCCCCTGCTTGTCTGTGCTGACCCGGTAGTAAGCGACGAAGCGACCGTTTGCCATGCCCGCACCATGTTACATGTTATTCGATGTTCGTTGACTACAACGTAACGGGCTTTCGCCATGGCAGTCAACCCCCCGGTGGGGTCTGAAAAACGGATATCCCGAGTGCATGGGGGTGGGGTCGGTAATCACGCCAAAATTTGGACGGACATTTTTGGAAATGGCCATTGCAAACGTTTGCAATAAAATCTTTAAAGAAACTCAGCTTCCGGCAATTACGGTCCCATCTGGAAGAGCGACTTTTGCTACGTAAAGATGGTCTCTACGTGTTCTTTTGCTAAAGAGTCCGGACACGGTAACCTTCATTCCGTCTGCAAACGTTGATATTCCAATATTTTTTATCATAGCGCAGGTTATCTCTCTTCCGTCATCTCTCCTAATGATAAAGGTATTGCTGCGAGCGCTTACCTCGATGACTTCGCCAACAAAATCATGCCGCTCTCTCGCTATTTCGCGAAAGCTCTCTTTTATTGTTGCTCCCGTTGAGGCATCAATAAAAACAGAGCTTGTGCCGTTGAAGTCAGCGTTGATCTGAACCGTGTCAAACGACGCCCCCTTATGTGGCGTAATTTGGACAAGGGCATTTAGTGTGTTGTAGTGGCTAAATGCAAATTCCTTAGAAAGGCGATCCTTTCTTGCTGCCCCCGTGATCTCTGATACAGAGTCCATAAAATCTCCAGCAGCCCCCTCAAATTGCTCCCGAGCTTGATGGGCTTGTAGCGGAATTAAGCCGTTTGTTCTAACGCGAGCAAAGTCAGCTTCTGGCCTGTCAATCTCGAGACTAAGGCTTGCAAACGCAGGGGGTCGCACAGGTATTTGTAAAATATTTGATATCGACGCCTCAGAGAAGCGATATTGACGGATTATTGGAGAGAACACTTTTCTGAGGGTGTCGTATGCCTCATCCACGAGCGTTCGGAATACACCAAAAGGGATGCTTTCTCCGAGGGAGCCGCCCTTGAAATAAACAGACATAAAGGGGCGAGATGAGGCTAAAGGCTGTATACTATCTGGAACAAAGCCGTGATGGCTATAAAGGCCAGCATGGCGTTCAGGCAAAAGCTCCTCGGGAAATCCCGCCATATCAAAGCCATTACTACTTATTACAGCAAAATCAGAATTAGCCTCAATAACCCAGCACCACGCATTGTGTAGCGCCCTACGTAAAGAAATATGGCCGTTTTTCAGGCCTGATATTATTCTTGAGTTTGTTTGAACTGCGAGGTAGACGGAGCCATTGGCTGTCTCGTCGAATTTATAGCATAAAATTGGAAAATATGGAGTATTAGCCACAAAAGTAAGCGGCTCGTCATAGTAATATAGAATGTCATCCGGCACTATTTGTGCTGAAATCGGGGCGCTGAATTGATTTATTGTTGTCATTTCAGGGCTGCGGATTGATTATTATTTGGAATTTTGCGTGGAGATTGGAGTTCATGTCTCGCCAGAAGGTGTGGTGCTCGGGATGGTTGTCATTTGGGGTGTGCTTGATCTTGCCGTCCGGCGGCGCGATGTCGCCTTGAGCGATATAGCGTTTGGTTCTGATCCAAGTTTGAGTTGCCCGAGCATGGTCAACGCTCTCCATATCAACCCAGACAGAAAGTCCCCAGCAATTTCTAAGGTCACCATTTCCATCACACCTGATATTGCGCTCTCCATGTGATAGGAAATCATTCGCCGAGATAGGTGACTGCATGACGGCTCGAAACAAATGGCCTGTATATGGAGTTGCTTCAGCGGGGGGGCATCCCGTGGGCATGTTGGGGTGAAATTGATATGGCACTGCGCTTATCCAGCTTGCTCAACCTCGCTGGAGCCTACACCAAAAGGCGTGGTGAGCCAAGCCGTTGCCGCCGTTAATTATTCGTATTGTGAGCCTGAGTTTCTTGCACATGAAGGTGGCTAAGGTCCAGGCCAGGATAGCTGACCTTGCACATATCGCCGTAGAGTTCCGCGCCCAATCCATCGCCATATATCTTTCGCAAGCTACCTGCCCCGGTCCATCCGCCAAGAGCATCTTGCCGTTCTGAGGAGATATCCGCGCGGCGAAGGGCATCCGCGAAGTTGTGACGGAAACTGTGAAAGGTGAGTTTCGGATCGCGGATACCAAGGGTATCGAGGTAGGTGGCATATCGCTTGCTGAACGGGCCAGAGAGGTACCCGACCACATCTCTAGGCAATTCTGGAAATAGTCGCCCTGCATTCGATTGCTGCTGGCGCTGGACAAAGGCGATGAAGCCAAGCCGAACAAGTTCGGGGTGGACTGGCACAAGGCGGTCGCTGTCCCCGTTCTTGACGCTCTTGCCGGTTTCAGGATCGGGCCGCACTGATATAACCCAAATGTCGCCATGATTGGTTATGTCATCAACGGTTAGCTGGCAACACTCATTGAGCCGCATGCCCGTCCAAAGTGCCAGGAGGGGCACCCAAAATCTTCCGCGCCTAACAACATTCGGTCCTGGCTTGAAGGCGCCGCGATCATCATCGATGCATCCCGTATAAAGCGGTGATGTGAATATGACTTGAAGCTGATCCATGGAAAAAGGGCGTCTTTTCTTGTTGGCGCGGACTGTATCCTTCGGCAGGGAGATAATCTCGGCAGGGTTATAGTCGATATACCGCGCCATTTTAGCGTATTTGAATAGTGTTTTGAGCCGCGTCAGGTAGCTTCGTTGGGTCTGGGCCTTGAGCGGTGCAAGTCCCTCTGTTTCTGCCCTTTTCGCCATTTCTGCGGGCAGGATATTGCCGAAGCGTTTGGTGTAGTTGGGCGGCAGCTTGCTGATAATGTCATGGGCCGCCGTGCAGTCATCCGCCGTAATGGATGTGATTGGCCGATCCCTGCCAAGAATGCTTCCTAAAAGATCGAAGGTTGCCGTCTCCTTGTCCTGCGATTTGCGGGAGAGACCTTTGGAGGCTGGGCGGTTGAGATAACTGGTTATCACATCGCCCAAGGTACGGCATTCAGGTTTGGCTGTCTGATTTGGCCTGGGGGCGGGCGAAACTGCATTGGGCACGAAATACCTGGATGCTGCTGCGCTGTAAGGCGCGCGCACATCCTTGAATAACTCATCGAACGCCAACACCCTGAAATCGCCCTTGAGGGCCGCGATGCTACGGCGGCTGCTTTCAAGGGACGCGCGGAGCAGCAATTGGCAGAGAGCGCGATACTGTGGCCCGAGGCGGTCAAGAGCGAGGCCATGGCGGGCAAGCAGCCTGTCAGCAACGTTATAGGTGCCACTGAGGTCATTGCGGGCGATCTCGCCAAGTGCGATGTCTTCGTCCCCGTACATGGTCTGAAGTTGATCAGCCGCCTCTTCCTCCGACCATGAGGCATCAGGGCGAAGATCAGCAGCCGCATTCCGCCGTAACTGCTCCTCCAGCCAGTCAATCGCAAGCTCGATCAGCCGCCCGTCATCCACGGAGCTAACCACACCGGCCTGAACCGCCCGCTTGGCCTCGTTGTCCTTCTCGAACTCACCAGAGGCGATGCGGACCAGTCGGAGCGCCTCTTGCGGGTCACGGGTGCGAAGAGACCTCTTGACCTCCGTCTTGCCCCCATAGGCGTCAATAAGACCAAGCGGCACCTTGGCCCGGAAATACCACATGTCTCCGATGCGGGTCAGATGAGGATGTTTCGGCATGTCGTCCATACCCCCAGTGTACCAGTGCGGTGTACAAGCTGGAAGGTTGGGGAAACGGCAGAACCCTAGGGTTTGCGCCAAAAGCAAGAAGGCCCGGACCTTGCGGACCGAGCCTTCCTGGATTTGGTGGAGCCGAGCGGGATCGAACCGCTGACCTCCTCATTGCGAACGAGGCGCTCTCCCAACTGAGCTACGGCCCCGAAAACGGGAAGCGGGATAATGTTCAAATCGGGCCGGCCTGTCAAGCGCCCTACCAGCGCATCTGGCCGCCCAGGGGCTTCGATTTCTGCACGCCGCGCCGGGTCACCAGGACCCAGTCGTTGAACTGCATGTAGCGGGGCGCCAGGAATTGGTAGATGTCCCTGATCTTGTTGGTGTTGTCGTCCGAGCGGACCACGAACACCGTCTTCCAGATCTGGATGAAGTCCTCCCAGGGCAGCAGGCGGCAATGCAGCGCGTCGCGCACCTGGCGGATATAGCCGATCTGGTTCTCGATGTTCTTCAGCATGGCCAGGATTTCACCGGTCTGGGCGTCCACCTGGTCGAAATAGTCCTGAAAGACCTTCAGCGCGCGCTGCGACAGGCGCGCCACCTGGTCGGTGGTGTCGATCATGGAGCGGTCGGCGCTGTAGATGCGGCGCAGGCCCTGAATCTTCTCGTCGATCTTCTGCACCTCGCCGAAGGTGTCGCGCAGCGCCTCGATATAGGCCAGTTCCTTGGCCAGGGTCTCGATGTAGCGCACCACCTCGTCGCGGTTGCCGCGGCCCAGGCCCAGTTCCTCGGCGGCCTCGGTGAAGGCCAGTTGGACGTTCTTCTTGACCTGGGGGTCGTCGGCCACCTGGGCCAGTTCCGACACGTTGCTGATGACGTGTTCGTTGCCGGTCAGCCAGGTCACCAGCTGCATGGTCAGGCGCTGATAGGCGATGCGGCGGTGGCGGTCCTGGGGCTCCCACGACGCCTCGCGGGTGGTGACCTCCTTGGGCAGCTTGTCGCCGGGACGCAGGCCGCGCACGAATTGCAGCCCCTCGGCCACCTTGTCCAGCATCTTGAAGTCGTGCTGGTCTTCCTTCATCCCGAATTCGCGCTTGATGCCGTCGAAGGCGAGCACCGCCTCATTGGTGGCGAGCTTCAGCACCGCCACGGGCTCACCCGAATCGGTCAGGCGGAAGTAAAGGTCCTCGAAGGACGTGAAGAATTTGTGCTCGAAGGAGATTTCCCCCTCGATCTCGCCGGACGCCTTGCCCTTGCCTTCATCAGCCATGTATGTCGCTCACCCCAGTGGGGGCCCCCCAAGGCCGCGCCACCATCCCGAAAAGCCAAAATACGGCGAGTCCAGTATGCCGGGCTACGAGCCCGTGAACAAGAGGCGGTCAATCTCCCGCTTCGATGAAGAGGTGACCGGGACGGCCGTGGATGTAGCCGTTGGCGAACTCCGCCCCCGGACACAGGGCGGCCAGGCGGTCCTCGGCCTCGTCCATGCCGGCCTTGCCGGCCAGCACGGCGCGGAACAGCCCGGCGACCGCCACCATGTCGAAGGTCTGCGGCCACAGGCGGAAGCGCCGGATGCCGCGCGCCGCCAGCCCGGCCACGTCGCCCAGCAGGTCCATGGTGTGATAGGACATGGTCTGGGTGCCGTTGACCGCCAGGAACGGCACTTCGTCCAGGGTCTCCACCGCCATGCCGTCGGGATCGTCGGCGCAGACGTACTGGCAGCCGTCCTTGGACAGGTTGCGGGCCCGGGCGGCATAGCAGCGGGCCGAAATGGCCAGGGGCAGGCGGCCGAAGGCCTGCACCTCGGCCTCCATGGAGGTGGCGGCGGCCAGGGCGGCCACCGCGTCGGCCGACAGTTCGGCCGGCAGGCATACCCGGACGGCGCCCATGGCGGCCAGGGTGGCCAGGGTGCCCTCGTTATAGATGTTGAGCAGCGGCCCGGCGACGAAGGGCCGTCCCTGCATCAGGGCGGCCACCGAGATGTCGTTGGCTTCGACCAGGACGCCTTCGGCCTGGGCCAGGTCGCGGGCCTGGGCGATCTCGCGGTCGCTCATGATCAGGGCCAGCGACGACAGCACTACTTCCTTGCCGGCGGCGGTCAGGCGCTCGACCACCTCGGGGATGAAGGGCTCGAAGAACGGGGTGCGCTTCGAGCACACCACCTCGCCCACATGGACGGTGTCCACGCAGGATTCGTCGGCCATGCGGAAATAGAAGTCGCGGAGCGTCTCCGGCTTCCAGTTGAACAGAACCGGGCCGAGGGTAAGCTTGGTGGAGGGGGTCATTGGTTCGGTCCCTTGGCCATGTCTGTCATCCCGAGCGAAGCCGAGGGATCTCCGCTTGGCAGGATGCGGGCCGGCCGGAACCGCCCGGCCAGAAGGAGATTCCTCCTCCCGATGGTCGTCGGAATGACGGAAATACTCATCGCCATGCCTTCTCGTAGGCGCCGGTGGTCTGCTTGCCGCCTTCGGTGATGCGGTCGAGATCGATGTCGGGCAGCGGCTTGCCGGCCATGACGGCGTCGACGCCGGCGCGGAAGGCCTGGACCACGGCGGCCACATAGGCGCGGCCGCGCTGGCGGCCCTCGATCTTGAAGGCGGTCACCCCGGCCTTGATCAGGTCGGGCAGCATGGAGAGCGTGTTGAGCGAGGTGGGTTCCTCGAACAGGTAGCTGGCCTTGTCCTTGGCGATGAAGCGGCCCTTGCACAAGGTGGGATAGCCGGCCGGCTCGTCATGGGCGAACTTGTTGATGGTGAAGCCGCCCAGTTCCGAGGTGATGCCCTGGGCCGTCTCGGTATAGCGCACCTCGCCGGCCGGCGAGCACACGCCGTTCATGTTGGGCGACTGGCCGGTGGCGTAGGAGGACAGCGCGCAGCGTCCCTCGGCCATGACGCACAGGCCGCCGAACACGAAGACCTCGGTCTCCACCGGCGCGATGCGGGCGTTGACCGCGGCGATCTCCTGGACGGTCAGCACGCGGGGCAGCACCACCCGCTTCACGCCGAAGCGCTCGGCGTAGAAGCGGATGGCGTCGGGGTTGGAGGCTGCGGCCTGCACCGACAGATGCAGCCGCAGATCGGGATGGGCGCGGTGGGCATGCTCGATCAGGCCGATATCGGCCAGGATGGCGGCGTCGGCCTTGAGACGGGCGGCGTCGGCCACCGCCTGGTGCCAGATTCCCGGGTTGCCGGCGCGGGGGAAGGTGTTGATGGCCACCAGCACCTTGGCGCCGCGCTCGTGGGCATAGGCGATGCCCTCGGCCAGTTCCTTGCGGTTGAAGTTGAGGCCGGGGAAGTTGCGCGCGTTGGTCTCGTCGCGGAAGCCCACATAGACGCAATCGGCGCCGGCATCCACGGCGCTGCGCAGCGCCGCCGGGGTGCCGGCCGGGCAGACCAGTTCGGGACGGACGAGGGAGGCGACCGAGGCCATTTAAGCCACGCCTCCGCGTCGTGCCGCCTTGCGCAACTGCTTCAGCTCGCCCTCCAACTGGGCGATGCGGGCCCCCTGGTTGGCGGAATCCTTCACCGCCGGGGCGATGATGGCGTTGCGCAGGGTCTCGAAATCCTCGCGCATGCGGCTCATCAGGCCGATGGCCGCCCCGGCCAGCCCACGGAACGGCCGGGCCAGCGGCCCCAGTTCCTGGGCGATGTCGTCGATCAGGTCGATGCCGGCGCCGTCGATGGCGTTCCTGAGCGCCACCACCACCTCGGTGTCGCCCTCGATCACCAGACGGCGCGAGAAGAACAGGGCGTCGCCGTCCACCTTGCCCTCGGCCAGGGCGATCAGCATCTCCAGCGGGCCGTGGATGGTGGCGGCCACCTCGCCCGGCTCGATGGCGCGGCGGACGGTGAGGCGCGGGTCCAGGGCGTTGGGTTCCAGCAAGATGACGAAGGGCAGGTCCACCGGATCGATGCACACCGCCTTGTCGCCGTAATCGGCCATGCGCTCCAAGATATCGGGGTGGCGGCGGCGCACCACCTTCAGCATGGCGTCGAACAGCGGCTGGAGCGCGGCCGGGCGGAACGGCTTGAGCGCCATGCCCAGCAGCAGCACCGGCGAAAACGGCGGCGTTACCGGTGTGGTCCCGGCTCTGGCGTGTGCTTGCGTCATGACGTGCGGCCCTCTTTCAAGACAGGCATTCTGCCGAGCGGTCATAGCCCCGCTCATTGACCGCCGTCAAGCAAACGACTCAAAGGGGGGGCAAACGACCGGAGGAGGCAAACAACAGGGGGACCAAGCTCCAGTAGGGCTTGGCAGACGCCTGCGCCCTGGCTAACCTCAGGGGAGTCGCAAGGGGGGATTGTCCGGATGAACATCGATGTCGATCTGAGCCCGATCACTGCGCTCATCATCGACGATTCCCGCTATGCCCGCTCGTTCATCAAGACGGCGCTGCAATCCTTCGGCATCAAGACCATCCTCGAGGCGGGGGACGGCCCCTCCGGCCTGGAAATCCTGACCAAGCAGCCGGTGCAACTGGTCATCGTCGACCACGACATGGCTCCCATGGACGGCATCGACTTCACCCGCTTCGTGCGGGCCGGCGACATGGTCGCCTGCGACGACGTGGCCATCATCATGATGAGCGCCGAATCTGCCACCGAGGTGGTGTTCCAGGCCCGCGGCGCCGGGGTGAACGAATTCCTGGTCAAGCCCATGTCCACGGATTCCCTGTTCCGCCGCATCCGCAACGCCCTGGTCAATCCCAAGGCCTTCGTCCGCACCCCCGCCTTCAAGGGACCCGACCGCCGGCTGCTGTCG
>JAVBXM010000006.1 GCA_030824585.1 Phaeospirillum sp. | reverse complement strand
CCTGCTGACCGCCCTGCCCAGTTGGACCGGCTGCCGGCCGGTCACCGGCGGGGCGCTCAAGGCCATGGTCGCCCTGTGGCTGGCCGGCCGCGTCGGCTTCTGGCTCGATGGGATGCTGCCCCCCTGGCTGGTGGCCGCCCTCGACCTGGGCTTCCTGCCCGCCCTGCTGGCCGCCGCCCTGCCGTCCCTGCGGGCGGGGGAGCGGCGGCCCTGGGAATTCTGCCTGATCCTGGCGCTGCTGATCGCCGGCAACGTGGCCTTCCATCTGGGACGGCTGGGAATGGTCGCCGTGGCGGCGGACCGGGTCCTGTTCGCCGCCATCGAGCTGTTCCTGGCCCTGGTGGCGATCGCCGCCGGGCGCATCCTGCCGGTCACCATCCGCTCGGCCCTGGTGGAGGCGGGGGAGGCCCCCGACATCCGCCTGCCGCCCGGCCGCCGGCATCTGGCCGCCGCTACCCTGTGCCTGCTGGCCGCCGCCGAACTGATCGCGCCGCACAGTCCGGTTACCGGCTGGCTGGCCCTGGCCGCCGCCTGCGCCCAGGCCGACCGCATGACCGAGATGCACCGCTGGGCGGCCTTGCGGCGGCCCCAGGTGGCGCTGTTCTATCTGGCCCATCTGTGGATGGTCGCCGGGCTGGGCGGATTGGGGCTGGCCGTGCTGGGAGCGTCCCTCGACCCGGTCGCCCTGCGCCATGCCCTGGGGTTGGGAGCCGCCTCCACCGCCGTTCTCGCGGTGATGTCCATCGTGGCGCTCCGCCATACCGGGCGGGCCTTTCCGCTGCCGCCCGCCGTGTGGGTCGCTCCCGTCCTGGTCGGTCTGGCCGCCCTGTTGCGGGTGGGCGTACCTCATCTGGCGCCCCAGGCCATGGCGGCATGGGGCGTGACGGCTCCCGCCCTGCTGTGGGCGGCGGCCTTCGCCTATTGGACTTGGCGGTTCGCGCCCTGGCTGGCCGCCCCTCGCGTGGACGGCCAGCCAGGGTAGGAGCCGGCGGCGGCCTCAGGCGGTATCGCTGCGCCGCCCCCGCCGCCGCAGCGCGTTGAGCAGGATGCCGATGGTGGTGCCGTTGTGCAGCACCGAGGTGGCGATGGGTGACAGCAGGCCCAGGGCCGCGGCGCCCAGGATGGCGGTGTTGAGCCCGACCGTGGCCCGGTAGTTGGTCTTGATCAGCTCCATCACCGCATTGGCCGCCTGCTTGGCGTCGGCCACCCGCTCGACCTCGTCCTCCAGCAGGGCGATGTCGGCGGTCAGCCGGGCGATGTCGGCGCCCTTCTGCATGGCGATGCCCACATGGGCGCCGGCCAGGGCGGGGGCGTCGTTGATGCCGTCGCCGATGAAGGCGATACGCGCCCCCTGGGCGTTCATCTCCTCGATGATGCGGGCCTTGCCCTCGGGCATCAGTTCGGCGTGGAAGCCGTCGAGGCCCAGGGTGGTGGACAGTTCCTCGGCCCGCTCGCGGTGGTCGCCGGTCAGCATCAGGATGCGCTTGGCCCCCAGCTCGCGCAGCCGGCGGACCATGGCGGCGCTGGTCGGACGGATGGTGTCCTTGAGGGCCAGCAGCCCCAGCAGCCGCCCGCCGAAGCCGATGAACAGCAAGGTCTTGCCCTCGCGGTACAGGCGGTCGATTTCGTCCCGATGGGCCGAGGTGTCGATGGCCTCGTCCTCTTCGATGAAATGGCGCGATCCCACCACGATCCGCTTGCCGTCGACCACGCTGGCCACGCCGTGGGCGACGATGAACTGCACCTCCTGGTGGTCGAAATGGCGGTTGTGGGTGGCTCGGGCGGCACTGACCACCGCCATGGCCAGCGGATGGAAGTAGTGCTCCTCCACCGAGGCGGCCAGGCAGATCAGGTCGTCGGGCGAGTAATGGGTGTCGAAGGTGACGACGTCGGTGACGTCCAGCATGCCGGTGGTCAGTGTGCCGGTCTTGTCGAAGACGAAGGTGTCGGCGCTTGCCAGACGTTCCAGCGCGGTGGCGCCCTTGACCAGGATACCCGCCTGTCCCGCCCCGAACATGGCGGATTTGAAGGCTACCGGCGTAGCCAGCTTCAGGGCGCAGGAATAGTCGGCCTGCAGCACCGAGGCGGCGCGGCGCCAGTCGCCCGACAGCAGGAAGGAGCCGCCGGCCAGCTTCAGCACGGTGGGCACCAGCCGGTCGGCCAGCCGCGACGCCTCCAACTGCGCTTCGCTCTTGGCGACCAGGGATTGCTCGACGTAATCGGCGATGCGGGCGGCGGCCGTGCTATTTCCCACCTGCTCGGCATAGACGGCGAGGCGCCCCTCCTCCACCAAGGTGCCCGACAGCACCGAGGAGCCGCGGGTCTTGACCACCGAGACGCTCTCGCCGGTCATGGCGGCCTCGTTGACGGTGGCCTCGCCCCCCAGCACCGTGCCGTCGACCGGGACCACCGAGCCGGTGGCGACGATCACCGTGTCGCCCACCGCCACGTCGGCGGCGGGTTCCAGCACCTCGACCCCGTCGCGCAGCACCCAGATCTCGTCGCTGGCCGGGCGCAGCAGGTGCTTCAGCAATTCGTCGGAGCGCCGGGCGATGGACTCCTCCATATATTCACCCAGCGCCAGCATGAAGGTGGTGGTGTTGGCGGCGGTATGGTCGGCGCGGCCCAGGGAAATGGCGACCGCCATGCCTTCCAGCACATGCGAGGTCACGCCGCTTTGGCGGTAATCGGCCCAGGCATGGCGCAACAGCGGGATGGCCCCGGCCAGCGAGACCGGCAGCCGCAGGGGCATGGGCAGCAGGCCGGTTCCCAGCAGGGTGACCAGGGCGGCGGTCACCGGCCCGCGATCACACGGCCGCGACGGCTTGATCCCGGACGGCGGCACCAGCACGGACAATCCGTCACGCAGGGCGTCCGCATCGGTGGCGTCGGGGTCGAAGGTGACGGTCAGCGAGCGGGCGCGGGGGTTGGCCCGCACCGAGATGACACCGCAAAGGCTGGCGGTCAGGCGCTCCAGCCCGCCGATATCCGCCGCCATGCCGCGCTGGAAGCGGTAGCGCAAGCGGACCCGTCCGGGCAGGCGGTGTACGATCTCCACCGCCGCCAGCCAGGGCTCATTCATCAGCCTTGCTCGGCCGCCAGCTCCGCCTGGATGTCGGCGGCCTGTTCCTTCATCTCGGCCAGCCCACCCGCCAGTTCGGAATACAGCTTGAGGCCCGAGCGGATCAGCTTGCCGCGCAGCGCCTCGTCGGCCAGCACGTAGGTGGCGGCGGCACCGATCAGGGCGCCCACCAGGAATTGCTCGGACGGCTGGCCGGGCAGCAGGCGGGTCAGGCCGCCCAGCATGCCGCCATTGCCCTGCTGGGCCTGGGCGGCGTTCCAGGTGCCGTTGCGCTTGCCGTTCTTTGCCTTCTTACGCTTCTTCTTGGCCAAGGGAATTCTCCTGGGTGGGGGGGG
>JAVBXM010000115.1 GCA_030824585.1 Phaeospirillum sp. | reverse complement strand
CCGCCGCGCCGCTGCGTCCCGACTGGAGTCCGCCCTCCTATGACGCCTCGGCGCGCAAGGCCAAGTTCAAGGCCATGCTGGAGGCGTCGCACGCCGATGTGCACGAGGTGACGCGGGCCGACTGGCCCGAACGCCTCAAGACCATCCTAGCCAACAAGGGGGTGGGCAACATGGTCTATGCCCCCGGCACCCCGGCGGGACGGCAGTTGGCCGAGGCCTGGGCGGACGGCGGCCCCGAACTGGTGGCCTATGACCGCTCGGTGGAGGAGTTCAAGGACGTGCTGGTGTCCAAGGCCGATGCCGGCCTGACCACCACCAAGGGCGGCATCGCCCAGACCGGCTCGCTGGTGCTGTGGCCCAGCCCCGACGAGCCCCGGCTGCTGAGCCTGCTGCCGCCCATCCACGTGGCGCTGGTGGAGGAAGCCGGCCTGACCGATTCCCTGGCCGAGACCATCCGCGCCCAGGGCTGGGCGGAGGCCATGCCCACCAACGCCGTGCTGGTGTCGGGTCCCTCCAAGACCGCCGACATCGAGCAGACCCTGGCCTATGGCGTCCATGGGCCGAAGGAACTGATCGTCCTGCTGATCGGGAGTGCTTCTCCGTGACCCGTCCATCGCCTGCCCCCGACTATTCCGCCCTGCTGCAGGACCTCGCCGGCGTGATGCCGATGGAGCGGCTGATCACCGATCCCCTGCGCCGCCTGGCCTATGGCACCGACGCCAGCTTCTACCGGCTGGTGCCCCAGGTGGTGGCCGAGGTCAAGGACGAGGCCGAGGTCAAGGGCGTGCTGGCCGCTTGCCGCCGCTTCGGGGCGCCGGTCACCTTCCGCGCCGCCGGCACCTCGCTGTCGGGACAGGCGGTCAGCGATTCCGTGCTGATGATCCTGGGGACCGGCTGGACCCAGGCGGTGGTCGAAGACGAGGGCAGGCGCATCCGCCTGCAGCCCGGCGTGATCGGCGCCGACGCCAACCGCCGCTTGGCCTCCTTCGCCCGCAAGATCGGCCCCGACCCGGCCAGCATCGACAGTTGCAAGATCGGCGGCATCGCCGCCAACAACGCCAGCGGCATGTGCTGCGGCACCTCGGACAATTCCTACCAGACCGTGATGTCCATGCGCCTCGTCCTGGCCGACGGCACCTTGGTGGATACCGGCAACCCGGACAGCGTCGCCGCCTTCCGCGCCTCCCACGCCGCCTTGCTGGACAAGCTGGACGGGATGGGCAAGCGGGTACGGGACGACGAGACCCTGTCGGGCCGTATCCGCCGCAAGTTCGCCATCAAGAACACCACCGGCTATTCGCTGAACGCCCTGGTGGATTTCACCGATCCGCTCGACATCCTCACCCATCTGATGATCGGGTCCGAGGGCACGCTGGGCTTCATCGCCGAGATCACCTACCGCACGGTGGCCGAGCACGCCAACAAGGCCAGCGCCCTGCTGCTGTTCCCCGACATCGCCGAAGCCTGCCGCGCCGTGGTGGCTTTGAAGCAGGCCCCGGTCTCCGCCGTCGAGCTGATGGACCGCGCCTCCTTGCGTTCCGTCGAGGACAAGCCGGGCATGCCCGGCCAGATCCGTGGCCTGGCCGACGGCGTCACCGCCCTGCTGGTGGAAGCGCGGGGCGAAAGCGGCGATGCCCTGGCCGCCAATCTGGCCGAGATCGGCAAGGTGCTGTCCGGCTTCACCACCTTGTTCCCGCCCCAGTTCACCAACGACCCGGCCGAATACGGCAAGCTGTGGAAGATCAGGAAGGGCCTGTTCCCGGCCGTCGGCGCGGTGCGCCCGGTGGGCACCACGGTGATCATCGAGGACGTGGCCTTCCCCATCGAATCCCTGGCCGCCGCCACCGTCGACCTGGAGCGCCTGTGCCGCAAGCACGGCTATGCCGAGGCGATCATCTTCGGCCATGCCCTGGACGGCAACCTGCACTTCGTCTTCACCCAGGATTTCGGCATCAAGGCCGAAATCGACCGCTACGCCCGCTTCATGGACGAGGTGGCCGAACTGGTGGTCAGGAAATACGACGGTTCCCTGAAGGCCGAGCACGGGACGGGCCGCAACATGGCCCCCTTCGTCGAGATGGAATGGGGCGCCGAGGCGACGGGGCTGATGTGGGACATCAAGCATCTGCTCGACCCCGAGGGACTGCTCAATCCCGGCGTGCTGCTGGACAAGAATCCCCAGGCCCACCTCAACAACCTGAAGCCGCTGCCCGCCGCCGACGCCCTGGTCGACACCTGCATCGAATGCGGCTTCTGCGAGCGCATGTGCCCCAGTCACGGCATGACGCTCTCGCCCCGCCAGCGCATCACCTCGTGGCGCGAGATCTCGCGCCTCACCGCCGCCAACCAGAATGCCGACGAGTTGCGGCGCCTCTACGACTACCAGGGCATCGACACCTGCGCCGCCTGCGGGTTGTGCGCCACCGCCTGCCCGGTGGGCATCGAGACCGGGCTTCTGACCAAAAGCTTGCGCGGCCGCCGCCTGGGCGGCACCGCCCATGCCGTGGGCCAATGGACGGCCAGCCATTACGGCACCGCCCTGGGCGCCACCCGTTTCGGCCTGGGTGCCGCCGCCCTGGTCTCCAAGGTGGCGGGGCCGGGCGCCATGGCCGCCATGGCCAACGGACTCCGCAAGCTGTCGGGCGGACGCAGCCCCAAGGTGGGCAAGCACCTGCCCACCAACGCCGACTTCACCCCGCCGGTCAACGCCCTGGTGGGCGAGCGGGTGGTGTACTTCCCCACCTGCGCGGGCCGCGCCATGGGTCCCGCCTCGGGCGATCCGGAAAAGGACTCCTTGCCCACCGTCATGACCCGGGTGCTGCAGCGGGCCGGCTTCGGGGTGGTGACCCCCGATGGCCTGGATAATCTGTGCTGCGGCCAGGCCTTCGAGAGCAAGGGCCTGCAGGCCACCGCCGATGCCAAGGCCGCCGAGTTGGAGGCCGCCCTGTTCAAGGCCAGCGAGCACGGCAAGCTGCCCATCGTCATGGATGCCTCGGCCTGCGCCTGGCGCATGAAGACCTATCTGGGCGAGCGGCTCAAGGTGCTGGATGCGGTGGAGTTCCTGCACGACGCGGTGCTGCCCCGCCTCAAGCCCGACAGGCAGGCCCAGCCGGTGCTGGTCCACGTCAATTGCGGCGCCCGCAAGATGGGCCTGGACGACAAGATGGTCGGGCTGGCCAAGGCCTGCGCCGCCCAGGTGGTGACGCCCGAGGGCGTCGGCTGCTGCGGCTTCGCCGGCGACAAGGGCTTCACCACGCCCGAGCTCAACGACCATGCGCTTCGCCATCTGGCCCCCCAGGTGCCCAAGGGTTGCGAGGCGGGCTATTCCTCCAACCGCACCTGCGAGATCGGTCTGGCCGACCACGCCGATGTCCCCTACCGCTCCATCGTCTACCTGTTGGACCGCACCACGCGGTAG
>JAVBXM010000195.1 GCA_030824585.1 Phaeospirillum sp. | reverse complement strand
GGGCCCCCCCCATATCGGCACCGGCCGCCAGGGCGGCGGTGGCGAGGAGCGCCGTGCCGCCGAAGGCGAGCGCGGACGCGATTGCGGTCTTGGTCGTCTTCATCAGCGGGATTCCTCGAGAATCTGACGGTTCATTTCGTCGAACTCGCCATTGGCGCGATAGACATAGATGCCGGTCAGCACGATGGCCGACAGGATCACGCCCACGCCGATGGGAAAGCCGATGGTCATCACGCCGGCGGTCGACAGCAGGGTGCCGAGCCATGCCTTGTTGAAGGCGATCACCGCGATGAAGCCGAAATAGATGATCAGCATGATCGCCGACAGAATCCATGCGAAGGCGTTGCGCTTGGCGACCAGTTCCCTGAACTTCGGATTGTTCCGAATGTGCTCGGCGCTCGCGAGATTCGCGGCCGATGGCTTGCCATGTGAACTCATTAATGCTCCTCCCCTGACGTTGCATGGGTTGCCGCCGCAATTCCGGTCGGCATTGTTGGACGCTCCGCCTCCATCAATTGATCGGGACGAAACAATTCACGGGTAGCGTACAGGAGCAAGATTGCGCCGAGATGACGGCAGAATTAACTCGACCCTCCTAACCCTTCCGAAAGCCAGGGCCTTCCAAAGGATTCGGTATCGGGTCGGTCAACTCTCCTCCCCGGGCGGCGCCTGGGCGCACAACTCCCGGACGGTCTTGCCCAGACTGATGACCGCCAGGGCTTCCGGGCCGGGCCGGGCGCCACATGCGGTGGCAAGGAGATGGGTAATCCGCTGGGCTTCGGCCGCCAGGGTGACCAGCCGCTCCATGTCGCCGGCGGCGATGGCCCCGCGCACGGCCAGCAGCAAGGCTTCCATCTGCGACTGGGCGGCGACGGCCCGCGTCAGCTCGGCGCTGCGAGGCAGGAGTCCCGCAAGCTGCCCCAAAGAGCCAAGGGTCGAACGAGTCACGGGGGGAAGGGTCATCTGGCTTTGATCCGGGCTCCTTCCACTCTTATACGCGCCACGGCGGGGAATCGGGCGGGCTAGGCAGATTTTGCCGGGCAGTGGGCAAATGTTGCCTATATAACTTATTGATTTATCGATATTTTATCCGCCAGATTTGGCTGCCAGCGTCGTGTAAGGATTTAGAACCACCGCATCAGCCGTCAGGACCACTCCCATGATGATCCAGTGCCTGTCCCCCGTCGCCGGCCCCAACGGCCCATCGGCCCACCTGGACGACGACATCCTGCTGATGCGCATCCGCGAGGACTCGGATGCCGACGCCTACCGCACCTTGGTGGAGCGCCACGCCGACCGGACCTATGCCATCGCGCTCCGGGTCCTGGGCAACCGGGCCGACGCCGAGGACGTGGCGCAGGAATGCCTGGTAAAGGTCTGGACCCACCGGGAAGGCTGGCAGGCGGGGCGGGCCAAGTTCTCCACCTGGCTCTACCGGGTGGTGATCAACCGCTGCATCGACCTGCGCCGCCGCCCGGCCAACGAATGCCTGGAAGACGTGCCCGAGCCCATGGCCGACGACCTGGATTCGGTGACCCGCATCCATCGCGCCCAGGTCTACGGCCGCCTGGAGCGGGAAATCCGCGCCTTGCCGGAGCAGCAGCGCATCGCCCTGACGCTGTCCTATTTCGACGACATCGACAACACCGGCATCGCCGAGATCATGGGCAACACCGTCAGCGCGGTGGAAAGCCTCCTCAAGCGCGGCAGGCAGGCCCTGCGCGAGCGGCTGCGCCGCTCCGAGCGCGATTTCCGCCAGGCGCTGATGGAGGCCTGAAGATTCTCCGCCTGATCGGGCCGGCTGCTTCGTTCCAGTTCTGAAAGGCTGTCGCTGAGATGGCCCCTCTCCCGCCTACCGGGATCGTGAAGGATCAGAAGGAGACACACCATGCCCGTCATCTCGACGAACACGGCCGCCAATTCGGCTCTGCGCTACCTCAACCTCAACGCCTCCGAGCAGTCCAGCAGCCTGTCCAAGCTGGCCAGCGGCTCGCGCATCACCAAGGCCTCGGACGACGCCGCCGGCCTGGCCATCGGCACCCGCATCCAGTCGGACGTCACCGTGCTGAGCCAGGCGGCCACCAATGCCAGCCAGGCCACCGCCATCCTGCAGACCGCCGACGGCGGCATGGCCCGCATCGGCGACATCCTCCAGCGCATGAAGTCGCTGGCCACCCAGTCGGATTCCGGTTCGGTCACCGATTCCGAACGGGTCTACATCGACGCGGAATACCAGGAACTGCTGGAGGAAATCGACGGCATCGCGTCCTCGACCCGCTACAACGGCGTGTCGCTGCTGGACGGCACCAGCCAGTATTCCTCGGCCACCAATGACGGCATCGTGTCGTCCAGCGCGCTCACCAACACCCAGACCGCCGACCTGACCACCACCCTGGGCGTCACCGCCGGCGACACCTTGGACATCACCACCACCGACGGCACCACGCCCAACACCGTCACCTACACCATGGTGGATTACGACGGCGACGGCGACATGGACCTGCAGGACGTGGCCGATTCCATCAATGCCGGCGACACCACCACGCCGGAAAGCGCCAACGTGGAGGCCACCATCGAAACCGATGCCGACGGCCGCCAGCGTCTGGTTCTGTCCGTGGCCGACACCGGCGACACCGTCAGCGCCATCGCCAACGGCACCAACACCCCGGCCACCGCGCTGGGCCTGATCGACAGCACCGGCAACATCATCGGGGCCGGCGATGCCGGGGTGGACTTCATGGTCGGCACCTCGTCGTCGGACACCATCAACGTGTCCATCGATTCGGTCAGCAGCACGTCGCTGTCGCTGGGCACCACCTCGGTCAGCACCCAGACCGCGGCCGAGTTGGCCATCACCGCCCTGGACAGCGCCATCTCGCTGGTGTCGCAGGCCCGCGCCGAGGTGGGCGCCACCATGTCGCGCTTCGAGTTCCGCTCGGAGACCATCGACACCACGTCGGAAAACCTGCAATCGGCGGAATCGGCGATCATGGACGCCGACGTGGCGGCGGAGAAATCGGAACTGTCGTCGGCCGACGTCAAGACCCAGGCGGCCATCGCCGCCCTGGCCCAGGCCAACCAGATGCCGCAGAACCTTCTCAGCCTGCTGAAGAACTAGCCTGAAGCCGGCGGGGTGGAGCCCCCCAGGCTCCACCCCGCCTCCCCTGGCGTGGCGAGGCCCACATGACCACCAGCGTGAGTTCCAGCACGTCGACCACCACCACCTCGTCGACCACCAGCTATTCCCAGAACCGCAACGACTTCGACACCACGTCGCTGGTCGAGGCGGCGGTCGCCGACCGCCTGGCCCGGGCCGACAGCCTGGAAACCAAGCTCAGCGCCAACGAGGCGAAGATCACCGCCTATCAGGAAATGCAGGACCTGCTGCTGACCATGCAGGACTCGCTGGAGGCGCTGCGCGGCGATCCGTCGTCGTCGGGCAAGGACGACGACGTCTTTCTCAACCGCACCGGCTACCTGACCTCGTCCACCACCACCGACGCCGACACCTTGCTGTCGGTGACCGTCGAGGACGGCACCGACCTGACCAGCCACGAGATCGAGATCCTGCAGGTGGCCAAGATCGAGCGGCTGGGGGGCGGCACCCAGTCCAGCCGCGACGGCGACCTGGGCTGGAGCGGCAGCTTCACCCTGGGGACCACCCTGGACGGCACCTCGTCCAGCGCCACCATCACCATCAGCGAAACCATGTCCCTGGACGACATCGTCGACGCCATCAACGCCGAGACCACCACCACCGGCGTCACCGCCTCGGTGATCAAGGTGTCCGACGACGAGTACATGATGGTGCTGACCGGCTCGGAGACCGCCGCCGAGATCGACCTGGGCGACAGCGACGGCAGCGTCTTGCAGCAATTGGGCATCATCGACGACCAGGGCGCCAAGGCCGATATGCTGCAGGAAGCGCAAGCCGCCAAGCTGGTGATCGACGGCGTGACCATCGAGCGCAGCAGCAACCAGATCGACGACGCCGTCGACGGCATCACCCTGACCCTCTACAAGGCCGAGACGGGCAACACCCTGACCCTGGAAGTCGACAATTCCCTGTCCGACATCAAGGAGCAAATTCAGGCCCTGGTAGAGGCCTACAACAGCTTCCGCGAGTTCGTCCTGACCAACCAGGCCACCGCCAGCGACGGTACCGCCGACGAAAGCGCCTCGCTGTTCGGCGATTCGACACTGCGCTCCATTTCCTCGCAGCTTCAGACGGCGCTGAGCTCATCCATCGACGAAGCATCGCTGGCCAGCCTCGGCATCACCTTCGACGAGGAGAACAATCTGGAGCTGGACGAAGACACCCTGGACGACGCCCTGCTCAACAGCCTCGACGACATCCAGAGGCTGTTCACCTACCAGGCCACCACCTCCAGCGGCAATCTCAGCCTGCTGCGCCACGGCGACGGGCCGAGCGCGGCGGAATTCACCCTGGACATCACGGTGGACGGGAATGGCGACATCTCGGCGGTCTCGGTGGACGGCGATTCCTCGCTGTTCACCTTCGACGCCGATACCGGGCGCATCATCGGCGCCACGGGAAGCGATTACGAGGGGCTGACCTTCGTCTTCACCGGCTCGGCCAGCCAGTCCATCTCGGTCGAGCTGTCCCAGGGCATCGCCGACCGCATGTGGCAGGCCGTCGAGACGGTGGCCGACGACTACGACGGCCTGCTCACCGACATGATCAGCGACCTGGAGGATGCCGACGACAAGCTGCAGACCCGGATCGACACCATCGAATCCAACGCCGAAAGCTATCGGACCTACCTTCTCGACAAATACGCCCGCATCGAAGCCAAGCTGGCCGAGGCCCAATCGGTGCTCGACCTGCTGGAAGCCATCACCAACTCGGAAAGCGACTCCTGACATGACATACCAGCGAAGCGCCATCACCGCCTATCAAAGCGCCGTCATGACCATACCGCCACTGCAGGCCATCGTGCTGCTCTACGACGGTATCCTGGTGCGGCTCCACAACGCCGGAAACGCCGCCGGCCAGGGGGATTACGGCCGCCAGTACGACGAGACGAAACGCGCCATCGACATTCTGCGCGGCCTGCTGGCCGCCCTGGATCTCGAACGGGGCGGCAGCGTGGCCGAAGGATTGGCCGAGACCTACCGGGTCAACATGCAGGCCCTGCTGGCCATTGTCGGGCGGCGCGACGCCCCTTCGCGGCTGGCCGTCATCGCCGGTGGCCTGCGGCGGCTGCGCAACGCCTGGGCCGAAATCGCCGGCATGCCGACCCAGGACACCCGGGAACCGGGAAACTCATAAGCCTGTCATGTTCAACCGAATTCAGATAGGATTCGGGCGCCGTCCAAAGGGCGGCGCACTCAGATGCCGACGAAGAAATCGAGGCGACATGACCGAGACACCCATGAGCGTCGGGGAATTCTCCGACATGCTTGACCGCCTGGGCGCCAATTTGGACCGCTGGCCCGCCACCGCCCGGGCCGCCGCCGAGACGCTTCTGGCCTCCTCCCCCGCAGCCGCCGATCGACTGGCCGAGGCAATCGCCCTGGCCGAGTCCATGACCGATGCCCAGCCCAAGGCCCCCAAGGGCCTGGTCGACCGCGTCATGGCGGCCTCGGGGGCCACCAAGAGCTGATTCTCCATTTTCTCCGCCTGATCCATCTCCCTGCTGCGTAACAGCAGCAGGGGATGCCGCACGCATGCGCGGCATCGGCGGCAGCATGCCTGAAATATCAGCGCAGAAAACTTAAAATAAATCTCCGCCCAACCTGCCGGCACCATCCGTAGAAGACCTAGAGCGCACCCGATGCGCACTTGGAATTCTCCTTGGAGGGCGCCGTCATGGTCTCGTCCGTAACTTCCGCAACGACAAGCACGACTTCAAGCAGCTCGACGTCGACATCGACCAGCGCCCTGTCGAACTACGATACCTTCATCAGCCTGCTCTGCGCGCAGTTGCAGTACCAGGACCCGCTGGACCCGGCCGACACCTCCGAGTTCACCAGCCAGTTGGTCCAGTACGCCAATCTCGAGCAGCAGATGTCGACCAACGACAAGCTGGACGAGGTGATCAACTCACTGAGTTCGCTGTCGCTGTCCAACGGCACCGGCTATCTCGGCCGGACGGTCGAGGCGAAAGGCGACGAGATCAGCGTCGAGGATGACGGCACCGTGGATGCCGGCTGGGTCTACGAGCTGGATGATACCGCCGCCTCGGTGACCCTGACCGTCAGCGATTCCGACGGCAACGTGGTGTGGAGCGGCGAGGGCGAGACCGCCTCCGGCCGCCATTCCTTCGAATGGGACGGCACCGATTCCGACGGCAACACCGTGGCGGGCGGGGCCTACACCCTGACGGTCAGCGCCACCGATTCGTCGGGCAACACCGTCGATTCCACCACCTACGTCAGCGGCACGGTCACCGCCGTGTCGTCGCTGGACGACACGGCGGTGGTCGAGATGGGGGACATGGCCATCGCCCTGTCCGCCATCACCCGCCTGGCCGCCTGAGCGGGAGAGCGATCATGAGCCTCATCGGAGCCATGAATTCCGCCGTGACCGCGCTCAAGGCCCAGAGTCAGGCCCTGGCCATCATCTCGGACAACCTCGCCAATTCGTCGACCACCGGCTACAAGGCCAACACCACCAGCTTCAAGACCCTGGTCACCCAGTCGTTCAGCAGCACCGCCTATGCCTCGGGCGGGGTCTCGGCCGGGGTGCGCCAGAACATCACCAACCAGGGCGTCGTCACCTCGACCACCAACTCCACCGACCTGGCGCTGGACGGCGACGGCTTCTTCGTCGTGACCTACGGGACCGAAGGCGAGGAAGCCTTCTTCACCCGCGACGGCGAATTCGAGATCGACGACGAGGGCTATCTCCACCTGGGCAGCTATTTCCTGCAGGGCTGGGAGACGGATTCGGACGGCAACGTGGTGTCGGGCTCGACCAATTCGGCCTCGACGCTGTCGGACATCAACGTCAACCGCTTTACCGGCACCGCCGAGGCCACCTCGTCCGAGGTGATCCAGGCCAACCTGCCGGCCGACGCCGCAGTGGGCGACGAGGTCACCGCCACCATGGAGGTGTTCGACTCGCTGGGCGTCTCGCACACCGTCACCATGACCTACGAGAAGACCGCGGCCAACGAGTGGGAGCTGTCGTTCTCCAATCCGGTGCTCAGTTCCGACACCGCGACCAGTTCAGGGACCACCACCGGCGGGCCGTTCACGCTGACCTTCAGCGACGGCCAGTTGTCCACCATCACCGATTCCACCGGCACCGCCACGGACCTGGAGATCGGCATCACCGGCTTTTCCACCGGCGCCTCGGCCATTTCGACCATTTCGGTCGACATCGGGCAGGACGACACCGGCACCGGCTCGCTGACCCAGTACGCCTCCAACAGCGACGATCCGGACATCTCCATCACCTCCATCACCGGCGACGGCGTCGAATACGGCTCGCTGTCCTCGGTGGAGATCAGCGATGACGGCGTCGTCTGGGCCCATTTCGACAACGGCCAGGACATCGCCATCTTCAAGATCGCCGTGGCGGACTTCACCAACGCCAACGGCCTGCGGAACATGGGCAGCGGCGTCTACAGCCAGACCTCGGACTCGGGCGACTTCACCTTGCACGAGGCCGGCGAGGACGGCGTGGCGACCATCACCGCCAGCGCCCTGGAAAGCTCCACCGTCGATACCTCGGACGAGTTCACCCGGATGATCCAGGCCCAGCAGGCCTATTCCGCCGCCTCGCAGGTGATCAGCACCACCAAGGACATGTTCGACGACCTGATGGCGTCGGTCCGCTGAGCATGAGGAAGGAGAAGGCCATGCGCCGCAAAGCCGGTTCCCCCAACGTCATCACCCTGGCCGAAGCCCGCATCAGGCGGGCCCTGGCCGGATTGGGCACCATCCCGGGCAGCGAGGCCGACGCCGTCGCCCTGTCCGAGGATTTGGCCCGCCGGCTGGCCGAACTGCCGCCCGACCAGCGGCGCCTGCTGCGCCGCGACCTGTCCATTTCGACCAACGACCTGGAAGAACTGGTCAAGGCGCTGGAAGCCGAACTGGGCCTGCTGGCCGAGGACCTGCGCGCCATGAACCAGCGGACCAACGCCGCCCAGGCCTATCGCCGGGCCGCCACCATCGCCCCCCGTTTCCGTTCCTGATCAGGAGACAAGACATGCTGCCCTTCGCCACCCTGCCCTCCCTCGCCGAACCGGGCGACTGCCCGTCCACCGAGATGCTGCTGTCCACCGTCGTCGAACTCTCGGCGGTGATGGCCGAGGAGAATGCCGCCCTCGCCTCGGGCTATCCGGCCGGACTGGTGGCCACCGCCGCCCGCAAGACCGAACTGGCCGCCGAATACGCCGAGCTTTGGGAGGAACTGGAGACCGACATCGCCGAGGCCCTGGCCAGCGACCCGGAATTCGGCCGCCGGCTGATGGCGGCGGTCAGCCGCCTGCGCCTGGTGGCCGGCGAGAACGTCGCCCGCCTGGAAGCCGCCATGTCGGCGTCGCGGCGCCGGGTCGAGGCCATTCTCGAGACCCTGCGGACCGAGGTGCGCGGCTCCGCCACCTACGGCACCAAGGGCGACATCCCCCTCGACCTCCGGCTGCCGCCCTACGGCACCGATTTCCACGCCTGACCTTGCCGCCCAGGAGGCCGCCATGTCGCTCTCGCTCTCTCTCGGCTCCGCCACCTCTTCGCTGAGGGCCATCCAGACTCAGCTGGCGCTGGCGTCCTCCAACATCGCCAACGCCGACACCGACGGCTACACCGTCAAGTCGGCCAGCAAGGTCTCCACCGTCACCGGCGGCAACGGCATCGGAACGGGAACCGAAATCGCCGCCATCATCAGCAAGGTGGACGCCAACCTGCTGAAAAGCATCGTCGCCGCCACCTCGAACGACGCGTCGGCCTCGACGACGTCGGACTACCTCGATCGCCTCGGCGACGTGCTGGGAGAGCTGTCGTCGAGCGATACCGGGGGTGATTCCCTCGCCTCCTCCCTGGCCGACCTGGTGTCGGCGCTGGAGGAACTGGCCGCCACGCCGGAAAGCGACACCTTGAAGACCCAGGCGGTGCTCGGGCTGGTCGACACCGCCGCCAGCCTGCGCGACACCTCGGCCCAGGTCCAGTCCCTGCGGGCCGACGCCGACGCCGACATCGAAACGGCCGTCGCCACCATCAACCAGTCGCTGGCCGCCATCGACGCCATGAACACCTCCATCACCGAGGCCAGGGCGCGGGGCGAGTCCACCGCCGATCTCGAAGACCAGCGCATGGTGCTGGTCCAGCAATTGTCCGAGCAGATGGACATCAGCTACTTCACCGGCGGCGACGGCGCCATGACCATCTATAGCGGCGGCGAGGCGCTGCTGAATTCCCAGGTGCACGAACTCAGCTATCAGGCCTCGGGCACGGTCACCGGCGAGACCGTCTATCCCGGCGGCTTCGACGCCATCACCCTGAACGGCAAGGACATCACCGATTCGCTGAAATCGGGCAAGCTGGCGGCGCTGGTGGAATTGCGCGACGAAACCCTGCCCGCCGTGCAGAACCAGCTGGACGATCTGGCCACGGCGCTGATGGACGGCCTCAACACCCTGCACAACCAGGGCAGCGCCGTCCCGCCGCCCCAGACCCTGACCGGCACCACGGACGGGCTGGCCGCCACCGATACCCTGAGCGCCACCGGAACGCTGCGGGTGGTCATCGCCGACCAGGATGGCGCCACGGTGACCAGCGCCGACATCGACCTGTCCACCCTGACCAGCATGGACGACCTGCTGAATGCCCTGAACGCGGTGTCCGGCCTGTCCGCCTCGCTGGATTCCGACGGACGGCTGGTGCTGTCGGCCACGGATTCCACCACCGGCGTGGCCCTGTCGGGGGGGGATGTGGGCGGTGAAAGCCTGTCCGCCCATTTCGGCCTCAACGACCTGCTGACCGGCGATGGGGCCGAGGACCTGTTCGTGCGCGGTGACATCGCCGCGTCGCCCTCGCTGCTGGCGGTGGGAAGCGTCGACACCGACGGCGTCACCCTGAACGCCGGCGCCCTGTCCCAGGCCATGGCCGATGCCGTCTCGGCGTCCGATGTCTCCGACGCGGCGGCGGAGATCATCTCGGACGCCTCGGCCAAGCTGGAGCAGGCCGAACGGGCCGCCGCCTCGGCCGAAACCACCCTGACCTCGCTGACCGATTCCTTCTCGTCGCAATACGGCGTCAACATCGACGAGGAAACCGCCCGCATCTCGGAGCTGGAGAACGCCTACTCGGCCTCCGCCCAGGTGTTGTCCACGGTGCAGGACATGTTCGACGCCCTGCTGGAAGCCGTGAGGTAGGCATGATGGAACGAGTCTCCTCCTGGGGCCTGAGCCAGGCCCTGCTGCGCTCCACCATGGCGACCCAGGCCCGGCTGGCGGAAAAGCAATCCGCCAGCGCCTCGGGCCTCAAGGGCGAGAGCTATGCCGACCTGTCGGCGGATTCGGCCAAGCTGATCTCCATGGAAACCGCGGTGGCCCGGCTGCAGGCCCGCTCGGACAACACCCAGACGGCCTTGGACCGGGTCGAGGCCATGCATACCGCGGTGGGCTCCATGGTGGATCTGGCCGGCGACCTGCGCACCACCCTCAGCCAGATGCTGGCCGACACCGACGACACCGTGGATTACAACGCGGTGGGGCAAGGCCTGCTGAGCGACCTCGCCGACCTGATGAACCTGCAGATGGACGGGCGCTACCTGTTCGGCGGCAGCCGCACCACCGCCGCACCGGTTGACACCTCCCTGCTGGCCGTCCCCGCCACGCCGTCCGCCGCCGACGACGGCTACTACCTGGGCGACGACGTGACGCAGTCGGTGGGGGTCTCGGACCAGTCCGCCATCGATTACGGAGTGACGGCCGGCGAATCGGGTTTCGAGAAGATTCTGCGCGCCGCCAACATCCTGGCCAACGCCGACACCTCCGACCTGGACCAGGACGCCATCGCCGAGGCCTACGACCTGGCCACCGAGGCGCTGGATGAACTGCTGGCCGCCCAGGGCCGGCTGTCGGTCAACGCCAGCCGGCTCGAAACCTTCGGCGAGCGCCAGGATGCCGCCCTCAGCCTGCTCGGCGACCGCATCTCCGACGTCAAGTCGGTGGACGTCGCCGCCGTCACCGTGGAAATTTCCCAGTTGCAGTCGATCCTCGAGGCCTCCTATTCGGCACTGTCGAAGGTTTCGTCGCTGTCGCTGACCGATTTCTGACACGGGGACCTTGGGCGCAGGGAGTGCAGGCCACACTCACCGGCCCCACATGGCTCCGGCCAAGTCGCCTCAACGCCTGGCTGGGCGCGGGACTCGCGTCCCCACCCAGCCAGAGTCTTGTCCCGGAACCGTCCCCGGGACGATCAGGCGACCTCCGAGAACTTTCCCGCCTTGGCGTGGCAAACCGGGCACTGGTCCGGCGCGTCGCCGATCACCGTATGCCCACAGATGCCACAGACATGGATGCTGCCCTCGGCCAGATCGTGGCCGGCCTCCACGGCGGCCAGGGCGTCAATGAACAGGCCGTGGTGAGTCTTCTCCACCTCCAGGGCGTGCCGCATGGACAGCAGGGCCATCCTGGCCCCCTCGGCCTCGGCGGTGGCGACGAAAGCCGGATACATCTCCTCGAACTCGTGCTTCTCGCCGGAAATGGCGGCCCGAAGATTCTCGGCCGTCGCCTTGATCCCGCCCAGGGCGCGGAGATGGGCATGGGCGTGGATGGTTTCCGCCGCCGCCACGGCCCGGAAAAGCTTGGCGATTTCCGGCAGGCCGTCCTTGGCGGCGGCCTCGGCATAAGCCAGGTATTTCCGGTTGGCCTGGCTTTCCCCGGCAAAGGCCTCGGCGAGATTGTCGTTGGTCTTCATTTGCGCCCCCTTGGTCTGTCTCTGTTCGATCAGGATGAAAGGGCGGATCGTACCCCAGACCACCCCTTGCGAAAACATGGATTGAATTGGCGGGAAGGCGAACCCGCCATGGATCTTGTCCCGGCCGAGAGCCCCCGCTCATTCAGGGTTGCCGGGGGCATCCATGCGCTATATAGATTAACTACATTTCGATTCGATACAGGAGAGTCCCGATGCTGATGAAGCGCCTGTTGGGGGCCGTCGCCGGCCTGGCCCTTTCCGTCGCCGTCACCGCGCAGGCCCATGCCGAGGACGTGGTGGTGTTCGCCGCCGCCTCGCTGACCAATGCGCTCAACGAGATCGGCGAGTCCTTCGCCGCCAGGACCGGCCACAAGATAGTTCCCTCCTACGCCGCTTCGTCGGCCCTGGCCAAGCAGGTGGAACAGGGCGGCCCCGGCCAGGTCTTCGCCTCCGCCGACCTCAAATGGATGGACTATCTGGCCGAGAGGAAGCTGATCAACGCGGACTCGCGCTTCAACCTGCTGGGCAACACCCTGGTGCTGGTCGCCCCGGCGGATTCCAAGCAGGGCAAGGTCGAGTTGACGCCCAAGACCGACATCGCCGCCCTGGCCGGCGCCGGCCGCATCGCCACCGGCAATCCCGACAGCGTTCCGGTCGGCCTCTACTTCAAGCAGGCCATGGAGCGGGCCGGGCAGTGGAAGACCCTGGAGGCCAAGATCGCCGCCACCGATTCAGTGCGCTCCGCCCTGGCCTTCGTCGAGCGCGGCGAGGTGCCGCTGGGCGTGGTCTACGCCACCGATGCGGCGGTCTCCAAGAAGGTCAAGGTGGTCGGCGTGTTCCCCGACACCATGCACGACCCCATCGTCTATCCCTTCGCCCTGGTTGCCGGCAAGGAAACACCCGCCGCCAAGGCCCTGCTGGACTACATCAAGGGCCCCGAGGCCAAGGGCGTCTTCGTCAAGTACGGCTTCAAGATCAATTAGACCATCGGGCGTCGAATGTGACGCACGATGGTCGAGCTTATGTTTGTCCCCGCCACGCGCGGCCGTCGCGCGTGGCGGCCTTTTCGTTCCTATTCCACCGCCAGGATGACGTGGGACGCCTTGAACAGGGCCCAGGCGGAGGTGCCGGGCTGGAGGCCCAATTCGTCCGCCCCGTCCCGGGTCACCATGGAGGTCAGGACCTTGCCGCCGCCGATATCCAGGGTGATCTCGCAGCTGACCGGCCCGTCCTCGCGATGGGCGACCGTCCCGGAAATGCGGTTGCGCGCCGACACCGGCGGACAGGCCTTGCCGGTGGCCAGCATCACGAAGGAGGCCTTCACCAGGGCGGTGACGCTTTGGCCCACCGCGATACCGAGATCGCGCAGGCTCTCCTCGGTGACCGTGGCGGCCAGGGTCACCGTATCGTTGAGATGAAGAATCACCTCGGCATTGACGCGGCCCTGGCGAATCTCGGTCACGGTGCAGCGAAAGGCGTTGCGGGCACTGGTCTTCATGCCGAGGCTCCGGAGCAGGATGATCGGATCGATGGGGGTATTGCCCTCGCTGAACAGGGCGGCGGCGCGGGACAGGCGTTCCTCGAGCAGGTGGAAGGCGGTGATCAGCGCCTTGCCGTCCTCGGTGACCACGGCGCCGCCGCCGTTGCGGCCACCGGTCTGGGCCGCCACCGCCGGGCGCGGCAGCAGGTTGTTGACGGCGTTGAGCGCGTCCCACGCCGCCTTGTAGCTGAGCCCGACCGCCTGGGCAGCCCTGGTGATGCTGCCATGGTTGTCCACGGCCTCCAGCAGGGCGATGCGGTCCCGCCCCACGGGCGAGCGGCTGCCGCCCCTCAGCGCCAAAATGGCTTCCACTTTACTGTCCGTCACGACGCCACCCTTCGTAATGTATAGAGACTATATGACGAAGAATGCCCGTCGTCTGCCGAAAAAAGTGAAGGCCCCGGCATAGCCGGGGCCTGTGGCCGTCCGCGACCGGCGGAGGTTACTTGCCGATGATCACCTCGGACGACTTGATGATCGCATGGACGTCGTCGCCGATCTTGAGGGCAAGGTCGTCCACCGCCTCGTTGGAGACCAGGGAGGTAATGGTCTGACCGCCGATGTCGACCTTGACCTTGGCCACGATCTGCCCCTTGTCGATGGCCACGACCTTGCCCTTCAGGTTGTTGCGAGCGCTGAGTTTCATGGGAGAGCCTCCAATTAAATCAAAAATCGATCAAGCACCTATTTAGGCATTATGCTACAAAATTTCAATAACGAGTCAATCACACCTTAAGAGCTAAGGGCACGCGAAAGCGTTATTAACATAAAATACCAAACGGCACCGCCAAACAAACACCTGCTACGCCTTATGTTGTCGTTATATTGTCTTTGTAGATATCGAAATTCATTGCCATGCAATTCCCGCAACCCTGCATTCCCGGTATCCGGAATGCCATTTACTGTCTTTGCCAAGATTGCCATACGCAACCCATCGCTATATAGTGAAATTATATATCGAACACACCGCCATGGGGAACCGTCATGAAGGTCGCCATCGCCACCCAGGACCTGACCCGCGTCGACGCCCATCTCGGCTGGGCGCGGCACCTGATGCTCTATGAGGTCGACGAGGAGGGATACCGCTATCTCGGCCTGGCATCCTTCCCGGCCGATACGCGGGACGGCGATCCCTCCAGGCTGGCGGGCCGCCTGGCCGCCATGGAAGGGTGCCTGCTGGCATTCGTCGCCGAGGTGGGGGCCGCCGGCGAATTCGGCCTGGCGCGGATCAAGACGATTCCCATCCGCAAATTCGCCGGCGAGCCTGTCGCATTGGCTTTGGAATCACTACGTGATGGAATGCGGGGACAGGCACCGCTCTGGCTGCGCCAGGCCGAGCAGAAGTACCGGCGCGAAAGCATCGATGGATGATCGCCAAAGGAACCATGACCGAGGATCACGGTATTTATGGCCGGCTGATGGAAACGCGGAGCAGCCTCGCCCCCCCGGACCGCCATGTGCTGGCCTCGGCCATCGCCGCCGCCCTGGCCGAGAACGGTCCCCCGCTGACCGAAGCCCTGGGGCTCGGCCGTCCTGCCTTGGAGCGCCTGCTGGAGGTGGCCTTTCCCGGCGCCTGCGCCATCGACGATCTGGTGAGGCCCGACGCCCATGCGGGCGAGGACGCCATCGAGGAGCCCGATTACCGCGCCCTGCTGCTGGACGGCCGCGCCAGGGGCGCCGAGATCGAGGACTGGCTGGCCCATGTGGTGGCGCGGCGCTCGCTCAGGCCCGAGCATCTGTGGATCAGCCTGGGCCTGCGCAACCGCAAGGAATTGTCCGACATGCTGCACCGTCATTTCCCGGCGGTGGCGGCGCGCAACGTCCAGGGCATGCGCTGGAAGAAATTCTTTTATCGCGAGATGTGCCAGGCCGAGGGCGTCTACGTCTGCAAATCGCCGGTCTGCGACGTCTGCCCCGATTTCGGCGAATGCTATGGAACGGAAGAACGGGGATGATGATCCGGATCACCGACGCGGAACTTGACCGCTTCGTGCATGACGACGTGCCCCACGGCGACCTCACCACCCGTTCCCTGGGGCTGGGGGCCGAACCCGCCGCCATGGTGTTCCGGGCGGGAGCCGCCCAGGTCGCCTCCTCCACCGAGGAAGCGGCGCGTATCCTGACCCGGCTGGGCTGCGCCGTGACCCTTGCCGCAGCCAGCGGCACCCGCGCCGCCGCCGGGGACTTGCTGCTCACCGCCACCGGCCCGGCCGAAGCGGTCCTGGCCGGCTGGAAGGTGGCCCAGACCCTGGTGGAATACGCCTCGGGCATCGCCAGCGCCGCCGCCCGCATCGTCGACGCCGCCCGCGCGGCGCGCCCCGACGTGATCGTCGCCTGCACCCGCAAGACCTTCCCCGGCACCAAGGCGGTGGCCATCAAGGCGGTCATCGCCGGCGGAGCCGTGCCCCACCGCCTGGGCCTGTCGGATTCGGTGCTGCTGTTCCCCGAGCATCGCGCCCTGCTGGGCGACGCCTCCATGGCCGAGGCCATCCGCCGCCTGAAACGATCCTGCCCCGAGAAGAAGGTGGTGGTCGAGGTCACTTCCCAAGATGAGGCGGATTTTGCCGCCCAGGCCGGCGCCGACGTCATCCAACTGGAAAAGTTCAGCCCCGCCAACACCGCCGCGACGGTAAGGCGGCTGGGCGGTCACGGCATCCTCATCGCCGCCGCCGGTGGGGTCAACGCCGCCAATGCCGCCGCCTATGCCGAGGCGGGAGCGGCGATCCTGGTGACCTCGGCCCCCTATTCCGCCCCGCCGGTGGACGTGAAGGTAACCATCGCCCCACGGGGAGCGACGACCTAAACCTCGGGCGCGTAGCATTCCCCATGGTGGGGGCAAATCTCGCAGGAGGACGCGGTGCAGGTCCACACCTTCTCCTCGTCGCACAGCAGCTTGTAGAAGAACTTCTTCCAGCGCATGTCGCGGTCGTTGCGGGCGGTCAGGGCGGGAAAATGGCGTTCGAGAATGCCGGTCAACTGGTCGCGGTTCTCCAGCCCCAGGCTCATCCACAGATGCTCGGGCTCCATGCAGGCCCGGGCGATCAGGCGGGCGAACACCACCGGCCATAGCCCCTTTCCCGTGGCGTGGTTGAGGAACAGGCGGCAGAGGTCCTGTTCCTCCTGCTCCATCAGCGAGCGGCTGAAACGGCCGTGCGCCGTGTCGTCGTCGCCAACCATGTCGCGGCAGGAACCGCCCGCGGGGCTGAACTCGGAGGTATGCCGCCGCCAGCAGCCGCCCATGGGCCACCCCGCCGCCTCGGCCGCCGGGAAGTAGCGGGTGGTTATCGCCTCGATCTCCTCGGAATCGAGGCCCAGGGCACGGCGATAGGCGGTATCGGGGCAGGAACAGCGGTGGGTCAGGATACAGGCCAGGGCGCGAATATCGGGGTCGTCGCGGCCGGCGGAATACCGCATCAGCCACTCGCTGCCCCAATCCAGTCCGGTCTGGCAAATGGCCGCCATGCCACCCTCCCGTTATTTCCGGTTGGATATTACGGTCGACGCCGGGGCACCGGTATGATTTTCGTCAAGCGGATGGCGGCTTGCGCTTCTTGGAGCGGCAGGCCGGCGAGTCCATGCCGTCCTCGATGCCGGGACAGGCATCCCAGCCGGACTCCAGGGCCAGTAACTGGCTCAGCGCGTCGAGGTCGCCGGCGAACATGATCCTGGCCTTGGCCTCCACCGAGCGGTAGATGCCGAGCACCGCCCGGCCGGTCTCGGTCAGCGAGGCGCCGCCTCCCCGCCGCCCCCCCATCACCCGGGCCACCAGGGGCTCGCGGAAATGGCGGTTCAGACTGTCCACCAGCTTCCAGGCGTTGGGATAGGCCATGCCCAGCACCCGCGCCGCCGCCGAGATGGAGCCGTGGCGGTCGATGGCCTCCAGCAGTTCCATCTTACCGGGGCCGATCAGGGGAACGATGCGCACCTGGACGCGAAGATCGGGTCTGTCAGCCATGGGGTCGCCTTGTTGATCACCCTGATGGCGTAGCCTTCCGCCCCGGAAAGGTCAATGCCGACGACGGACAACCTATTGATTTTTCGCTATGTTGTTGAGATTTATAGCGCCCGCCGCGCCAGCAAGACACCCATCACCAGGGCCGCCATCAGGACGGTTTCCGCCAGCAGCAGGAGCACCGGCCGGGGCCCCAGCTCGGTCATGGCCTTGAGCGAGGTCTTCATGCCCAGGCCGGCGATGGCGGTCACCAGGCACCAGCGCGACAGGTCGTTGAGCCCTGTGGTCAGCGGGGCCGGCACGATTCCGCTGCTGTTGACGCCGACCAGCACGGCGAAGACCACCAGGAACGGCGGCAGCAGCGGCGGCTTCTCGCCCTGGACCCCGCGCGCCCCGAAGGCCAGCGACACCGCCATGACCACCGGCAGCAGCAGCGCCACCCGCAGCAGCTTGACGAAGGTGGCGGTATCGCCGGTCTTGGCCGAGACGCTGTAGCCGGCGCCCACCACCTGGGCCACGTCGTGGATGGTACCGCCCAGGAAGATGCCGGCCTCGGTCTCGCCCAGGCCGAAGGCGCCGACCACCATGGGATAGACGATCATCGCCAGGGTGGAGAGCGTGGTGACTCCGATCACCGTGAAGATGGTGTCGCGCTCGGAATGCTCGTGGCGGGGCAGCACCGCCACGATGGCCAGGGCGGCTGAGGCGCCGCACACCGCCACCGCGCCGCCGGTCAGCACACCGAACGCCCCGTCCAGGCGCATCAGCCGCGCCGCCAGCACGCCCACCAGGGTGGTGAACGCCACCGCGCCGATCATCAGGGCCGGAGTCTCGCCCCCCAGTTCGGCGATCTGGCCGAGGGTGATGCGCATGCCCAGCAGCGCCACCCCGATCCTCAGGATGGTGCGCGACGCGATGCCGATACCCTCGACGCAGCGCCCCTCCTGGGACAGGAAGTGGAAGGCCATGCCCAGCAGCAAGGCGTACAGCATGGTCGGGCCGCCGTAATGGTCCGACAGGAACGAGGCGGCGATGCCCACCGTCACCGCCGCCAGCACGCCGGGAAAGGCGGTCCCCAGCCGTTGCCTGGCCGCCTGGATATTGAACATGCTCGGTTGTCTCCGGGATTACAGGCTGTCGAGAAAGCGCAGCAGCGCCCGCCGGTCGTCCCGGGACAGGCGGCGCACGGCCGCCGCCGCGTCCTTGCCGGCCCCACCATGCCACAAAATCGCCTCCAAGGGTGTGCGCGCCCGACCGTCATGCAGCAGACCGGCACGCGGCTCCACCAGCCGGCGCAATCCCAGCCCCCACAGGGGCGGAGTGCGCCACTCGCGTCCCGTGGCGAGGAAATCGGGGCGGCCGTCGGCCAATTCAGGCCCCATGTCGTGGAGCAGCAGGTCGGTATAGGGATGGATCACCTGCCCGCCCAATTCCTCCAGCGACGGATGGGGGCCGGTCTTCAGGGTCGGACGATGGCAGGAGGCGCAGCCGGCGACCACGAACACCGCCTCGCCCCGCCGGACCGAGGGGTCGTCGACGCCGCGCCGGGCGGGAACGCCCAGGCCCAGGTGATAGGTCTCCAGCGCCAGCAACTGCCCGGCGGTCAGTTCCGGTTGCGGCGCCGGGAAAGCCGCCCGGCAGGCCGCCTGCGCCGCCGTGCAGTTCTGCCCGGCAAACAGCGGCGAGGTGATGCCGATATCGCCCAGCATGGCCCCGGCCAGTTGCTGATGCACCGAGGGCTGGTTGGCCTTCCAGCCGAAGCGGCCCAGTACGGTCCGCCCATTGCCCGCATCCCATACCCGGTTGGGGCGGCCGCCGTTCTCGGCGGCGATGTCCAGGATATCGTCCTCGGGCACCGCCGCCAGCAGGCCCAGGCCGAACACCGGCGGGGCGATGCGAGGCGAGATCAGCGTGTCCCTCCCCATCGGACCATAGGCCAGGCCGGCGAAGCTGATCTGGGGACGACGCAGCCGCACCACCTCGCCGCCGGGCAGAACCTCCCGACGCTCGCGCCAGCGGATTACTGCCCGGCCCTCGCCCGGCACGCCGGGAATGCCCTCCTCGTTCAACTGGTCGCCATAGGCGGGATGGGGCCTGACGCCGCCATGCTCCCCCTCGCCCGCCACCGACAGGCGGACCAGCATGGTGCGCATGGGCTCGGCGGCGGTCGCGGGAGCGAAGCCGCCGCCGTTGCGGGGGTGGCAGGCGACGCAGGACAGGCGGTTGAACAGCGGCCCCAGCCCGATGAAGCGTTCGTCCTGGGCGGGAGCGGCCAGCCAGGGCCGGTTGAACACCGTGCGGCCATGGGCGAAATCCCGCTGCAGGCTCTCGGGCAGGGCGGGAGCCATGGTGGTGAAGGCCGCCCGCCCGCCCTCGAACACGGTGAAGGTCCCGCCGGACAGCGCCTCGCCGGCTCCGGCGGGGGCGGTCAGCAACAATCCGGCCGCCAGCAGCAAGCGCCTCATTTGGCCAGAACCGCCAGGGTCTGCGCCGTGCCGGCCGCCGCGGCCTTGGTCCAACCGGCCTTCACCGCCTTGGCCCCTTCGAAATCCATGTTCTCCAGGGTGGCGTTGAGGGTCGGATTGCCGCATTCCGCCTCGGAGACCGGCACCGAGGTCAGCAATTGGCGGGCGGTCTCGGCGCGGGCCTTGTCTCCTGCGGCCTCGGCCTTGCGGATAAGGGCGAAGGTGTCGCGCAACTGGGCGTGGCGGCTGGTGATGAAGGCGTCGAACAGCGCCGTCATGGCGAACTGGCGCGCATTGCCCTTGGCGGGATCGAAGACGAAGGCGGCGGCCTTGCCCTCGAAGGGCCGGGGGAAATCGGCGGGCGCCTTGGCATAGGCCGAGGGCCGCACCGGCAGGCGCATGACCTCGGGGGTCATCAGCAGCACCTGGCCCTGGTCGGACAGCACGAAGCGGACGAAGGCCTCCGCCGCCTTGGCATGGGGAGCCTTGGCGGTGATCGCCACATGGGCGGGAACATAGGCGGTGATCTCGGGATAGACGAAGGTCACCGGCTTGCCGTCGGCCTTGGCCGAGCGGACGAAGAAATCGATGATCATACCGATGCCCTTGGTACCCTCGGCCAGTTCGTTGACCATGGCGACGCCGCCGCCCGAATCCAGCAATTCGGCGTTGGCGGCGATCTCGGCCAGCAGCGCCCAGCCCTTGTCCCAGCCGTGATGCTGCAAGATCACCTCGATCATCGGCGGGGCGAAGCCGGTGGAGGACGGTACCGGCAAAATGACGTGCCCGGCATAGGCGGGCCGGGCCAGATCGCTCCAGTCGCGGGGCACCGGCAGGCCGTGCCCGGCCAGGTAATCGGGGCGCACCGCGAAGCCGTAGCCGGCCAGTTCGAAGGCGGCATAGGTCCCCTTGCCGTCGGTCAGGGGCATGCCGCCCACCTTGGTGGCGATGCCTTTGGCGCCGTCGCCCAGCGGACGGAAGGCTCCTTCGCGGGCCAAGGCGGGAAAGGCCTTCAAGGCCGGCGACCACAGTACGTCCACTCCGCCCTGGTCGGGCTGGCGCAGGGTGGCCATGGCATCGCCGCCATGGCCCCACTGGAAGTCCAGCTTGATATCGGGATTGGCCTTGGCGAAGGCCTGCTCGTAGCGGTCCATCATCTCCTGGGGATAGCTGGTGAAGACACGGACCGTGTCGGCCGCCAGGGCGGTCCCCCAGGGGGCGAGACCGCCGAGGGCAAGGGCAAGGGTAGCGCACAAAAGGGCCTTCATGACGGAACTCCCGTATGGATTGTCATTGGGTCAGTGTGAAATTCACCAGTACCTCGACGCCGATGCTCCCCGCCGGCGGTGGGGAAAAGGTGGACAGGCGGCGGATGGTGTCGAGCGCTCCTCGCCGCAGGATATCGTCATCGCTGCCGCCGGTTACCACCAGCGAGCCCGGATCGACCCGGCCGTCGGCCAAAACCAGGAAGCGCACCCGGACCAGACCGGCCAGTCCCAGCCGCCGGGCGGTTGCCGGATAGATCAGGCCGCGCTGGATGGCCCGGCGCAGGGATGCGAGGTAAGCCTCCATGTCGGCGGCGCGTCCCGCCCCGTCCCCGGCCCGGGCCTGGCCCCGGCCGCTCCCGATCGCTCCGCCCGACTGGTCGTCCCCCGCCGCCGTCACCGGTTGGGTGACACCCGTTGTCGCCTCGGAGGCGACGGATTTGGCGGCGGAAGACGTCTCCTGGGTTCGGGCAGCCGGTGGCGTCGGGGGGCGTTTTGGCCGCCGGACAGCCTCCGTCCGCGGCGGGCTGGACAAGGCCGCCGCTTCCACGGCCGGCACCACCGGTCGCGGCGGCTCGACCGCCTCGCCTTCCGCCGGCCGGGCGGCAGGCGAGGGCGCACCGCCGCCGCCGCCGGCCATGCCGGCCGCCTCGATCATCTCGACGACGAGGGCCGGAGGAGGAGGAGCCGGAACGGGCGGCGGCGCCGCCACGATCAGCACCGCCGCCAGCACCGCCGCGTGCAGGCCGAACGAAAGCGCGGCCGGCCATGGGGGTTCGGTGTCGGGCCATCGCGCCGGCCTCCCGGTCATGGCCGCGGGCTAGAATGTGACCCGAAGGTTGGCAAAGAAGTTGCGCCCCTCCTCGTGATAGCCGTCGGATATCTTGTAATTGGCGTCCAGCAGGTTGTTGGCGCCCGCCTCGGCATAGACCTGCCCGGTGAACTGGTAGCCCGCCTTCAGGTTGGCCACCACGTATTCGCCGCCGTCGAAATACATGGTGTTGGGGTTTGCCTTCTGGAGATGCCGCTCGCCGCCGACCTCGACGCTGGGCACGACGCTCAACCCGTCCACCGGCTTCCAGTTGACGTAGGCGAAGGCCTTGTGGCGGGGGGTGTCGACCAGGATGGTCGATTTGTCGGGGACGGTGCGCAGCAGGTTGGCGTAATTGGCGCCGACCTCCAGGTCCTGGGTGACGGCGTGGCTGATCTCCAGTTCGAAGCCCTTGTGGATGGCCTTGCCGATGTTCTGGTTCTGGCTCAGCGACGCGGTCAGGGGGATCGAGGTAATGGCGTCCTCCAGCCAGCTTTGGAACACATTGGCGCCCAGCTTGGTGTGGCCGATGGTCTGCGTGACGCCCGCTTCCAGGTTGTTGGACTTCTCCGGCCGCAGGGTCGGATTGTTCTGGAAGGTGCTGAACCGGGTGCTGAACCGCTCGAACAGGGTGGGGAATCGGGTGCGGCGCGATGCCGAGGCATGGACCGTGCCCGCGTCGGCATAGCGGTAGGCCACGGCCAGTTGCGGATTGAGCGCATGGACGTCGCCGCGCGGATAGCTGTAGGGCCGGTTGGAGGCGTTGGTGCCGCCGGTATTGCCCAGGATGAAGTCCTGCGCCTTGATCAGATGGCGATAGTCGTAGCTGATTCCGGTGACCACATCCCAATCCTTGGTGGGATGGAAGGTGTTCTCGACCGCCAGCGACCAGGTATCCTCCAATTGCCGCTGGTGAGGCTCGGTCGCCGGCTGAACCGCCCCGCCGATCACCCGGAAATAGTCGTTCCATTCGGTGTGGATGTCGTGACGGTAGTGCAGCGCCGCCTTGAGGACGTTCTGGCCGTCGAACATGGCCCAGGCGCCCTCGGCCGTCCCGCCCGTCGCGAAGTCCTCGTAGTAGCTGCGGTTGGCGCTGGTGGTGCTCAGCGAGGTGAAGTTGGCGTTGTCGTAGGTGTCGACCTCGTTGAAAAAGCGGTCGAAGAAGGCCTTGACCTTCACGTAGGACCCCTTCTCGTCCAGACCGGTCTTGGAAATCCAGTACACGCTCTGCTTATCCCAGGCGGGCCAGATCCAGTTGCGGGCCGTGGCGCCGGGAACCTCGTTGAAGGGAACCTCCTTGCTGCCCGTCTGGTTGATGATGTTCAGGCTGTACTCGTCGAAGGGAGAGGGCTCGTAGCCCACCTTGACGTTGACCTTCATGTTCTCGCGGCGGGAATGGTCGCGCTTGCCGCCATTCTCCATGGTGGTCGCCCGATAGTCGTCGGACAGGCTGTAGAAGGTCCGCAGGTTCTCGGACGCCGAGCCCTGGACGTACCAGTCGCCCAGGCGGGCGCCGCCGAAGGCGTCGGCCAGGAAGCCGTTGAAGGTGCCGCCACTGTTCATCATCGTGCCGAAACGCAGGTCCAGTTCGGTCGGCCTGGTCACCTTGCGGCTGACGAGATTGACCGAACCGCCCATGGCGCCGGGGCCGTCGATCACCGAGGTGAAGCCCTTGGACACCTGGATCTCGGCGATATCGGCGGTGCCGAACAGGCCATAGTCGATGCGGTTGTCGGCCGGCAGGTAGACGCGGATGCCGTCCATGTACAGCGGAACCCGCCAGCGGTCGAAGCCGCGGATGGCGACGGTGCGCTCGCCGCGCGCGCCGCCATAGGAAATGGCGGCGCCGGGCACCAGGTCGAGGGCACGATCGAGGGACTCGCGGTTGAACTGCTGGATGTCGTCCTGGGTGACGGTCGAACCGCCCATGGCGGTGCTGCCCATCGCCGGAGCGGAGGCATTGACCTGCCCCAGGGAAAACACCTCGGAAGCCAGGGTGGACACGGGAACCAGGGCGGTGCAGGCGGCCAGGATGGTGAAAGTGCTCTTCAATTCTTCCTCCTTGTACGCCCCGCCCCGGCACCGGGCTTCGTTATGCTGTTTTAGTATATAACGGTAGTCATGCCGAAAGCGTGGACGGGTGAGCCCTTAACGAGAGCGCTGTACCAAATCAGATATGATATCAAATTCAATATAGCGCATGGGCGCTCCGGGCAAGGAGAATCAGCACATGCTTTTGCTAGAAAAATACGGCTTCACGGCAATCAGATGACCCAATGAGGCGCACAAATGGCACCTGATCAGGCCCTCGGCGGATGCCGGCCGGCTGCCTCCGCCATAGGGGTCACGGACGACTGGGGACGGTGCTGGAGGCGGTCTCCCGGCCGGGCATAGAGATAGCCCTGCAGCATGTCCACTCCGGCATTGACCGCCAGCGCGTGCTGGGAAACGGTTTCGATGCCCTCGCACACCACCCGCGCCCCCAGGTCGTGGATGATCTCCACCAGCTTCGGCAGGATCTTCCGGGCCCGGGGATTGCCCACCGACTGGACGATCAGGCTGCGGTCGAGCTTGACGATGTCGGGCGACAGGCGCCACAGCCGGTCGAAATTGGAGTGCCGGCATCCGAAATCGTCGATGGCGATGCCGAAGCCCCGCTGCTGGTAGGCGGCGATGGCCTCGATCAGGCGGTCGAAATCGCCGATGCGTGATTCCAAAATCTCCAGCACCACCTGCCCCGGCCGCAGGCCGCAATAGCCGAGCAAGGCCTCGAAGAAGGTGCCGTGGGTCCCTCCCTGGACATTGAGCAGATGCCGCCCATCCACGTTGAGGTACAGGACGGCGCCCGGCTCGGCCTGGGCGGCGAAGTTGATGGCGTGGATGGTGCGGCACAAACGGTCGAAATGGACGATCCGCTCCGGGGTTTTGGGAATGCGGAACGCCTGTTCGGGCGAGATGGAGCGTTGCCGGTCGTCCTCGACGCGCAGCAAGGCCTCGTGGGCCACCGCCCGCATGGAATCCGCCTGGAACAACGGCTGGAACGCCGAACGCAGATGAAGTTCGCCATAGCGCCCGACGGCACCGGCATCCTCGAAATGCACGCAATGCTCCAGCAGCGGGGCGGCGCCGTTCCGCTCCTCGAAATGAGCGATCAATTGCTCGAACTGGGTCGCCGAGCCGTCCTTGTTCCTTACGAAGCTCATTCCGACCACTCCCTTTGCACGTCGGCACCGTTTGACCCGCCGCCGCCCATCCATCACCGATTGGCGGTGGACCGACGGGCGGCACTCCGAAAACGGGTGCCGGACGTGTATTCTCATCCGAGATTAACTACTTTTCTAGTAGATAAATTGCTTATATCAGCCATTTCCCGCCTTCGCGCCCGATGGCAGCGAACGACAGCCGCGCTACCGGATATTTTTCTATTGATCTAGTAGATTTATGATGTAAGTCTCTTGCCAGGATGTTGCCACACCGAGGGGGACAGGAAGCATGGCTCAGCCGGCACCGGGGCGCTTGACGCTGATCATCAACCAGGCCCGCGATTCCGCTCTTTTCGCCGACAGCCTGTGGGCCGAGCTGCGCCGGGAAGCCGAGGAGGCCCTGAACAGCGCCCCCATGCTGCGGCGGCTGTTCATCGATTGCATCTTGGAGCAGCCCTCGTTCGAGGCGGCGGTGTTCTACCGCATCTCGCAGCGCCTGAAGACCGAGGTGGTGACGCTGCCGCTGCTCACCGAGACCTTCGCCCGCGCCACCCAGGCGGCCCCGGAGATCGCCCAGGCGCTGCGCGCCGACATCGCCGCCGTGCTGGACCGCGACCCGGCCACCCAGCGCTTCATCGAGCCCTTCCTCTACTTCAAGGGCTTCCACGCGGTGCAGACCCATCGCCTGGCCCACTGGCTGTGGAACAAGGGCGAGCGCGACTTCGCGCTCTATCTGCAAAGCCGCTCGTCGGACGTCTTCCAGACCGATATCCACCCGGCGGCCCGCTTCGGCCAGGGCGTCTTCCTGGATCACGCCACCGGCCTGGTGGTGGGCGAGACGGCGGTGGTCGAGGATGACGTGTCGCTGCTGCAGAACGTGACGCTGGGCGGCACCGGCAAGGAAAGCGGCGACCGCCACCCCAAGGTCCGCCAGGGCGCCATCGTCGGCGCCGGAGCCAAGATCCTCGGCAACATCGAAATCGGCGCCCATTCGCGCATCGCCGCCGGCTCGGTGGTGCTCCGGGCCGTCGATCCCCACTCCACCGTGGCCGGCATCCCGGCCCGCATCATCCGCACCACCAACGACCCCGAGGCCCTGCGCACCAAGGAGGAGATCCTGAAGGCGCTGTCCTACGAGTCGTTCGACTACTCCATCTGAGCGCGAGGAGCAGCCCCATGACCACTCCTGCCACCGATTCCATCGATCTTTCCGGCCGCCTGATCCTCTACGTGGGCGGCCGCCACCAGCACGTGGCCCACCTGCGCCGCATGGTCGAGGAGCGCGGCGGCGACTTCGTCCACCACGACGGCGGCGTCGAGCAGAGCATGACCAAGCTGGCCAACCAGTTGGAGCGGGCCGATGCCGTGCTGTTCCCGGTGGGCTGCGTCAGCCATCAGGCCCAAAGCAAGGTCAAGGGCCTGTGCCGCCGTTTCCACAAGCCGTTCCGGCCCTTGCGCAGCACCGGCATCGCCGCCGTGCTGCAGGCGTTGGAATCGGTCGCCGCCCACTGATTTTTCAACAAGGAGAAGAGTGCATGTCCGAGGATATCGAGGTGCGCCGCACCCTGAACGAGCAGGCGGCCCGCCAGCTCGCCAACGCCACCAAGACCCGCGCCCAGTGGTCGGGCATCACGCCCAGGTGGCTGGTGTCGTTCCTGCCCTGGACCCCGGTCGAAGCCGGTATCTACCGCCTGAACCGGGTCAAGGAAAGCGGCGCCGAGGCCTCCGCCGACGTCAAGTGCAGCCCGCGCAACGACGCCGACCTGCCCGAAAGCTTCGTGCCCTACGAGGAGAACCCGCGCGAGTACTCGCTGAACGCGGTGACCACCGTGCTCGACGTCCAGACCCGCGTTTCCGACCTTTATTCCCATCCCATCGACCAGATCCAGGAGCAGTTGCGCCTGTTGATCGAGAAGGTGAAGGAGAAGCAGGAATACGAGCTGATCAACAACGCCGAATACGGCCTGCTGACCAACACCGCCAAGGCCCAGCGCATCAAGACCCGCAAGGGCGCCCCCACTCCCGACGACCTGGACGAGCTGATCTCCAAGGTGTGGAAGGAGCCGTCGTTCTTCCTGGCCCATCCCAAGGCCATCGCCGCCTTCGGGCGCGAATGCACCAAGCGCGGCGTGCCGCCGCCCACCGTCAACCTGTTCGGCACCAGTTTCCTCACTTGGCGCGGCCTGCCTTTGGTGCCCAGCGACAAGCTGACCATCACCGGCGAGGGCAAGAAGGGCGGCGGCAAGACCAACATCCTCCTCGTGCGCACCGGCGAGAAAAAACAGGGCGTGGTCGGCCTGTTCCAGCCCGGCGTGCCCGGCGAGGTGGCGCCGTCGCTGTCGGTGCGCTTCATGGGCATCAACCGCAAGGCCATCGCGTCGTACCTGATCTCGCTCTATTGCTCGGCCGCCGTGCTCACCGAGGACGCGCTGGCGGTGCTCGAGGACGTCGAGGTCGACCACTACTTCGATTACGACAAGAAGTTCGCATGACCCAGCCGCTCTCCCTCGCGCTGCCGTCGTCTCCCTCCCCGGCGGCACTGCCCGCCGGGGAATGGGAGGAGCCGGCGGCGGGCTTCGCCGGCGCCCCCGACACCCGGCTGATCGCCCAGATGGCCAACGCCCTGTTCAGCGCCCAGCCCGGGCAGTCGCTGCCCTCCATCGGGGTGGCGCCGCCTGCGGTGCCGCTGATCGAGGCGGCGCCCACCGGTGGGTTGGTGCCGCCCGGCGTGCCGGCGCCGCCGTCGATCGGCAACGTCACCCCGG
>JAVBXM010000200.1 GCA_030824585.1 Phaeospirillum sp. | reverse complement strand
GCCCGCGATATCGGGGGCATTCGGGGCTGAGGGGGGAAACGGGAAGGTTATGGCCAAGTCTGTGCTGATCGTCGAAGACAATGACTTGAACATGAAGTTGTTCAACGATTTGCTGCAGGCAAACGGCTACGAGACCATTCAGACCAAGGATGGCCGCGAGGCCATGGACATCGCCCGCAAGCACCATCCCGACCTGATCCTGATGGACATCCAGCTTCCCGAGATTTCTGGCCTGGAAATCACCAAGATGCTGAAGAACGACGCCGAGCTGAAATCCATCCCGGTGATCGCCGTCACCGCTTTCGCCATGAAGGGTGACGAGGAAAAGATCCGCGAGGGTGGCTGCGAGGGCTATATCGCCAAGCCCATTTCGGTGGCCAACTTCCTGCAGACCGTGGCGCGCTTCCTGGAATAGGGCGCCGGCCTTTTCAGAACGCATCGGAGCCTGTCATCCCGACGGTCATCGGGAGGAGGGATCGCGTCCCGGCGCGGCGTTGCCGGTTTGGCGCGACACCCGCGCGCGCAAACGAAAAGGGCGCCGAAACGGCGCCCTTTGATCTGTCTGTTGCTGCCGGCCAAGGGCCGGCGACCGACTACTTGATCTTGGCTTCCTTGAACTGGACGTGCTTGCGCACGACCGGATCGTACTTGCGGAATTCAAGCTTTTCGGTCGTCTTGCGGGGATTCTTCTTCGCCACGTAGAAGAAGCCCGTCCCCGCGGTGCTCAACAGCTTGATGAGAATGGTGGCAGGCTTAGCCATGGCAAAAATCCCGAACAGCGTTGGTGATGAAAACTCGAGGCGCGCACCATACTGATCCCAACGGAGGAGTCAAGTCAGAATAGCTTGGTCCTGGCCCGGGAGGGGCATTCGAAAGGGCAACTCCCCCTCCGCCACCAACTGCTCGAACGAGCGGACCTGATCGCGGCCGTGCCCCTTGGCGTAGTACAGCGCCCGGTCGGCGTTGCCGATCACCACCGAGGGCAGATCGTCGCAGTCGATGCGCACATAGCCGGCGCTGACGGTGATGCGGCCCACCTCGGGGAAGGCGAAGCCGGCCACCGTGGCGCGGAAGCGCTCGAACACCGCCTGGGCGGCCGCGAAGGTGGTGGGAGCCAGCAGGATGACGAATTCCTCGCCGCCGAAGCGGAACAGCTTGTCCTCGCTGCGGAACGCCTTGCGCATCAGGGCCGACAGCAGCAGTAGCACCTCGTCGCCGAACACGTGGCCGAAGGTATCGTTGATCTTCTTGAAGTGGTCGATGTCGATGATGCCCAGCCAGTGGTGCTGGCCGTCCAGATGGACTTCGCGGCGGTTGCCGTTGAACGACACGTCGATGTGGCGGCTTTCGGCGACGATGGAGCTGAAATTCTCGTCGAAGGTCTTGCGGTTCTTCAGGCCCGTCAGGGTGTCGCGCGCCGCGTCCCACAGGACGGTCAGGTAATTGCGGTAGATGGCCACGAACCCCTTGATCAGGGCGGCGGGCTCGGGCTGTCCGGGATTGGTGCGGGTGACCAGGAAGGCGCAGACCTTGCCGCGGTCGTCCACCACCGGATGGGCGCGGCGGACGCTGCCGTCGGGCAGGCTCTCGCTGCGCTCGGTCCCCAGCGCCATGCAGTCCAGCAGCAGCGGGTCGCTGCCGATCTCCTGCAACTCGTCGGCTTGGGAGGGGGCGTCGTGGCTTCGGGTCGCCGCCCAGTCGATGAAGATGCCGTTGGCGGTGGGCATGGGCGTGCAGATGCCGCAGAACGGCAGGTTGGCCAATTCCGCCAGCGTCGCGGTCAGGCAGTCCTCGAGATGCTTCTGGCTGCGCTGCTCGGTCAGGAGCACTACCGAGGATAGAATTGATTCCGGTGTGATCGACACGCGAAAGGCCTTCCCCAAAAGTATTCCCGGTAAGCTTATTCCCAAGGATATGGTGGGAGTCAATGAGCGTCTGCCGGTGGGGTTGCCGTAGTACCTTTGGACCATCATGCGTCAAATATGACGCATGATGGTCCCGTTTTATACTGCCCCTCGCCGGGCGCGGCCCTCCGGCCGCTTGGCCGCCGCCTCAACGGCGGCTAATCGCGGCGGGCGCCAGATTTGGCGCTCGCCGCTTCAGATGGGATTATGGCTTCGCCTGTGTATAACACATTAAATATGTATTTTTATTTTCAATAACACATGCTAATCGTGATTTAACCCAAGGACGACCGGAGGGAGTTTCCCATGGCTTTTCGTTTTCCCACTTTCGCCGCCCTGGCGGCCCTGGCCTTGATTCCGGCCGGCGCGCTTGCCCAGGAGAAGGCGCCGGGTGAGTTGCTGAACGTGTCCTATGACATCGCCCGCGAGCTGTTCCAGCAGATCAACCCGGCCTTCCAGGCGACGCCGGCCGGCAAGGGGGCCGACGGCAAGGCCATCGAGATCAAGCAGAGCCATGCCGGATCGTCCAAGCAGGCCCGCGCCATCCTCGAAGGCCTGCCCGCCGACGTGGTGACCTTCAATCAGGTCACCGACGTGCAGGTCCTGGCCGATCGCGGCTTCGTGCGCAAGGACTGGCAGACCGCCTATCCCCACGGCGCCTCGCCCTATTACTCGCTGCCGGCCTTCGTGGTGAGGAAGGGCAACCCCAAGAACATCAAGAACTGGGACGATCTGGTCCGCCCGGATGTGAAGGTGGTGTTCCCCAATCCCAAGACCTCGGGCAACGGCCGCTATACCCATCTGGCCGCCTACGCCTTCGCGCTGGAGACCTACAAGGGCGACCAGGTCCAGGCCAAGGAGTTCATCCGCAAGCTGGTGGCCAACGTCCCGGTGTTCGACACCGGCGGGCGCGGCGCCACCACCACCTTCGTCGAGCGGGCCACCGGCGACGTGCTGGTCACCTTCGAGGCCGAGGTGGGCGGCGTGATCAAGGAATTCGGCGCCGACAAGGTCCAGGCGGTGATCCCCCCGGTCAGCATCCTGGCCGAGTTCCCGGTGGCCGTGGTGGACAAGGTGGCGGCCAAGAGGGGCTCGGCCAAGACCGCGAAGGCCTATCTCGACTATCTCTATTCCGACGAGGCGCAGGAGATCCTGGCCCGTAACTTCTACCGGGTGCGCTCGGAGAAGGTGGCGGCCAGGCATGCCGCCGCATTCCCCCAGGTGCGCCTTTACACCACCGAACTGTTCGGCGGCTGGGACAATATCCAGAAAATCCACTTCGCCGAGGGCGGCATCTTCGATCAGGTCTTCGGTAAGAAGTAATGCGCAACCGGTTGGACCCGGTTACAAGGTCTGTCATCCCGCGCTCCGGCGCGGGATGACACGCCGAACGGCTCAACCGGAGTTCATATGATGCGTGCCCGCAGGCTGCTGCCCGGCTTCTCGCTGACCATGGGGATGACGCTGGCCTATCTCGGCCTCATCGTCCTGCTGCCGCTGGGCGCCATGCTGATCAAGGCGGCGGGCATGAGCCTGGACGGCTTCCTGGCCGCCACCACCGGGCCGCGCGCCCTGGCCGCCTATCGGGTCACCCTGCTGTCGGCGGCCGAGGCGGTGGCGTTCAACGGGCTGGCCGGGCTGCTGTTCGCCTGGGTGTTGTCCCGCTACCAGTTTCCCGGGCGCAACCTGCTGGACGCGCTGATCGACCTGCCGTTCGCCATGCCCACCGCCGTGGCGGGCCTGGCGCTCGCCGCCGCCTTCGCTCCCAACGGCTGGGTGGGGCAGTATCTCGAGCCGCTGGGGTTCAAGGTGGTCCACGCCCAGCCGGGCATCGCCATCGCCATGGCCTTCACCAGCCTGCCCTTCGTGGTCCGCAGCGTCCAGCCGGTGATCGAGGAACTGGAGACCGAGACGGAGGAGGCGGCCCGCACCCTGGGAGCCTCGGAGACGCAGATCTTCCTCAAGGTCATCCTGCCCACCCTGGCGCCGTCGCTGCTGGCCGGCATGTCGCTGGCCTTCGCCCGCTGCCTGGGCGAGTTCGGCGCCATCATCTTCATCGCCGGCAACCGGCCGTTCGAGACCGAGATCGCCGCCCTGCTGATCTTCATCAAGCTGGAGGAGTACGAGTTCGGCTCCGCCACCGCCATCGCCACCGTGGTGCTGGCCTTCGCCTTCATCACCATGCTGCTGACCAACGGCATCCAGGCCTGGCAGCAGCGCTATCTGGCAAAGGGCTGATCCCATGATTCCCGCCATGGCCGTTCATCACGTTCCCCATCGCCAGCCCGGCGGCAGGCGACGCCTTGTCCTGATCGGCCTGGCCGGGCTGCTGGCGCTGGGTTTCCTGATGGTGCCCATGGCGGTGATCTTCGCCCAGGCGCTGTCCAAGGGCTGGGCGGCATGGTGGGCGGCGGTCAGCCATCCCGAGACCCTGCACGCCATTGGCCTGTCCCTGCTGGTGCTGGCCATCGTGGTGCCCATCAACGCCGTCTACGGTCTGGCGGTGGCCTGGACGGTGACCAAGTTCCGCTTCAAGGGTAAGAAATGGCTGATCGCCCTGGTGGAAGCGCCGTTCTCGGTGTCGCCCATCGTCGCCGGCGTCGCCGCCCTGATGGTCTATGGCGGCTCGGGCCTGCTGGGGCCCTGGCTGGAGGAGCACGACCTCAAGGTGATGTTCGCCCTGCCGGGCATCGTCATCGCCACTCTGTTCGTCACCAGCCCGTTTATCGCCCGCGAGCTTTTGCCGCTGATGCAGTTGCAGGGCACCGACGACGAGGAGGCAGCCCTGACCCTGGGGGCTGGCGGTCTGTCCATCTTCCTGCGGGTGACGCTTCCCAACGTCAAATGGGCGCTCTATTACGGCATCATCCTGTGCGCCGCCCGTTCGCTGGGCGAGTTCGGCGCCGTCTCGGTGGTGTCGGGGCAGGTCCGCGGCGAGACCATGACCCTGCCGCTGCAGATCGATCTGCTCTATCACGACTACGAGAGTTCGGGGGCCTTTGCCGCCGCCTCGGTGCTGACCCTGCTGGCCCTGGTGACCCTGGTGCTCAAACTGCTGGTCGAGCGCTTCTACGACCGCGAGATCGAGGACACCCTGGCCGAGCGCAAGGGCTGATCACGCCTCGGCCGGCGTGGCCGGAGCGGGACAGAGGGATGGTGAAGGCCCCGTCCTTGCAGGGGGGCACTGCCCTCATCACCGGCCGCGCCGTCAATCAGCCATGGCATCTGTTATGAATTTGGCCCGGCCGATTGAGCCTGCCGATCGGCCAGGGTGAAACGGAAGCGCGAGCCTTGCCCCGGTTCCGATTCGACCCAGATGCGGCCGCCATGGTGCTCGACGATCTTGCGGCACAACGCCAGTCCGATACCGGTGCCCTCGTATTCGGTCCGGGTGTGCAGGCGCTGGAAGATGTCGAAGATCCGCTCGAAATATTCCGGGGCGATGCCGATGCCGTTGTCGGCCACCGTGCAGGTCCAGCCGGCCCCCGAGCGCTCCGCCGTCACCGTCACAGTGAGGGGGCGGTCGGGCTGGCGGTATTTCACCGCGTTGCCGATCAGGTTCTGGAACAGGCGGACCAGTTCGCTGCCCGATCCGGTGACCACCGGCAGGTCGGCGGGGATGGAGAGTGTCGCGCCGCTTTCCTCGATGGGGAGCTTGAGGTTCTCGGCGGCGGCGGTCACCGCCTCGGCCAGGATGACCTGGCCGAGGGGATCGCGAATCCGCCCGACGCGGGAGAATTCCAGCAGGTCGAGGACCATCAGGTCCATGCGCCTCGCCCCGTCGCGGGCGAAGTCCAGGAACTGCCGGCCGTCCTCGTCCAGCCGGTCGGCATAGCGCCGCTCGATCAGGCCGATATAGCTGGTGATCATGCGCAGCGGCTCGCGCAGATCGTGGGAGGCCACGTAGGCGAACTGCTCCAACTCCCGGTTGGAATTGTCCAGGTCGTGCAGCAGCTTCGATTGGCGCTCGCGCTGGTCCACCCATTCGGTGATGTCGCGGCCCACCGCCTGGACCTCGACGATGCGGCCGTTCATGTCGCGGATGGCGGCGCCTTCCCACGCGATCCAGCGTGGGCCGTTCACCGTTTTCATGCGGCTTTCCACCGTTGCGCGGAAGGCGGGGGGGCGCAGGACGTCGGTGATGGCCTGGGCGGTGGCGGCATGATCGTCCTCGTGGACGAAGGCGCGCCAGGACTGGCCGGTGATGGCGGTCGAGGACTGCCCGTGGGCGCGGGCGAAGGCCTCGTTGACGAACACCAGATGTTCGTCGAGGGTGAGACGCACCACCAGATCGTTCTGGGTCTCGATCAGGCCGCGATAGCGCTCCTCGCTGGCCTTGAGGGCGATCAGGCGGCGCCCGGCCAGTCCGGTCAGTCCGAAAATGGCCAGGGCCAGCGCGCCCACCACGGCGGCCATGGCCAGCGCCTCGGCGCGCCAGGGGGCCAGGACGCCGTCGAGCGGCCGGCCGACGATCACCACCAGGGGCGGCATGGCGGGGTCGGTCAGGGTGCGGATCGCCGACAGCTTCTCCTTGCCGTCGGTGGCCGTGACGTGCACGAAGGTGTTGGCGGCGCCCCCGGTCTGGCGGTGCATGGCGAAGGCGCCGCCCTTGGCGATGTTCTTGCCCACGTAAAGCTCGGGCTCGGGGTCGCGGCCGACGATGTCGCCGTCGGGCGTCACCAGCAGGGCGCCGGCCCCCGGCTCGCCGCTGTGCACCGATTGCAGCAGGGTCTGGAAATAGCCCAGTTCCAGCGACACCGCCGCGATGCCGTCGAACTGGCCGTCCGGGCCGCTCAGCGGCATGGACACCATGATCACCAGGCTGCCGTCCGCGCCGAGGGGCAGCGGCTTGGCGACATAGATGTCGTGGCCGGGCGGCAGGGTCCTGGCCTCGCGGAAGAAGGCGCGGTCGGCAGTGTTGCGTCCTTCCACCTGGGGAAGGGTGGCGATGGTGACGATGCCCTCGGCATTGACGATGAAGGCCTGGCGGATCTCGGGAACCACCTTGGCGCGGGTGGCCATGAAGCGGCGCAGGACGTTGTGATCGCCGCGCGGCGCTTCGGCGATGGCGCGGAGCATCAGGCGCACCACCCGCAGGCTGCCGTGCACCTGTTCCTCGGTGACGCGGGCGGTATCGGCGATGTTGGCGCTGGCCACCCGGATGGTTCGAAGATAGCCGGCGTGAAGCTGGAAGGCGGTCAAACCCACCAGCAGAAGGACCAATCCGATGGAAAAACCCCAAATGCCCCGCGGCGACATGCCGGCCAGCAGCGATCGATTGGGTGCGCTCGTCATTCATCCCCCACGGAAGGTCTTGGGGGCATTGTACCCCAGGTGTCGGGGCGCGCCTATGCAAACCACCCGGCAATTGGGTGTGTTTTCCGTTTCCAGCCTCCCGCAAAGTGCGTAGATTCAATAATACTCTCAGCATCCATCTTCAACTCGGGCGATATCCCCGATCAGGTGCGGACAGCGATATATGGAGACGGAGTCCCCACCCGCCATCTTTCGGGACGCCAATCAGGATGGCGAGCACCCCGGTGCCATGGGCCAGCCGGCGGCGTTTGCCTCCGAGCCGGGGCTGGCGCGCCATTTCATGGCCTTTGGCGCCGCGGTCGTGGTGGTGTGGCTGGGGCTCTGCTGGCTGGCGGCGGGTGAATACACCGCCTGGCGGGCGTCGGAATCCCTGGCCCATGCCGAGCATGACCTGCGCCAGGGAATCGACGATATGACCCTGGGCATTCAGCGGACCCTGTCGGTCTTTCACGGCATTCCCTCGGCCCTGGGCCGCGATCGCGCGGTGGTCGAGGCCTTGAAGCGCTTCGGGGACCGTCCCGATCTGGCCCAGTCGTCCAAGGAGCGGCGCCAGGCCGTCCTGTCCTCCGACCCGCGCCTGGCCGAACTCAACCGGTCGCTGGCCGGATCGGTGGAGGACCTGGCCGCCGTCAGCGTCATCTGGCTGATCAATCCGGCGGGCGATGCCATCGCCGCCAGCAACAGCGGCAAGCCGGATAGCTTCGCCGGGACCAATTACAGCGACCGGACCTATTTCACCGAGGCCATGGCCGGGCGGTTCGGCCACCAGTTCGCCCTGGGCCGCGTCACCAACATCCCCGGCCTGTTCTTCTCGGCCCCGGTCCGCGACGGCGACCGGGTGCTGGGCGTGGTGGCCATCAAGATCGACCTGCCCTACCTGTCGTCCTGGGTCAATCAGGCCAATGCCTTTCTCAGCGACAATTACGGCGTGGTGATCCTGGCGCAGGACAAGGCGCTGGAAATGCGGACCCTGCCGGGGGCGGCGGTGGTGGGGCTTTCCACCGCCGAGCGGATCGGCCGCTACAAGCGGTCCGAATTCACCGAGCTGCTCTTGGTGCCCTGGGGCTCGGCCGGGCATCCCTCCCTGCATCGCTGGGGGAGCGACGGGGTGCCGTATGTCCGCATGTCGACCATCCTGCCCGAGGACGATCTGGCCTTGACCGTCCTGGAGCCGGTGCCGCGCATCGCGACCATGGAGGCCGACCGGCTGGGTCTGTTCGGTCTTGCCGGGTCGCTGGGGGCGCTGATCATCATCCTGGTCGGGGCTCTGATCCATCACTGGCTGGATCGCGAGCGCAGCCGGCGCAACCGGGTGACCCGGCAGCGGATCGAGTATCTGGCCACCCATGACGTCCTGACCGGCCTGTTCAGCCGCAGCGTCGTCGACCAGTTCATCACCCACGGCATCGCCGGGGCCAGGCGGTCGGGGCGGGGGCTGGCGGTCCTGTTCATCGACCTGGACCAGTTCAAGGAGGTCAACGACAGCCTGGGCCACGATGTGGGCGACCTGATCCTGAAGGAGGCGGCCCGCCGTCTGCGGCAGGCGGTCCGGGGCGCCGACGTGGTGATCCGCCAGGGCGGCGACGAGTTCATCGTGCTGCTGTTCGACCTGCCCCAGCCCGGCGACGCCGCCAACGTGGCGGGAAAGGTCCTGGCCGTGCTGAACGAGCCCTATACCATCACCGACCCGCCGCAGACCCTGTCGGCCAGCATCGGCATCGCCACCTTCCCCGAGGACGGCGAGACCCCGTCGCTGCTGCTGCGCCATGCCGACATGGCCATGTACCGCGCCAAGGAAGGGGGGCGGGCCGCCTATCGGTTCTATGGGGCGGCGGATGAATGACGATCAGGCCGCGACGCCGGCCCTTCATCCGCTGCTGCTGCGGCAGTTGCGCAAGGCCGGGCTGACCCGGCCGCTGGCCGACGAGGTGGAACGGCTGGTCGGGCTGGTGGACGGCGCCTACCGCGAACAGGACCTGGAGCGGCGGCGCAACATCCGGGCCATCATCGCCATGGGCCACGCCCTGGACCGGCGGATCGTCGCCGAGGGCGTGGAAACCGCCGCCCAGTTCAAGCTGCTGAAGGAACTGGCCGTCGACGAGGTCCAGGGATATTTCGTGGGGCGGCCCATGGCCGCCGACGCTTTGACCCCCCTGTTGCCCCGGTCTGCCTGAGAGGGGATTACTCCCCCCGCCGTCCGCCGGTGTGGACCGCCAGGGCCCGGGCCAGCTCGTAGACCCGCTTTCGCACGTTGGGATCGCCGATCTTGTAGTAGGTGCGGACCAGATCGAGGGTCTCGCGCTTGCTCATGGGATCGATCCGCTGGGGCGGCGGTTCCTCGGTGGCGCCGGTCATGTGCCGCGGGCTGGCGGCCATGACGTCGGGCGACATCTCGTCGTAGAAATACTCGACCGGTACTTCCAGGGCGCGGGCCAGGTCGAACAGGCGCGAGGCGCCGATGCGGTTGGCGCCGCGCTCGTATTTCTGGATCTGCTGGAAGGTCAGCCCCAGGGCGTCGCCCAGGGCTTCCTGGCTGAGGCCCAGTAGGGTGCGGCGCAGGCGCAGCCTGCTACCCACATGCACATCGATGGGGTTGGGTCGTCCACCCGGCGTCCGTCCCCGGCTTGCTTGACGTGTGACTTGCATGGCGTACTTCCGCTGAGGTTGTGCGGCCCCTATTTGGTGCCGCGCGCTCATACCGTGCAAGTAGTAAAATGCCGCTGTGAACCCGTAAAAAACTTATCATGCAAAATTATTCCCGCGATTGTATGCATTGTCGCGGGCGGGGCGGGAAAAAACCAACCCCCGGGAGTTTCCTCCCGGGGGTTGGCAAGCCGGATAGGCGGCGTCGGCGGATGGGATCAGCCGACGATCTCGCAGCCGGAGAAGAAGTAGGCGATCTCGATGGCGGCGTTCTCGGCCGAATCGGAACCGTGCACCGAGTTGGCTTCCACCGACTCGGCGAAGTCGGCGCGGATGGTGCCGGGGGCGGCATTGGCCGGGTTGGTGGCGCCCATGATCTCGCGGTTGCGGGCGACGGCGCCTTCACCTTCCAGGACCTGGACAACCACCGGGCCGGAAATCATGAAGTCGACCAGCTCGCCGAAGAACGAGCGCTCGGCGTGCACCGAGTAGAACTGACCGGCCTGGGCTTTGGTCAGCTGGACGCGCTTCTGCGCCACGATGCGCAGGCCGGCTTCCTCGAAACGGGCATTGATCTTGCCGGTCAGGTTGCGGCGGGTGGCGTCGGGCTTGATGATCGACAGGGTACGTTCGGTGGCCATTGGTGAATTCCTTTCGGCGGTTGCTCGCGCCGCGCCGGGAACGGGATTGGGCGGCCGCGTACGACCCCGGGCGGCCGAGCGCATCCGGGGACGGCGGGTTATAACCTCAAAGATCGGGGAGAGCAACGGTCTCGCAAGGCCGCCCTCTCCCGACGAAATTTGCCGCCCGCGCGCCGCCGTGCTATTGACCCGCCCATGCTGCATATCAACGACCTTACCTTCCGCTACGGCGGCCGGACCATCTTCGAGCAGGCGACCGTCCACATTCCCGCCGGCCAGCGCGTCGGTCTGGTGGGACGCAACGGCACCGGCAAGACCACGCTGTTCAAGCTGATCCTGGGCGAGCTTCACGCCGACGGGGGCGAGATCGCCATGCGCCCGCGCGCCCGCCTCGGCCGTCTGGCCCAGGAGGCCCCCGAGGGCGACACCAGCCTGATCGACTGCGTGCTGGCCGCCGATACCGAGCGCACCGCCCTGTTCGAGGAGGCGGAGAGCTGCCACGACGGCCACCGCATCGCCGAGATCCACGAGCGCCTGCTGGCCATCGACGCCCATTCGGCGCCGTCGCGGGCGGCGGCCATCCTGTCGGGCCTGGGCTTCGACGCCGAGGCGCAGTTGCAGTCGGTTTCCGACTTCTCGGGCGGCTGGCGCATGCGCGTCGCGCTGGCGGCCTCGCTGTTCGCCAGCCCCGATCTGCTGCTGCTGGACGAGCCCACCAACCACCTGGACCTGGAGGCCACCTTGTGGCTGCAAAGCCATCTGGCCGTCTATCCCGGCACCCTGGTGGTGATCAGCCATGACCGCGAACTGCTCAACGAGGTGACCAACCGCATCATCCATCTGGAGAACGGCAAGCTGAACGCCTATGGCGGCAATTACGACCGCTTCGAGGCGACGCGCCGCGCCCGCATGGAATTGCAGGCCAAGGCCTTCACCAAGCAGCAGGAACAGCGCAAGAAGATCCAGTCCTTCATCGACCGCTTCAAGGCCAAGGCCACCAAGGCCGCCCAGGCCCAGAGCCGGGTCAAGATGCTGGAACGCATGGAGATGGTGGTCCCCGTGGTCGAGGACCGCGCCATGTCCTTCGACTTCCCCGACCCCGAGCCCCTGAGCCCGCCCATCATCGCCATCGACCACGGCGTGGCCGGTTATGGCGACAAGGTGGTGCTGAAGGGCCTGGACATCCGCATCGACATGGACGACCGCATCGCGCTCCTGGGCGCCAACGGTAACGGCAAGTCGACCCTGGCCAAGATTTTCGCCGGCCGCCTGGACCTGCTGGGCGGCCAGTTCCGCAAGCCGCCCAAGCTGAAGATCGGCTATTTCGCCCAGCACCAGACCGAGGAGCTGCGTCTCGACGAGACGCCCTACGAGCATATGGCCATGCTGATGAAGGGCATGACCGAGGCCAAGGTCCGCGCCCAGCTCGGCCGTTTCGGCTTCGAGCAGGATCGCGCCAACGTCAAGGTCTCCAGCCTGTCGGGCGGCGAGAAGTCGCGGCTGCTGTTCGCCCTGATGAGCCGCGAGGCCCCCCACCTGATGATCCTGGACGAACCCACCAACCATCTGGACATCGACGCCCGCGAGGCCCTGGTGGCGGCGCTCAACGCCTATGACGGTGCGGTGATCCTGATCAGCCACGATCCCCATCTGATCGAGCTGGCCGCCGACAGCCTGTGGCTGGTGGGCGACGGCGAGGTCAAGCCCTTCGACGGCGACCTGGCGGCCTATCGCAAGCTGCTGCTCGACCGCGCCCGCGAGGACCGCCGGGGCGCCAAGCCGGAGCGGACCGGCGACGCCGCTCAGCGCAAGGCCGACCGCAAGGCGGCCGCCGGGGCCCGCGCCCAACTGGCGCCGCTGCGCAAGGCGGCCCAGGTGGCGGAAAAGGCCCTGGACGAACTGGTCAAGCAGCAGAAGGCCCTGGCCGATACCCTGGCCGATCCCAAGCTCTATCAGGGGCCGCCCGCCAAGGTCACCGAGCTGCGCCGCCAGGAGGCCGATCTCGCCCGCCGGGTGGAGGATGCGGAAATGGCCTGGCTGGCCGCCCAGGAGGAACTGGAGGCGGCGCAGGCCCTGCCTTAGGCGTGTCCATCATGCCACTTCCGGCCATTGGTCATTCGGTATAAGCTGCCCGGCGTCACATTCCGTCAAGGAACCGCCTCGGTGAGCCCCGAGACCGCCGCACCCGCCGATTCCACCGGTTCCCGCCGTACCCCGGGGGAGTTGAGGCGCCGTTTGCGCCTGCTGATGCTGACCACCGTGGCGCTGTTGCTGGGCGGGGCCGTCATCGTGCTGATGGAATTGCGCGATGCCGCCTTTGAAAAGGCGGGGGCCTCCACGGCCGGGGCGGCCCGCCTTCTCGACGACACCCTGACCCGGACCCTGAGCACCACCGACGCCATGGTGGCGCGCATGGTGCTGGTGACCCAGGACTATCTGGGCGGGCGGATCGGCCGGGGCGAACTGGTGCGGGAACTGGCCAGCCTCGAGGCGGGGCTGACCCAGCGGGGCACCATGCTGGTGGTGGATGCCAGGGGCGACGTCGTCGCCGCCTCGCGGCCGCCCCAGGGCGGTGCCTCCGTCAACTATGCGCATCGCGATTACTTCACCGCCCACCGCGACGGGGCCGAGCGGGTCATCGGACCCATGGTCATGGGAGGCTATTCCGGGGTTCCCGTCTTCACCATCAGCCGGCGGGTCGGCGCGTCGGACGGCGGTTTCGCCGGATTGGTGGTGGTGGGGGTCAACGCCCACTTCTTCACCGACTTCTACAATACGCTGGGCCTGGGGCCGGGGGCCTATATCGGGGCCAATACCGGAGGGCGGGTCCTGCTGCGCCAGCCCAATCCGGAAAACTATGTGGGGCGCGCCACGCCGAACAATCCCGTCTTCGTCGCGGCGGGGACGCAGCCGGTGGGGACCCTGCGCCTCAACTCCCCCATCGACGGCGTCGAGCGGGTGGTCTCCTACCGCAAGCTGCAGCCATTCAACGTCATGGTCAGCGCCGGCATGGCGGTGGAGGACATCCTGGCGCCCTGGCGGCAGACCGCCTTGATCCTGGCCGCCGCCCTGGCGGTGGTGCTGGCCGGTCTGGGCGGCATGGCCGCCACCACCTTCCGCGCCATCACCCGCGAGGAGCGCTCCATGGCCTCGCTGGAGGAAACGGTGCGGACCCGCACCGCCGAGGCGGAATTGCGCGCCGCCGAGGCCCGCCTTGCCAACGAGAGCAAGACCCGCTTCCTGGCCGCCGCCTCCCACGATCTGCGCCAGCCGCTGCAGGCGGCCGGCATGTTCGCCGAGGTGCTGGCCGGACAGTTGGAGGATGATCCGCGCAAGCTCAAGGTGGTGGACCGCCTGCGCCAGAGCATCGAGGCCACCAACTCCCTGCTCGCCACCCTGCTGGACGTCTCGGCCCTGGAAGCCGGCAAGATCAAGCCCAATGTCAGTACCTTCCGGCTGATGCCGCTGCTGGCCGGGCTGGTGGACCAGATCGAGCCCGAGGCCAGCGCCAAGGGCCTGGCCATCGGCGCGGTGCCCACCTCGCTCCAGGTGAGCAGCGATCCGGTGCTGCTGGAACGGCTGCTGCGCAACCTGCTGGTCAACGCCGTCCGCTATACCCAGGAGGGGCGGGTACTGGTCGGATGCCGCCAGCGGGGCGGCAAGGTGGTGATCCAGGTCCTCGATTCCGGCATCGGCATTCCCGATGACAAGGTGGGGACGGTGTTCGACGATTTCGTCCGTCTCGATACGCCCGCCGAGCGGGGCGGCAGCCGCGGCCTGGGGCTGGGGCTGGGCGTGGTGCGGCGCATGGCCGCCCTGCTGGACCATCCCCTTGAGCTGCGTTCGATTTCGGGAAAAGGCTCGTGCTTCGGGGTGGTCGTTCCCAAGGCGTAGAGCGGGGTTTGCGCGCGGTATTCCAATACCGCCTCGCTAATTCATTGATTTTCAACGATTTAAATGGTGTTGACTTGGGCGTGGGCTGTGGCATACTCCGCGCCCTCGACGCCCCGGCTTTTCGGGGTGACGCCAACTGGTTTTGCCGTGGGTGCCATGAAGACCTTTAACGCCAAACCGTCCGAAGTTGTGAAGAAGTGGGTCGTGATCGACGCGGACGGCGTCGTGCTCGGCCGCCTGGCCAGCATCGTTTCGATGCGCCTGCGCGGCAAGCATATGCCGACCTACACCCCGCATGTGGACATGGGCGATAACGTGATTATCGTCAATGCCGAGAAGGTCAAGCTGACCGGCAACAAGCTCGCCGACAAGCGCTTCTACTGGCATACCGGCCATCCCGGCGGTATCAAGGACCGTACCATGGGTCAGCTGCTGTCCGGCCGCTTCCCCGAGCGGGTCATCGAGAAGGCCGTGGAGCGCATGATCACCCGTGGTCCGCTCGGCCGTCAGCAGATGAAGAACCTGCGCGTCTACGCCGGCCCCGCCCATCCGCACGAGGCGCAGGCGCCCGAGGTGGTGGACGTTGCGTCCATGAACCCGAAGAACAAGAGGTAGTCCCATGGCCGATCTCTCCAGCTTGGCCGACCTTCAGGCCGCCTCGCCGGTCCAGGCCCACCCTGTGCATGTGCGCAAGGTTGATGCCCAGGGCCGCGCCTACGCCACCGGCAAGCGCAAGAATGCCGTTGCCCGCGTGTGGATCAAGCCCGGTTCCGGCAAGATCATCGTCAATGGTCGCGAACTGCCGGTCTACTTCGCCCGTCCGGTGCTGCGCATGATCATCAACCAGCCGTTCGAGGCCGCTCGCGTCGAGAACCAGTTCGATGTGCACTGCACCGTCACCGGTGGTGGTCTGTCCGGTCAGGCCGGCGCCCTGCGTCACGGCATCAGCCGCGCGCTGACCTATTTCGACCCGGGCCATCGCCCGGCGCTGAAGGCCGGCGGCTTCCTCACCCGCGATCCCCGCGTGGTCGAGCGCAAGAAGTACGGCAAGCACAAGGCCCGTCGTTCGACCCAGTTCTCCAAGCGTTAAGCTGGGTTGGCGAAAGCCGAAAAGATCAAGGGCCCGGAGCTTCTCCGGGCCCTTTTTCCATTACCGCCCCGGCAAGGCCGGCCGGGCGGCCGCGCTCCGGGATCACTCGTAGCTGGCGGTGGTCTTGTCGGTGTTCTTGTTGTAGCGGATGGTGATCTTGCTCACCGAGCACAGGTCGATATCGTGCCAGACGGCGGTGGAATCGTCCTCGGTGTAGATCACCTTCAGGTCCCATTCGCAGGTCTTTTCGGCACGCTTGAAGTTGATGTGGACGTATTCGCCGTCGCCCAGCGTATCGCGGCCCATGACGTCCTCGCCCCACGCATCGGCATGGCCGGGCGAGACAAAGACGGCGTTCAGTTCATAGCCGGTCTTGTTGACCAGGGTGAAATCCTGCTTGGCCTCGGCGGCGACCGCCGATGTGGCGAAACCGGACAGCAGAAGCGCGGCAAACAACCTTCCCATGGATACCCCCGTTGATTGATGTATTTATCATGACTATTTACGTATTTCCTTAGCCATAAGGGATGATGCGGGGCGCCGTCGAAGACTGTCAACCGCAATGCTCCAGCAGGGCTGCGACGGATTGTGGCGGAATGTTCACGAATGTTATGGTCCCCTCGGGCAATGGCAAGGAGTGGGATCGGATGACGCGCCAGCAGGGCCATCACCGGTGGAGCGGGTGGCTCTTGCGCACCCTGGCGGTGCTGTGGCTGTTCCTGCCCGGGGTGGCCGGTGCCGGCGAGGTTTCGCCCCTGGTGCTGGCGGGCGACGCCCCGTCCTTTTCCCTCGACGGCCGGATGGGCGCCTATACCGGCGACGACGGCTCCGCGTCCCTGGGCGACGTGGCGGGAAAGCCCTTTGCCCCCGACTTTCCCCCCATCACCACCGGCACCATCTGGTTCCGTTTCCAGGTGACGCGCCCGGTGGGGCAGCCGGCCGAGTGGCTTCTCGCCCTGGGGGAGCCGGACATGGACGACGTTCGCGTCTATGTGCCGGCCGAGGGGGGCGGGCTGGCCGAGACCCGCCTGGGACGCAGCATTCCCAACCAGGCTCTCGCGGTGGCGTCCCGCCTGCACGTCGCCCGCCTGGTCCTGCCCGAGGGCCGGCCGGTGGTCGTCCACCTGCGCCTGTCGTCCCAGCACAAAATCCGCCTGGAGGAGGCCGCCCTGTGGCGCCCCGCCGCCCTGGTCCACGAGGAGGCGAGGCGGTCGGCCCTCTATGGGGTGCACATGGGGACGCTGCTGGTGCTGGCGGTGGTGTCGGGTCTGTTCGGGGCGTGGCTGAAGGATGGGCCCATGCTGGCCTATACCCTTTACGTGACGACGATCCTGTGCCGGGGAATGGTCCATACCGGTCTGGCGCCGCTGATCTTTTCCGGCGCGGGGCGCGACGCCAACTATCTGCTGAGCGGCATCGGCCTGCTGGGGGGCGCCGCCGCGATCCTGCTGCTGTGGGACCGCATCCTCGATCTTCGCGTTACCTCACCGCGCCTGCATCGCCTGTTCCTGGCCGGGGCGGGGCTGATCGCCCTGGGGCTGCTGCTGGTCCTGCATCCGGCCTTTCATCACGTGGTCCTGCCGGTGCAGGCCCTGACGGTGGCCGGAGGGCTGGTGGGAATGGCCCTGGCGGCGGGGCGGGCGCTGCGCCGCCGCGACGACGTGGTGACCCGCATCTACCTGCTTGCCTTCCTGCCCGTGGTGATCGCCTGGGGAGTGGAAGTGGCCGCCAGGATGACTGCGGCGATTCCCGCCGACCTGGGGCGCAGCATCGACATCGGGGCGAGCATCCTGCACGTGGCCTTGCTGTGCGGCGCCCTGGCCTATCGTCTCCATCTCATCCAGCGGGCCCGCCTGCGGGCCGAGATGGCCCTGGCCGGCGAGCAGCTGACCCGCCAGCGCCTGCGCACCTTCTTCGACATGGTGGCCCACGAGTTCAAGACGCCGCTGGCCATCATCGACAGCGCGGTGCAGGTGGTGGAGCTGGACCTGGGTCCGGGGCAGGTGCGGCCCGAGGTGTCGGAACGCTTCGTCACCATTCGCCGGGCGGTGCGCCGTCTGGTCAAGCTGATCGAGACCTGTCTGGCCGGCGAGCGCGACACGGCGCTGGCGGTCCGCCTGCAGCCCATGGTCCCCGCCGACCTGCTGGAGCGGGTGGTGGAGCGCAACCGCGATCCCGACCAGGCCGATATGGTCGTCTCGGCCGCCGATCTGCCGGAGCGCTGGATTGCCGATGCCGAATTGCTGGGCATCGCCCTGGACGCCCTGATCGACAATGCCCGCCGCTATGGCCCGTCCGACCAGCCGGTGGAAATCGCCGCCCGCGGAAGCGGCGGCCGGCTGGAACTGGTGGTGGCCGATCGCGGCGCCGGCGTGGCCCCTGCCGAGACGGAACGGATCTTCGAGAAGTACTACCGGGGCTCCAACGCCACCGGCGTTCCCGGCACGGGGATCGGCCTGCATCTGGTGAAGGCCGTCGCCGAGATGCATGGCGGCAGCGTCTCCTGTCGCCCCCGGGATGGCGGCGGCACCGAATTCGCCGTGGCGATTCCGGCCGGCATTTGACCCGATCGCCCCGACCGCCTTTCGGCACCGCATGCGCCCCGGGAATGGGGCGTTACAGCTTGATGCCGTAGCGGATGGCGCCCCAGTGGCGCTTGCCCACGGTGATCGGGCAGTCGATTTCCTTCAGCACCACGAAATTGCCGCCGCCCATGTCGCGGGCATAGGTCTGCGCCAGGTACTCCTTGGTGTTGCGGACCGCCAGGATGCCGGTGCGGTCGTCGAACATGCGGCGGTTGCGGCAATTGGCGGTGTTCCACACCGTATCGCCGGAGCGCTGCTTCTGGGAGTAGACCTTGTTGTGGGTGGCGATGTAGCCGTTGCGGTCGGCCGGGCAGCAGAACACGCCGCGCGGATCGGCGGCCAGCACCGGTTCGATGATGCCCGGCACCACCTGGTCGGCCAGGGTGGTGTGGGGGGCCAGCATCTGCTGCGGGTCGGTGTCGGGGATGGGGGTGTATTCGCTTTCGAACAGGTCGGCCAGGCTGATGCGTCCGGCGCTGATCGCCTGCTCGAAGGCCTGGGCCACCTCGGCGGCGGCCTTGCGGGCGGCGTCGATGAACGGAGTGTCCTTGGCCTGGGCGGCCTCGATGGCCTCGACCAGCCGCTTTCGGGTATCCGATCCCACCTTCAGGTACTGGCACTGGATGCCCAGCTTGCTGCCCAGGATGGCCTTGGTGGGAATCTCGCCGACGCCGGGGAAGGAGAGGATGCCCTCTTCCCCCTCCAGCTTGGGGGCGTTGCCCACCACCAGCAGGGCGCCCATCACCGAGATATCGCCGGTATGGCCGGTGAAGGTGTGGCCGGCGAAGGTGGCGGTGAACTCCAGCGAGGCGGGGATGCGTTCCACGGCGCGGCGGTTGCCGCCGTAGGAGGTGCGCAGGATGACGTTGAGGCGCCGCTGCAGCGCCCCGATGTCGTGGTTGACCAGCATGGACAGCTCGCTGACCTTGCGGGCGGTCACGCCGGTCTGCTCCGAGGCCTTCAGCACGTCGGCGGCGGCTTCGGCCACGTCGCGGGTGTGGTCGGCGGCCTGCACGGCGCTGCCCATGATCTCGCCGGTGGCGGCGCGCTGTTCGTCGGCCGAGGCGGCGATCTGGCCGGCGATCTGTTCCATGTCGCGGATGGTGTCGGCCACCGCCTCGACGGTGGCCACCGCCTGCTGGGTGGTGGATTCGATGTCGCGGGCCTGGGCGTTGACCCGGCCGATGGCGTCCTCGGTCTGCTCGGCCAGCCCCTTGACCTCGCTGGCCACCACGGCGAAGCCCTTGCCGGCCTCGCCGGCCCGCGCCGCCTCGATGGTGGCGTTGAGCGCCAGCATGCGGGTCTGGCCGGCGATGGCCTGGATCAGGGTGACCACGTCGCCGATGCGCGCCGTGGCCTCGGTCAGGGTGCCGACGCTGGCGCTGGCCTCATCCACCCGCAGGCGGGCGGCCTCGCTGTGCTCGGAACTGCGCTGGATGCGCGCCGTGATCTCGCGCGACGACGCCTCCAGTTCCTCGGTGGCGCCGGCCACGGTCTGGACGTTGCCGCTGGTGATCTCGATGGCGCGGGCCACCGTCTCGGACTTGCCGCGCAGTTCCTCGGCGGTGGACAGCAGGCGGCCGGCCCCTTCCTTCAGGCGTTCGGCCTGGGCGGAAATCTCCGCCACCGTGTTGTCCACTTCACCTTCCAGCAGTTCGGTGAGGTTGAGCATCTCGCTACGCAGCTTTTCCTGCGACTTGCGGGCATTCTCGGCGCGTTCCTGCACGCTATAGGCCAGCTTGGCCTCCATGGCGCGCAGCATGGCGTTGGAGCGCTGGAACTCGCGGACCGACTCGGCCTTGATCTCGTGGGTGAAGTCGCCGCGCGCGATGGCGTTGAAATGGTATTCCAGGGTGCCGATGGGGCGGTTGAGGTAGCGGGTCAGCAGCCATGCCATCAGGGCGGCGAACGACGCTCCGAGCAGCAGGAAAATCAGTCCCAGCCGCATGTGGTCGCCGAAATCGGCCTTGGCCTCCTCGTACATCTCCGAAGCCTGGCGCAATTGCAGCGCCATCAGGTCCTTCTGCACCTCGCGGACCTGCTCGAACAGCGGGATCAGGGTGGTGGCGTTGTGGCGGGCCAGGGCGGTACCGTCCCCCTTTTCCGCCAGGGCGATGGCCTGGGTCACGCCCTGCTCGACGAAATCCTTGCGCCGCGTTTCGAAGTCGGCGGCCAGTTCCTTCTCGTCCGGGCCGAGGGGATTGGCGAGATAGGCGGCCCATACCGAGCCCACGTGATCCACGGTGGCGCGCATCCGCATGACCCGGCGCCCGACACCGTCGGTCTGGCCGTTCGCCAGGTCGATCTGCATCTGCTGCGCCAGCAGCAGGTTGTCGCGCATGCGGTCGATGATGTCCGCCAACTGGCCGGCCGGGACGGTGCGGTTTTCATAGACCCGCTTCAGCGCCTGGTTGGAATCGTGCATGCCGGCCAGGCTGACCCAGGCCACCGTTCCCATCATCACGACCAGGACCGCGACGATCATGGAGAGGCGGCCCGAGATGGAATTGAACACCCGGCTCAGGCGGGCGCCGACGGTGGTGCTGACCACCTGGCCTTCCTCGATCCTGACGCCATGGGCCGTCCCGGCGCGAATCTGCTCGTAGAGGCGTTCGGCGGCCTCGATCTGGGCGCGCGAGGGAGTGGTGCGGATGGAGATGTAGCCGGTGATCTGGCCGTTCTCCATTTCCGGAGTGGCGTTGGCGCGCACCCAGTAATGGTCGCCGTTCCTGGACCGGTTCTTGACGATGCCTTCCCAGGGCTTGCCGGCCTTGATGGTGGTCCACAGGTCGGCGAAGGCGACTTCCGGCATGTGCGGATGGCGGACGAGATTGTGGGGCGCGCCGATCAGCTCTTCCTCGGAAAAGCCGCTGACTTCGACAAACGCCTGGTTGACGAAGGTGATCCGGCCGCCCAAATCCGTCTTGGATACCAAGATGATATCGCCGGGAAGTTCAATCTCGCGGTTGGTGATCGGCTCGTTCACACGCATTTTTTAGACCCGCTCCATCGCCCATATACCGAGGGTATATATGCTCCGCCAGGGGGGAGCTGTCTAGCTGCCCGTTCGGCCGAGGGACGGGGGCCCCCGCGAGGTCGCGGAAAATATGATATTCCCACCGGACCGTAATCTCCACGTCATCTTGGGGGAGTACCATGGCGGCTCCCACCCCATTTCCGTCCCCGGAGCGGATCGTTGCCCAACATCTATCTGCCTATCGCCGAACAATCGGTCGGCATCCTGAGCCTGCTGGCGGTGGGCGGAGGAATCGGGGTGTTGTCGGGCATTTTCGGCGTGGGCGGCGGCTTCCTGCTGACTCCGTTGCTGATCATGCTGGGCATTCCCCCGGCGGTGGCCGTGGCGTCGGGCGCCAATCAGGTGCTGGGCTCGTCGGTATCGGGGGTGTTCGCCCATTGGCGGCGGCGCAATGTCGACGTCAAGATGGCGGTTTTCCTGCTGGCCGGCGGCTTCGTCGGCTCGGCTGGCGGGGTCTGGCTGTTCGCCCTGCTGAAGCGCCTGGGGCAGATCGACCTGGTGATCAGCCTGTCCTATGTGGGCCTGCTGGGCCTGGTGGGGCTTTTGATGCTGATCGAGACCTTGGTGTCCATGCGTTCCGGCGCCGCCGGCCGGCCGCCGGGCAAGCGTCACATCCACCATGCCTGGCACGGATTGCCGTTCCGCACCCGCTTTTCCCGGTCGGGCCTCTACATCAGCGCCCTGCTGCCGCTTGGGGTCGGGGCCTTCGGTGGCCTGCTCGCCGCCCTGATGGGCGTGGGTGGCGGCTTCATCCTGGTGCCGCTGATGATCTACGTCCTGGGCATGCCCACCGCCGTGGTGGTGGGGACGTCGCTGTTCCAGATGATCTTCGTCACCGCCAACGTCACCGTGCTGCAGGCCGTCACCACCCAGTCGGTGGACCTGCCGCTCGCCCTGATCCTGCTGGCCGGCGGCGCGGTGGGGGCGCAGTTCGGCTCCCGCCTGGGGGCCAGGCTGGGCGGCGAGACACTGCGCCTGCTGCTGGCGCTGATCGTCCTGGCGGTATGCGTCGAGATGGCCGGCACCCTGATCCTGCCGCCTTCGGACCCGTTCTCCCTGGAATGACTACTCCGCGAACATCTCTGCCCCGACCATGCCGAGTTTTGTGACGCCCTGGTGCTGAGCGGCGGCCATGACGCCGGCCACGTGGGAATAGGCGACGGCCTTGTCGGGGCGGACGTGGACTTCCGGCGGGCTGGCGGCGGTGGCGGCCTGGCGCAGCCGCGCCTCGAGGGCGGCGCGGTCGGCGACCGGTTCGCCGTTCCAGCGGACCAGCCCCTGCGGGTCGATGTCGATGCGCGCCACCTCGGGCGGCGCCGCGGCGGGCGGCGGCGGTCCCTGGGGCATGTCCAGGCGCACCGAATGGGTCTGCAGCGGAATGGTGATGATCAGCATGATCAGCAGCACCAGCATCACGTCGATCAGCGGCGTGGTGTTGATGTCGATCATCACGTCGGGATCGTCGGAGCCGCCTTGCGGGTCGGGATTGAAAGCCATGGCGGGGACCTCAGCGCGGCGGCGGTTCGGTGATGAAGCTGACCTTGGCGATGCCGCTCCGCTGGGCGGCGGCCAGCACCCGGCCCACATGCTCGTAGGCCACGTCGCGATCGCCGCGGATGTGGATTTCCGGCTGCGGCGCCCTGGCGGCGGCGGCTTCCAGGCGGGCGGTCAGGGCGGCGCGGTCGGCGACGGATTCCTCGTTCCACCACACCTTGCCATGGTGGTCCACCGCGACGGTGACGTTGCCCGGCTGGGTGACGGTCGGCTGGTTGGCTTCCTTGGGCAGTTGCACCGGCACGGTCTGGGTGACCACCGGAATGGTGATGAGGAAGATGATCAGCAGCACCAGCATCACGTCCACCAGGGGCGTGGTGTTGATGGCGGCCATCACCTGGTCGTCGTCCTCGCCGCCATCGGCCGGACCGAGGGAGACGGCCATCAGCGCACCACCCTGAGGCCGTTGCCGCCGCCGCTGGCGCCGGCCAGCAGCACGGCGTGCAGGTCGGCGGCGAAGGCGCGGACCTTCTCGGCCACCAGCTTGTTGCGCCGCACCAGCAGGTTGTAGCCCAGCACGGCGGGCACGGCGACGGCCAGGCCGAAGGCGGTCATGATCAGCGCCTCGCCCACCGGGCCGGCCACCTTGTCGATGGCCGCCTGGCCGGCGATGCCGATGGCGGTGAGCGCGTGGTAGATGCCCCAGACGGTGCCGAACAGCCCGACGAACGGCGCGGTGGAGCCGACGGTGGCCAGGACGGCCAGGCCGCCCTGCAGGTCCGAGACGATCTCGCCCACCGAGCGCTGGATGGACATGGTCACCCAGGTGTGCAGGTCGATCTTCTCGGTCAGCGAGCCTTCGTGGTGCTGGGCGGCCTCGATGCCGCTGGTGGCGACGAAGCGGAACGGGCTGGCCTCGTCCAGCAGGCGGGCGCCGTCGGCCACCGAGGCGGCCTTCCAGAAGCCGGCGGCGGCGGCCCTGGCGTGGCGCAGCATGCGGGCCTGCTCCACCAGCTTGACCACCAGGATGTACCACGACGCCATGGACATCAGCGCCAGGATGACCAGCGTGCCCCGGGACACGAAATCACCCTGGGCCCACAGGGCGTCCAGGCCGTAGGGATTGCCGACCACCTGCTTGGCGACGGCCTGGCCGTCGTCCACATGGCCGGCAAGGGCGCCCGAAGCCAGGGCGAGGGTGGCCAGCAGGGCCGGCAGGGCGGCAAGGACGGTACGGAGCATGGTGTTGTTTCCGGTCATTGGAGTTTCCAGACATAGCGGATGCGGGCCCAGGAGCGGTCCGGGCGGCCGTCGATGGTGCCGGGTGTGAAGCGGCAGGCGGCAAGGGCGGCGCGGGCGGCCTCGTCCAGGCGTTCGAAGCCGCTGGAGGCATCGATGACGCTGTCGACCACCGAACCGTCGATGTCGATCAGGAAGCGCAGCACCACCGCCCCGGTCTCGCCGGCCCGGCGGGCGGCGGCGGGATATTGCGGCGGCGGGCAGCGCTTTCCTTGGTCGAGGGCGGGCGGCACCTTGACCGGAGCCTCCTCCCCGACCGGAGCGCTCACCGGCGGCGGCGGCGGCGCGGTGGGCGCCACCTCGGTGACGGCGGTGATGGCGGCGGGCGGCGGCGGCGCCTGGGGCCTGATCCTGGGCGGCGGCATATAGGCCGGCGGCGGCGGCTTCACCACCTTGGGCTGGGGCGGCGGCGGCTCCACCTTGGGCGGTTCCGGCGGCTTGAGCTCGGCGACGATCTTGGTTTCCAGCGGGGCGCGCAGGATCTCGACGGCCTGGTGCCCCAATCCGTTGACCAGGGCATAGATGGCGGCGGCGTGCAGCGCCGCCACCGCGGCCAGGCCGGCCAGGCGCTTGGGCGAGGATTGCCGTCGCGCCGCATAGCTCATCGGTCGAGCTCCAGCATCCGCCAGCCCTCGCCCCGGGTCAGCCAGGAAAGGAAGCCCCGCTTGCCGTCGCCCACCAGCAGCGGGTGGTCGGAGGCGTCCGCCGTCTCGGCGAGGCTGCGGGCCTCGTCCCACGACGCGCCGCCGTCGGCGGACCTGCTGGCCATGATGCGCGTGGTGGTGCCGTCGAATTCCTTCCAGGCCATCCACATGGTTCGGCCCTGGGACAGCAATTGCGGGTGGGCGGGGGCGCGCTCGGGATTGCCCAGCGGAAGCTGGGCGGCGAAGTGCGTCCCATCGGCGGCGTGGGCGTGATAGAGCCCCGGCCCGGCGGCGCCCTTGGTGAACCAGGCGGCATGGACCGCCCCGCCCTCGTCCGCCGCCACGGCGGGGCCGTGATGGGGGCAAGCATCGACCCGCCAATTGTCCTCGCCCACCTTGACCGGAGGGCTGGGACGGCCCTTTTCCGCGAAGGCGATCAGGGCGTGGTCGCGGATGTTCGGTTCGAACACCTGGCGCCACATGACCAGCGGCCGGCCGTTGCGGCCCAGGGTCATGGCGACGCGGCAGCACTCGCAGGCATGGTCGACGGCCATGTCCTGGGGCGAGAAGGTGCGGCCGCCGTCATCGGACCAGGCGAGCATCAGCCCGACGGCGCGGTAGGGGCGGTTCTCCCGCTTGGCGGCCGCCGCGCCGCGCTTGTCGATCCAGCCCAGGGTCAGGCGGTCGTCCTTTTCCACCACCATGGCGACAAAGCCTTGGCTGGCCGGGTCGGTGGCGATGGCCCGGGGCGGGGCGAAGCTGCGTCCCCCGTCCTCGGACGTGGCGAACATCAAGGTGCCGGCATAGCGGGAATCCGGCTGCTTGGCGATGAAGGCCAGGAAGACGCGGCCCTTGGAATCCGTGGCGAGAGCCGGACGTCCTTCGGGCATGTCGAAGACGCCCAGGGGCGCCGCCAGGGCGACGGGGACCTCGAGGCTGCGGCCTCCGTCGGGCGAGCGGGCGACCATGACCCGGTCTCCCGCCGGCCAGGCCAGCAGCAGGGTGCCGTCGGCGGCGAAGGCCGGCGTCACCACCCTGGCGCAGTTGGGGCGGAGGGAGATGTCGGCGCATCCTCCGCCGGCATGGCCGCCATGGCCGGCATGGGAGGCGGCCTCGGCCGTCCCCCCCCAAAGAGCCGACAGGAGGCCGAGAACCGGCAGGGCAAACGCGCGGAAGGAAGGGGTCATGGCCGCTCTCCGGTTACCACTTGACGTTGATGCCCACGTAAAGCGACCGGCCTTCGCCGGGGCTGATCATTCCCGCCGAGGACGGGGTCACCACCGGCAGCACGTGCACCTGGGCGATGTAGGCCCGGTCGGCCAGATTACGGGCATCGGCGAAGATGGACAGATGCTCGTTGACGTCCCAGCCGGTCTTCAGGCCCCACAGGTGATAGCCGATGGTGCGCTGGGTGTTGGCGTTGTCGATATGGTAGGACTGCGGCGCCCATTCCAGGTTCGGCCCGAAATAGGCCCCGACGGGATGGGTATAGCGGACTTCGCCCCGATAGTAATGCAGCGGGACGCCGGGCAACTCGTTGTCGCCATAGGTGCGGTCGCCGTCGAAGGTGAAGTGGTTCAGCGTATAGGAGTTGCGCCAGACCAGCTTTTCCGAATCGGAACCGGTGAGGATGCCGCCCTGCATCAGGGGGATGGACAGCCCCAGTTCGATGCCCTGGTGGATGGTGCGGTCGGCATTGGTCGTATAGGTGTTGCTGTCCGACAGGGTGAAGCGCTGCAGCTCGTGCTTGATCCACGAGCGGTAGGCCACCGCGTCCCAACCCCAGCCGTTATGATTGCCGCGGGTGCCCAGTTCCAGGGTGGTGGATTCCTGGGGGTCCAGCGGTGCGAAGCTGTTTTTCAGGTTCGAGGACGGATTGAGGTCGGAGATGATCGGCGGCTCGACGGCGCGCGAGACATTGCCGAACACCTGGAGGTTGGGGGTGGGCTCCCACATGGCGCCGATCTTGGGGTTGAAGGCCTTGAAGGTCCGGTAGCCCGAGGAATTGCCGTCGCTCAGGAACTGGTCGGTGGCGTTGCGGTCGGCGATCAGGCCCTGGCCGGCGGCGATCAGCGATACGGTGGGGACGACGTAGACGCGGTCCTCGGCATAGAACTCGATGTTCTGGGCCTGCTGCTGCGACTTGCCGCTCAGCGACCCCCTTGTGCCGCTGACATTGCCGAATGACTTGGCATCGGTATGGCCCCAGGCGTAATTGGCGCCGAGCGTGAGCTGGTTGCGGAAGCCGAACAGGCTGTGTTCGTGGGTGCCCCGCACGAAGGTGCCCATGTCCTCGCTGACCTGATCGACGACCGTCGTCGTCAGCGGGTGGAACAGGTTCTTGTAGGCGCCGTAGATGCCGGCCTCCACCTCCCAGCCGGCCACCTGGAACGCCGTCTTGTTGCCGAAGCGCATGGACTGGATATCGCGCTTGGTGTTGTTGGTGACGTTTCGGTTGTCGCCGGCCATCTTGGGGTTGGCACGGAACTGCGCCATGGTCAGGGCCGAGTTCAGCTCCTGGCGGATGTCGTTGAGGTTGACGTAGATGCGGGTCTCGGCCCCATTGGCGAAGCGGTAGCCGGTATTGGCGGTCAGGCGGTTGCTGTCGGTGGCGCTGTGATTACGGTAGCCGCCGCTCTGTACCCGGGTGGGGCTGACGTAATAGTCCCAGGGGCCGAGGGCCATGCCGGAACTGATCTGGCCGCGACGATAGCCGAAGCTTCCCACTTCCAGCCGCGCCTGAGCGGGAGAGGCGGTATAGCCGGTGAAGCTGGTCATGTTGATGGCCCCACCCAGGGTGGCGGCGCCATAGCGCAGCGCGTTGCCGCCCTTCCACACGTCCAGGTGCTCGACGCTCAGCGGATCGATCTGCTGCAGGTCGGTGAAGCCGTCGGCGGCGTTGAACGGAATGCCGTCCTGCATCAGCTTGATGCCGCGGGTGTGGGCCGACTGGGCCAGGCCCGAGCCACGGATGGACAGGCGCGAATCCTCGCCCCACTTCGCCTGGGCGAACACGCCGGGCACGAAGTCCAGCATATCCTTGATGGTCTGGGTCCGGCCGTCGCGGAACTCCTCGGACGACACCGAATCGACGCCGCCCGCCGTCTCGCGGATGGCGGCCTTGGCTTCGGTGGCGTTGGGGTTCAGTTTGGACTTCTGCAGCTTGTCGGTGACGACCACCTCGGTCATGTCGGCGGCGTCATCGGCGGCGCGGGCGGAGCCCGATGCCACGGCAAGAATGGAGCAGAGCGCGGTACCGGCGCACAGCACCGCGCGGCGGGAGAGCAGGGCAGGCATGATTGATCCTCGAAAACCGTGGAATGCCCCGGAGGGGCTGGTGGTCTAGACGGTGCGAGGAGAGGGTGGGGGAGCCCGCGACCGGGCGAAGGCCGGGCTGGCGGCCAGGGGAACC
>JAVBXM010000085.1 GCA_030824585.1 Phaeospirillum sp. | reverse complement strand
GGCCGCTCCACCTTGATCACCTCGGCCCCCATGTCGGCCAGCAACTGGCCCGCCCAGGGCCCGGCCAGAACCCGGCTGAGATCGAGAACGCGCAGATGCGACAATGGTCCGGTCATGGGTCATGGTCCTTGCGATAAAGAAAAAAAGCCGGCGGACCAGACGGATGGTCCGCCGGCGGACGAGGAGGGTCAATCCTTGTCGATCAGCGAGGTCTGCTTGGTGTCCTTCATGCCGACGAACAGCAGCAGGCCGCACAGGCAGCAGCCGGTGACGTACCAGTAGAACCAGCTTTCGTTGCCGATGCTCTTGAACCACAGGGCGATGTACTCGGCGGTGCCGCCGAACAGCGACACGCCGATGGCGAACGGCAGGCCGACGCCCAGCGCGCGGATCTGTACCGGGAACAGCTCGGCCTTGACCACGGCGTTGATGGCGGAATAGCCGGACACGATGGTCAAGCCGGACAGCACCAGGAAGAAGGCGGTGACGGAATCCCGGGTCTGGCCCAGCGCGGTGAGGATCGGCACGGTGCACAGCGTGCTCATCACGCCGAAGGCGATCAGCACGGCGCGCCGGCCCACCTTGTCGGAGATGTGGCCGACCAGCGGATGCATCAGCATGTAGACGAAGGTGGCCGCCGCCGAGATCATGGTGGCGTCGTTCTTGGAGAAGCCGGCGGTGTTGACCAGATACTTCTGCATGTAGGTGGTGAAGGTGTAGAAGGCGACGGTGCCGCCCATGGTCAGGCCGATGACGGTCATCACCTGGCGCGGGTGGCGCATCAGGGCGCGGATGCGGCTTTCGCCCACCACCTCGCCCTTGTGGTGCTCGAAGGATTCGGTTTCCTCCATGGAGCTCCGCAGGTAGATGGCCACCACGGCGCACAGCCCGCCGATCACGAAAGGAATGCGCCAGCCCCAGGCTTCCAACTGGGCGGTGGTCAGGAACACCCGCTGCAGCGAGATCAGCACGCCCAGCGCCAGCAACTGGCCCATGATCAGGGTCACGTACTGGAAGCTGGAATAAAAGCCGCGCCGGTCCTTGGTGGCGATTTCCGACAGGTAGGTGGCGGCCGACCCGTATTCGCCGCCCAGGCTGAGGCCCTGCAGCAGCCGCGCCATGATCAGGGCGATGGGCGCGGCGATGCCGATGGTCTGGTAGCCGGGCATCACGGCGATGATCAGCGATCCGGCGCACATCATGCTGACCGAGACCAGCAGCGCCGCCTTGCGCCCCTTGCGGTCGGCATAGGTGCCCAGCAGCCAGCCGCCCAGCGGCCGCATGAAGAAGCCCAGCGCGAAGACGGCCGAGGTGTTGAGCAACTGGACGGTGGGGTCGTCGCCGGGGAAGAAATACTTGGAGAAATACAGGGCGAAGGCCGAATAGACGTACCAGTCGTAGTATTCTACCAGATTGCCCACCGAGCCCTTGAACACCATCAGGATCTTGCCCTTGGTGTCCTTGCTCTCCATGTCGTGGCTCCCGGTCACCGGGGCTATGGTCGTATCCATGTGACTCAACGTTCGGTCCTCCCACATTGGCCCGCGGGGAGCGGGCGATTTTGCGGAAGGCAAGAGCAAGCGGCGGGCCAATCGGACAAATTTGCGCAACACATTGAAATTCAATGATTGTTGCCACCTTGCCTCGGGCAGATATCGGCGAATCTCCGCCGAAGATCGCGTCCAGTCGGCGGATTTCCGCCGATACACGAATGCAATCAACTAAAAGATTATATGATCTACATCATACCCGTAAAAGGGTGTGCATAATGGCATATATATTTTTTTGGGATTTTTATAGATACAGAGAGTGCTCTAACCGAGTCATTTTTATTAAAAAAGCAGCTAATGGGAGAGTGAGATGTCAACATCCGGTGTGAACATCCTGTCCATCGACGGCGGCGCCCTCATGGGCGTGATCCCTGCGCGCATTCTTTCCTACCTGGATGGTTCGGCCGGCACGGTCACGGTGCCGCCCGATCCGGGGAGCAATGGTTCGGCAATCTCCATCAAGCCGGCGACCATGTCAGGCGGCGGCGCGATCCCCCAACTGCCCGGAAGCTATGCCCTCAATCAATGGTTCGAGGTGATCGGCGGGACCTCGACGGGCTCGCTGCTGGCCGCGACGCTCTCGGTCCCGACGGCGGCGGGGCAGACCAATTCGGCCAACGACGCCCTGTCCCTCTACACCGGCAATGCCGGAACGATCTTCCCACTGGTCAGCACAAGCACGCCGCTGGCGGAAACCAGCATGCTGACGTCGTTCTCGACCGCCTTCGGCAATGCTTCCCTGGCCGGGATCATCGCCGGTCTCTACGGCAATCCCGGTTGGGCCTACGCCCTGACCCGCAGCCCGGCTTCCGGATCGTCGAAGGTTCCCGGGATGGAGGATTTCACGCCGGGTCCGGTCAATCCGGGCTGCTCGACGGTGATGCATCTGTCGGACGCGCCGAACACCCTGCTGATCACCAGCTTCAACGTCAATTTTCCGTCCACACCGGCAGCCACGCCCGATTACGGCATCACCGTCGGTGCCGTCATCAATAAGCAGGCGGTGACCATCGGCGGCAACACCTATCCCTCGACGCCGCCCGGCCCGCAATTGCTGACCAACACCACCCAGGTGGTCAATCCGTCCTCGGCCCTGGAGAACCTGAGTGTCCTGCAGGCCTGTCTGATGAGCAGCGCCTTTCCCATGCTGCTGCCGCCGGTTCCCGCCGACCTGCAATTCACCCAGGGTTCCAGCGATGGCGGAACGATCAATTATTTCGTCGATGGCGGCATCTATGCCGGCAGCCCGGCGCTGGCGGTCTATTTCTACTGCCTCGACAACAACATCCCGATCAACAGCTTCATCTCCGTCGGCTGCGGCTATACCTCCATCTCGACCGAGCCCGCCTATACCAGCGTGGAGCGGGCCGGTGCCCTGCCGTTCGTCGGGCGGCCCGGCTGGCTGAACTGCAACGGCGACATGCTGCTGATGACCATGCTGAAGGACGGCCCGGGCATGGGGACCGACGCGTTCCTGTCCCAGGCGCTCGGCTCCAAGTTCTTCCGGCTCAATCCGCCGATCAGCGGCGGCAATCCCCCCTGGAGCAGCGCCCAGGAAGCATTGGTCAGCTGGATCGAGCAGACCGACACCTACATGGCCAATCTCTGCGTCTCTGGAGCGACGCCATACTGGCCGACCATGCTGGGGCTGCTTGAACAGGCGTCTCCGAACTCCTGATGCCCGAGAGGGGCGGCGGGGCGACCCGCCGCCCGCCTATTGCAGGAAGGTGCGGCGGTCGATGCCGTATTTGGCCATCTTCTCGTTGAGGGTGCGGCGCGGCAGGTCGAGGCGGGTCATCACCAGGGCGACGTCGCCCCTGGCCTCGCGGAAGGCCTCCTCGATGCGGCGCTTCTCGAAGGCGGCGACGCTGGCCTGCAGGCTGGACTCGCCGTCCTGAGCCGGCAAGGGGGCGCCGCGGCGCAGGCCGAGGCCCAAGGCGAAGCGCTCGGCCTCG
>JAVBXM010000202.1 GCA_030824585.1 Phaeospirillum sp. | reverse complement strand
TCGGAGTCTTCTGGGGGCGGGTCGGGGTTCTCCGGGTCGGGCTTTTCTGGCTCCGGCGGTTCAGGTGGCGTGGGCTCCGGCGGCGGCGGCTCGTCCTCGGCCAAAGCCTGATTTGGCATTCCGGTGCTTGCCGTTTGCAGGTCGCCGAAATCGGATGTCTCGCGGAACAGCGGCACGTCACCGTCGTCGGGCAGGTCGGCCAATCTCACCCCGATAGGCCGCGGTGCGGGAGGGGGCCCTCCCAGCAATCCCTCAACCTGATCGGGAGATGCCTTGCCGATGATCCCATGAAGGACACGATCCGCCCGGTCTCTCCCGGATGTGGCATCGACCTGCTCGGCAAGGTCCATGATGGTCGGATGAGCTGCGGCCCCAGCTTGGCTGAGATAGTTTCCGTAGATATCCGGTATCTGTCCGTCCACGGTGCTGCGGGTCATTGCATTGGCCGTATCCCGGTTGAACGCCAGGCTTGTGTCATCCAGTTCAATGGGCTGCGCCGCCTTGGGCATGGACAGCCTGGCGGGGCGAGTGTTGAGCAGCCCTTCCTCACCTTGTTGCCGCTGCGCATGGTGCTGATCCACCTCGTCAGCGGTCGGGGCCGTAAAGCCGCCTAAGAGGCTTTCGGTCGCCTTCTTCATGCTGGAGATAGTGGGGCCTCCTGGATTGAGGACGCCATCGACCTCCAACCCGTTGTCGCCCTGCCATTTCCGGACGGCCTTATCCTGCGGCTCGCCCCAGTACCCCAACGGACCACCGGTCTGAGAAAGATCCATATAGCCGGTGTTGCCGAGGATGGTTTCCACCTTGACCGAATCGTCGCGGCGGTTAGGCTGATCGGTCCCAAGGGAGTCGGAGAGCGAAAAGTAGCTCCCCATTGGATCGCCACTCTGGAATGGATCAGGGGCGTCTTCGTCGAACAGCCCCGGTCACGCATTGAAATTCATGCTTTGCTCCTTTCATTGTTCAGCGGCTGCGACCACCTTGTGGGCAATGCAGTTGCCCCCCTGCGTAGCGAAGCCGTCCGCCGTTGGCGCCAAGTTGAGATGCCTGCCCGTCACCCACGGAACTTAACGACCGCTTCCAACCGCCAGGCTTGCGATGTGTTGAGGGTGGGGGCGGCGCCAGAAACGCAAAACGCCCGGAACCTTGGTCAAGGCTCCGGGCGTAATTCGGGTGTTGATGGCCGAGGGTGCCATCACGGCCGGTCGATAGTCAATAACAAGGTTCTCTTTATGTTCGCGCGACGGTTAAGGAAAACCCTGCCCCGCCGGGAACGCCTTCAGGTCCGCGCCTATCGCGCCTTGAACCACTCAACCTTGCGCACTTGGTCCGCACCAACTCTCCATAAAGTCGCCTGAAGGCTCCTGTCGTTGGGGTCGCCGTTCCAAGCCGGATCCCAATCGACGCGACCAAGATCAAAAATCCTCTCCCAGGATTTGGTGACCTGCGACTGAAATGGTTCTGGATAGAGACCCTGCGAAGAGAATCCCGCTTTCTCGGCGAAGCTATCGTCGTCGGCCTCTGACAGCGCCAGGTACCAATTGTTGAGGACGAAGTGCCAGTCATCGAAATCCGACAGCAATACCATGCTGGCCGGAATCTCCAGGGTAAGGCGGGCGCAGGCGGTGCCGGATGGAAGGTGGCTGCCGTAACGCATGTCTGGCCGAAGCCGGTTCGGCCCAAGCCATTGGGCCCACGCCCATAACGGCAATGCCCCTTGCCGAGGCGGCGGTCCGAGGCGCAGCACCATCTGGTCGGCCATCCATCTGTATGCTGGCAACCACTCCTGTGTCGCACGTTGGGCATCAGCCGTGAGTTGTCCGTCTCGCTCCAAGACTGAAACAGCTGCCTCGGCCACGATCATCCACAGGCGCATCGACCCGACCTCTTTGCCTTTTCGCTGGCGTCATTATTGACTGCACGAGCCAAGCAGTTTCAATATGTTAGCCGTCGTTTGCAGCTTATGCATCGAGGACATCGTCAATTTGCAGGATATGGGGCAACGGATTTGCAGAATATCCGTCACCGCCATCATTGTTTCCAATGGGTTGGCGCATGTGATTTTGCGGGTTATGCGTCGCCCGACAGTGTGTCGGGTGACGCATAACCCGCAAACGCGACCCATAACGCGCTAATTATTGACGCGTAATGTGCAAAGGCCGCCCCCAACGGGGCGGCCTTTGGTGCTCCTTGGATGCGCATCATTGGCGATGGAGGCGTCTTCGCCCGCTCTTGCGATCAGGAATGACCCAGTTGGACCGGGAGCGGGTGCTTTACTGCGTACCACTTCGGCAAAAGCCGACCCAACCTGACCTCTCCAACGACGGCGCTGCTGTTGATGAACGTCATAGATACCTTCCCCGACCCGATTAAACATATCTGGCGCCGACGCCGCATCGAGGCAGCAAAGCACGGGTGCCGGGTGATGGCGCATGGGTGGGGCGGAGCAGTACACCAGGATGAATCGACGATGAAGCTGATCGATACCCTCCAAGACGAACACGTGCTGATCGATCAGGTGCTGGGATCCCTTCGCACCTATGTCGGCGGACTCGTTGACGGGACTGCGGACCCGGATGACGGCAGACGCTTCGCCGCGTTCTTCACCGAGTTCGCGGGCCATTTCCATCACGATCGCGAGGAACGGGTGTTCTTCGATGCGCTCGTGACCGAGGCGGAACTGCCGGGCGACCGCGGGCCATTGCACGCCGTCACGCACGAGCACGTCCAGATGGGGGAGTGGCTGCGCGAGATGACGCCGCTTCTCCAACAAAGGCCGCAAGCCGAGGATGATCGTATTCGACTTCAGGCTCTGGCAATTCGGTACTCGCATGCGCTCTGGCGTCATATCGACGCGGAAAACTCAGTCCTGTACCCGGAGGGTGCCGAGCGGCTTTACCGATGCGGCGTTCGCGAATTGCCGGATCGGCCGATGAGCGACACGGAGGCGACCGCGCGTAAGGGTGGCGAGGCCCTGCTGGTCCGTTATCCGCCGGTCGAGGACGTTACGCTCACGCGCGGTGACGGTTGCTTCATGTGCCGGGCCTACGGTGAGACCTGCGACGGCTTCGAGGCCGAGTGGTGGACCGAGTTCGAGTGGGACGAGGAGGGTGACGCAAGCGATTGAAACTCCTGGTGCGCCACGAGGGCCAAGTCCAGAGGCACCGGGTGACCTGCCTTGGAAAATTTCCTCCGGCCTGACGGAGAGTCCGGCCCGTCGTCGGCCGATGGGCGATCAGCCCGCCAATCGCTGTCGGACGGCCGAAACCAAATCGGTGAAGCTCTCCATCGAGACCCGGTCGCTGGCCATAAGCTGCCGGAATACGGGATCGCCAAGCATTTCGACCAGGGACGGCTCGGCCGGCCAAGTCCAAGACGAAAGGCCGCGCGTCTGGTCGGGGAGGACATTGTTTGGGGACGGATGAAACATCGAACACCTCGGTCAATCGTTTTCCCTGGACCGGAAACGAGGCTCGTCCAATTGGTCGCGGACGGCCTCGATACCCGGATGTTGCCTAGAGCCGGATGCTTTGAGGTCGAATCGCGTCGCGATTCGTCCGAGAAGCTGAATCCATCTCTAATCAATACGTTAGAGAGCGATTCAGACAATAGACTGGCGCGCCGCTGCGCCGATCTAGTGTCATCGCGCTCTAGCGAAGCCCGCCGGTGACGTGCAGGGTCTCGCCCGTGATGTAGGACGCATCGTCGGACGCCAGGAACGCGACGACCGAAGCGATTTCCTCGGCCTTTCCGACGCGCGCCAGAGGCGTGACGGTCTCGATCCATTGCCGCATGTCGCCTTCGTGCAGGCCTGCCGCCACCACGCCTTCGGTGACGATCATTCCGGGATTGACCGAATTGACCCGGATCTTGCGCGGCGCCAGTTCCTTCGACAGGACCGAGGTGATCGCATCGACCGAGGCTTTGGTGGCGGTGTAAACGGCGGTGTTGGCCGGGGCGATGGTCGAAACGCCGGAGCTGATGTTGACGATGGCACCGCCGCCGTCAGCGAAGTGCCGGGCAGAGTGCTGCGACACCAGAAGCAGTCCGAGAACGTTGAGATCGAACTGCTTGTGGAAATGCGTCGCGGTAATCCCGTCGAGCGGTGAAAACTCATAAACTCCGGCATTGTTGACCAGGATGTCGATGGGGCCCAGAGCCTTGACCGTAGCGGCCACCAGGCTTTCCACCTGGCCGGCATCGGTCAGGTTGCCGTGAATGGCGACGGCCCGGCCGCCTTGGGCGGTGATGTCGCCGACAACGCGGTCCGCTCCGTCCTTGCCGGTGCTGTAATTCACCGCGACGGCGGCGCCTTCGGCGGCGAGACGGGCGGCAATGGCCGCGCCGATGCCCTTCGATGCCCCGGTAACCAGGGCGACCTTGCCCAGCAGCTTCTTGCTCATGATGACCTTCTTTCGCATCTGCGATCCACCCCGGGAGCGGGGCTGTTTCAATAGTTCGATATTATTGAACTATTGAAACATGTCAAGCGCTCTGATAGACATCTCGTCATGGTTCAGTTCGTTCATCCGTCGCGTCACGACATCACGTTGGAAGGAGTGCTCATGGCTCTTTCCGATCCCATGCGCCTGCGCATCGTCAGGAGCATGGTCAGCCGGCAAGGCTGCATGTCCTGCACCGAGGCAGCCCCTTGCCCCAGCATGGCCAAGTCGACCCTGTCGAATCATTTCCGGGTCCTGCGTGAAGCCGGCCTGATCCATACGGAAAAAAGGGGGGTCGAGCATCGCAACATCGTCCGCCTGGACGATATCGAGGCACGGTTTCCCGGATTGCTGAAGACCATCCTTGGCTTCTTCGACGCCGAGAACAGGGATCCTTCGCGGGCATCGCCGCCTTGAAGAAGGCATGACCAATACGCAGCGACTCGCAAGCAATCGTCTCCGGGTCTACAGGCATTCTCCCTGGATTGGCTCTACCGGTGCGCGGGGGGCTGTCGGCAGGCTATTCCGGGCGAAGGATCGGCTCTGGGTGACGGCCACGCCGGCGATGCAGATGACGGCGCCCGCAACGAGTGCCGGCGTCATGGGCTCGTGCAGAAAGACAATCCCGGCGACGACCGCAAAGACGGTCTGCAGCAGCGCGAAGGGCGCCACACGCGTCATGGTGCACCGGGCGATCAGCCAGAACCACAGCCCCCAGCCGGCGACCGCGCCGAACAGGACGGTATAGGCGAAGGCCAGCCAGGCCGTCAGGCTGGCCGTATGAAGCGATGCGAGCTGGCCATGCTCGATCACCAGGGAGACCGCCATGACCTGGGGAACGGTGAAAAGCGACATCCAGGCCATCAGCTTCAGCGGCTCGAACGGACCATGGCGTTTCGTGAGGACGCTCCCGACCGCCCAGGCAAAGCCGGCGGCGATGACCAGCAGGGTCGGTGCGAGCCTCACCGAGGCGCTGGGCTCCGCCGCGGTCAGCGCCACGCCCCCGAATGCCAAACCGACCCCGATGATGACGCGCGTCGAAGGCCGCTCACCGAGAAGCGGCCAGGCGAGCAGAACCGTGAAGGGGGTTGAGAGCTGGTGGGCGATGGCCGACACGCTGGCGAGTCCTTGCCCGAGCCCGACGAAAAACAGCGCGAAGTTCAGGCCGCCGAAGAAAACCGAGATGGCGATCATCGGTCCGAGTTCGCGCCGGGTCGGTCGCCCGACGAATGGCAGCAGAATCGCCGCGACGGCGGCGAAGCGCAGGCCCACGAAGAACAGTGGCGGAAAGGCCGTGAGGCCGACTTTGATGACGACGAACTGCACGCCCCAAAGCAAAGGCACGAGCACGGCGCAAGCGATTTGGGCTGGGGACATGGGAGTTCCTTTCACGACCAATCGGTCCATATATAGGCGTGCCTGGACGACGCTGTGACCATGCGATGCTCTACCTTGAGAAACGGTCGATGAGGGTCCTGACCACGGCTTGCGACACCGCACGGTCGGAGCCCGTCTTGCCGACGACGCGCATACCCTCGACCAGACAGACCAGCAAGCGGGCGGCGGTCGCGGGCTCGACGCCGTCGGCCAATTGTCCCGCTGCCTGCGCGCGGACCAGCGCCCCCGTCAGCCGCGCCTCCATCGTCGTGAAAAACCGGCGGATGCGCTGCTCCACCTCGGGGTCGTGAGCGGCCAATTCCATGGCGGTCGCCACCACCAGGCACCCGCGCTTGCCGGCGATGCCGCTCGTGCGATCGACATACCCCGCCAAACAGGTTCGCACACCCGCCAGGGCATTTTCCCGTGGATCGAGTTCGCGATCGAGTCGCGCCAGAGCATGGTCGATATAGCGATCGAGGGCGCGCAGAAAGAGTCCGTGCTTGTCGCCAAAGGCGGCATAGAGACTCCCGCGCGAGAGGTTCGTCGCCGCAAGCAGATCGGGAAGCGATGTGCCGTGATAGCCGCATGACCAGAAGACGCCCATGGCGCCCTCCACAGCGGCGTCCACATCGAATTCCCGGGGCCGGCCGCGGGGCATCCGCGGTGAGGTTTGCTGTACCATGCTCGATATATGGACCAAACAGTCTCTAAATGCAAGTCCGTCTACCGAGATATGCATTCCTGCAGGCTGAGGGATTTGACCGCGATATGTCGGGGGGAAGATCGTGCATTGGGGCTCGATCCTTGGTGCCCGCCGCTCTCCGGCGATCCCCTCCCCATCCCAGCGCCGCCGGCCTTTCTGCAAACAAAAGGGCCACCCACCTTTCGGCGGATGGCCCTTGCGTTTCGCGGCGCTCGCACGCCCGGTCCCGGTTATTCCTCGACCGAAGCGCCGTCCAGGTCGCCGGGGCCGGCGGCCAGGGCGTCGGAGATCAGGCCGGCGTTCTGGCGGATGGTGCCTTCGATCTCGGCGGCCATAACCGGGTTGTCGCGCAGGAACTGCTTGGCGTTCTCGCGCCCCTGGCCGATGCGGGTGGAGTTGTAGGAGAACCACGCCCCCGATTTCTCCACCACGCTGGCCTTGACGCCCAGATCGATGAGCTCGCCCATCTTGGACACGCCCTCGCCGTACATGATGTCGAAATCCACCACCTTGAACGGCGGGGCCAGCTTGTTCTTCACCACCTTGACCCGGGTCTGGTTGCCCACCACCTCGTCCCGGTCCTTGATGGCGCCGACCCGGCGGATTTCCAGGCGCACCGAGGCATAGAACTTCAGCGCGTTGCCGCCGGTGGTGGTTTCCGGGTTGCCGAACATCACGCCGATCTTCATGCGGATCTGGTTGATGAAGATGACGATGGTCTTGGACTTGGACACCGAACCGGTCAGCTTGCGCAGCGCCTGGCTCATCAGGCGGGCGTGCAGGCCCATATGGTTGTCGCCCATCTCGCCTTCCAGCTCGGCGCGCGGCACCAGGGCGGCCACCGAGTCCACCACCAGCACGTCGATGGCGCCGGAGCGCACCAGGGTGTCGGCGATTTCCAAGGCCTGTTCGCCGGCGTCGGGCTGGCTGATCAGCAACTCGTCCAGGTTGACGCCCAGCTTGCGGGCGTAGATGGGATCAAGGGCGTGCTCGGCGTCGACGAAGGCGCAGGTGCCGCCCTTCTTCTGGGCCTCGGCGATGACGTGCAGCGCCAAGGTGGTCTTGCCCGAGCTTTCCGGCCCGTAAATCTCGATGATGCGGCCACGCGGCAGGCCGCCGATGCCGAGCGCCACGTCCAGGCCCAGCGATCCGGTGGAGATCACCTCGGTCTCGACCACCTGATCCTTCTGGCCCATCTTCATGATGGAGCCCTTGCCGAACGCCCGCTCGATCTGGCTGACGGCGGCTTCCAAAGCCTTCTGTCTATCCATGGTATCCTTGTCCACGAGACGCAACGCAGCCTGCGACATGGCCGTTCCCCTTCATCTATCCCGAACCGGGCGGTTCCGCAATGAGGATTACGGTACACGAACGGGATGAGAACACAAGGGGAATTGTTCGCATTTGTTCTAATTGAGTTCCGTCACGGTTCCTATCCCCCCTCCATCACCTGCTTGACCGCCCCGGCCAACTGCTTCAGCGAGAAGGGCTTTGGCAGGAAGTGGATGCCGGCGTCGGGGTCGATGCCGTCGCGGGCGACGTCTTCGGAATAGCCGGAAATGAGGATGACCTTGATGGCCGGGCGCTCCATGCGCACGAAGCGGGCCAGGGTGACGCCGTCCATGCCGGGCATCACCACGTCGGAGATCAGCACGGCGATGGGCTCGCCGCCGTTGAGCACCTCCATGGCCTGCTCGCCCGAGCGGGCCTCGATCACCGTATAGCCCTTGTTGCGGAGCGCCCGGGCGCCGAACAGCCGCACGGCGTCCTCGTCCTCGACCAGCAAGATAATGCCCGAGCCGGTGAGGTCGGCGCCCGACGTCTCCGATTGCTGGGCGGGACGCTTGGGCTCGGCGGCGGGCTCGGCGTCGATGCGCGGCAGGTAGATGGAGAAGGTGGCGCCCTGGCCGGGCTCGGATTCCACGAAGATGAAGCCGTCGGTCTGGCGCACGATGCCATAGACGGTGGACAGGCCGAGGCCGGTGCCGGCCCCCACCTCCTTGGTGGAGAAGAACGGCTCGAAGATGCGGGCGAGGTTTTCCTTGCCGATGCCGGTGCCGGTATCCACCACCTCGATCTGCACGTAATCGCCGGCCGGCATCAGTTCGGGGCCGCGCTGCACCGGCTGGTCCACGTGGACGGCGTTGGTGCGGATGGTCAGCGCGCCGCCGCCCGGCATGGCGTCGCGGGCATTGACCGCCAGATTGATGATGACCTGATCGAACTGGCCGGGATCGACGCGCACCAGCCCCAGGGCACGGCCGTGGGTCATGCGCAGCTCGATGGTTTCGCCCAGCAGGCGGCGCAGCAGGTTGGAGAGTTCCGCCAGGGCGTCGGTGACGTTGAGCAGGCGGGGCTGCAAGGCCTGCCGGCGCGAGAAGGCCAGCAATTGGCGGACCAGCGAGGCGGCGCGGTTGGCGTTCTGCTTGACCTGCATGATGTCGGCGAAGCTGGGGTCGCCCGCCCCGTGGCGCTGCAAGAGCAGGTCGCAAAAGCCGATCATGGCGGTGAGCAGGTTGTTGAAGTCATGGGCGACGCCGCCGGCCAACTGGCCCATGGCCTGCATCTTCTGGCTCTGGGCGAACTGCATCTCCAGGTTGCGCTGCTCGGTGGCGTCGATGAAGTGGATCACCAGGCCCGAGATGTCGCCGTCCTCGTGGCTGGGGCTGACGAACAGCTGGGCGATCAGGTTGCGCCGGCCCTTGAGGCGCACCTCCAGATGGGTGCCGGGGGTGGAACCGGCGATCACCTTGCCCAGTTGCTCGGAGGCCAGCGCCCGGTTCTCCTCGGCGATGACGTCGATCACCGCACGGCCGATCATGTCGTCGCGGTCGATGCCCAGCATGGCCTGAAGGGCCAGATTGCAGGCGCCGATCGCCCCGTCCAGATCCACCAGGGCGATGCCCACCGGCGCGTCGTCGAACAGCCAGCGGAAACGCCGTTCGGCGGCGCGCAGGGCCTTCTCCCACTGCTGCTCCGGCACCAGGTCGCGCACCACCACCGAGCGGGTGAAGATCTCGCCGCCCTCGTCGAACACCGAATGGGCGACCAGGGCCTGGAACACCTCGCCCGAGCGGCCGCGCAGGCGCAACTCGGCGCGCTCCTCCTCGGGGTTGGGGACGGTGCCGAACACCTCGGCCAGATTGTGGCCGACGATCTCGTCGCCGCTCTTGCCCAGCCATTCGGCCAGACGCTGGTTGACGTAGCGCACCGTTCCGTCGGCGTCGGCGGAATAGCAGCCCACCGGCAGCAGATCGACGAAATCCGAGAGCAGCTCGTTCTCGCGCCGCAGGGTCTCCTCGATGGCGCGGCGCGAACTGACATCCTCGGCGATCCAGGCCACCGCCTGGGCCTTGCCCGCCGGCCGGACCTCGAGGGCGAACCATTCGCGCCCGCCACCCGCCGAGACCAGGGTCACCTCGGTGCGCCGGGGCGCACCCACGGCGGCGGCGGCGTCCAGGCGTTCCATCTCGGCCAGGGCGCGATCGTCATCGGCGACCAGCGCCTTGAGCGGGGCCAGGGGGTCGGCGGCACCGCCCAGCAGGCGGCGCGCCGCCTGATTGCGGTAGACCTCGCCGCCATTGGCGGCCACCACCAGGACGGCGCGGCTTTCCGAGTCGAGGGCTCCGGCCAGGATCGGGGCGCCGCCAGCCGGGCGGCGGGCGTTCCGCAGCAGCATGCCCCCCGACACCGCCGCCACCAGGGCGGCGGCGGAGATGGCGGGCCAGCCGGCCTCGGCCACGCCCAGCGCGGCGGTCCCGGCCACCGAGGCGGCCAGGCAGAGGATCAGCGGCGAGGAGATGGCGTCAGTTCGCAAGTTCACCCTTCAACTTCATGACGTAGCCGATGATTTCCGCCACGGTCTTGTAGTGCTCGGGCGGGATTTCCTCGTCCAGCTCGACGGTGGCGTAAAGGGCGCGGGCCAGGGGCGGGTTCTCGACGATGGGCACCTCGTTCTCGGTGGCCAGATCGCGGATGCGCTTGGCGATCAGGTCGACGCCCTTGGCCACCAGGACCGGGGCGCCCATGGATTCCACGTCGTATTGCAGCGCCACCGCGTAGTGGGTCGGGTTGGTCACCACCACGCTGGCCCGCGGCACCGCCGCCATCATGCGCTGGCGGGCGCGCTGCATGCGAAGGGCCCGCAGGCGTCCCTTGATCATGGGATCGCCTTCGGTCTGCTTGTGCTCGTCCTTGATCTCCTGCTTGGTCATCTTCATCTGCTGGGTAAAGGACCAGCGCTGATAGAACCAGTCGGCGGCCGCCAGGACGAAGACCAGCAGAACCACCACCATGATCATGGCGACCACCTGATGGCGCAGGTAATCCAGCATGGCCATCAGGTCCAGCGCGGCCAGCGCGGCGTACTCGCTCATGCGCGACCTCAGCATCAGGAAGATGACGAAGCCGATGGCGCCCACCTTGAACAGCGACTTGAGGAACTCGACGAGGTTGCGGCCCGAGAAGATGCGCGTGATGCCCTTCATGGGGCTCAGCTTGCTGAAATCCATGGTCAGCTTGTCGGGCAGGAACATCAGGCCGGTCTGGGCCATGGCCGAGACGATGGCCAGGACCATCAGCAGCATCATGGGCAGAATCAGGACCTTGATGATGCCGATGGTGATCTCGGCCAGGATCTGCCCCACGTCGGACTGCTCCATGGGGAAGGCATGGGGGTGCTCGATGAAGGGGACCAGCAGGCGTTTCACGTCGTCGGCCATGTAGGGTGCGAACATGGTGACGATGACCAGGGCCCCGACCAGGCCGGCCCAGATCTTCACCTCCTGGGAGGTGGGGATGTTGCCCTGCTCGCGGGCCTGGGTCAGTTTTCGGTCTGTTGGGTCTTCTGTTTTGTCTTCGGCGTCTTCGGCCATGCTCTCACCTCGGCTGGACGTAAGACATGAGACTGGCTTCGAAGAAGCGCAGGAACAGGGAAATGATCAGCGGCAGCGACACCATGAACAGCCACATCCCCACCATCACCTGCACCGGCATGCCGATGAAGAACACCTGCAACTGGGGCACCAGCCGCGACAGCAGGCCGAGGCCAGTGTAGAACACCAGCCCGAACACCACCAGCGGCGCCGCGAACTGGATGCCGACCTTGAAGGTGTCGGTGACCAGATGGCCCAGGGTCTCGGCATAGTCGCCGAACTGCAGCGGCGAGCCGGGGGGGAACAGGGCATAGGATTCGAACACCGCCTGGAACATCAGGTGGTGCAGGTCGGTGGCGAACACCGCCACCAGCCCGATATTGGACAGGAAGCCGGTCAGCAACTGGCTCTGCTGCTGGGCGATGGGGTCGAACGAGAAGGCGTTGGTCAGGCCGGTCTGGTAGCCGATCATCGAACCGGCCATGTTCAGCGTCGACATGATGACCATGATCACCGTGCCGAGATAGATTCCCACCACCGCCTCGCCGAAGATCGCCAGCACCATGCCGCCCACGCTCTTGGGGACGGCCGGGAATGCCCCGCCCACCACCGGCAGCATCACGAAGGCGACGGACAGCGCCAGCAGCAGGCGGATGCGGGTCGAGACCAGCGAGCCGCCCAGGCCGGGAAACAGCATCAGGGCCGCGCCGATGCGGGTGAAGACCAGGAAGAAGCGGAAGATGTCCAGTTGCAGCAGTTCGGTCAGCACTTGAGCCGCCATTGCGGCGGCGGCCAAGCGGCCGGAGGTCGCGCCCGGCGAGGGCAAGCATGAAGCAGGATCGTGATGCCGATTTTCTGCATCACGGTCTAGCCGCCGCCGGCGACGACGCGGTCCATGACCAGTCTCCAGAACTCGGTCAGCGAGTGCAGCATGAACGGCAGGAACACGATCATCGAGGCGAAGACCAACAGCATCTTCGGCACGAAGGTCAGGGTCTGTTCCTGAATCTGGGTCAGCGTCTGGAAGATGGAGATGACCAGACCCACCACCAGTCCGGTCAGCAGGGTGGGCGCCGCCACCTTGAGCATGACGATGATGGTTTCGCGGGCAATATCGATAAGCTCGGGCTCGGTCATCTAGGCCGCACCCGCTCAGATGGGCATGCGCAGGATTTCGTTGTAGGCGTTGATCACCTTGTCGCGGACGTTGACCACGGTTTCCAGGGTCATTTCCGCGTTGGCGACGGCGGCCACCACCTCACGGATGTCGGCCTTGCCGGCGATGGCCGACATGGAGGCCTTTTCCGCCGACTTGGCGTCACCCACCGCCACCTTGGCGGCATCCTTGAGCACGCTGGCGAAATCGGTGCCGTTGCCCTCGGCCTCGGAGGACTTGCCCACCGAGTCGAAGGGATTGGCGGCGCTCTTGTAGGCGGAGATGGCGTTGGTCAGGCTGGAAGTCATGATGGCGAATCCTTAACGCGGCATCTGGCCCTAGCGCAACATTTCAATGGTGCGCGACAGCAGCGAGCGGGAAGTGTTGATGACGTTCATGTTGGCCTCGTAGCTGCGCTGGGCCTCGCGCATGTCCATCATCTCGATCAGCGGATTGACGTTGGGCGCCAGCACGTAGCCGTCGCGGTCGGCGGCCGGATGCTTGGGGTCGTAGCGGCGCTGGAATTCGGACGAATCGCCCCGCACCTTGTCCACCTTGACCTGGGCCACGCCGCTGGCGCGGTCCAGCTCGTTCTTGAAGGTCATCACCTTGCGGCGATAGGGCAGCCCCTCGGGAGTCTGGGCCAGCGAATCGGCATTGGCGAGATTCTCGGAAATGACGCGCAGACGCTGCGACTGGACCTTCATGCCCGAAATGGCGGTCTGCGTGCTTTTGCTGAGTTCGTCCATGACGGTCTCTTCGGTTACCGGCTGCCGGAGGCGGTCTTGATCATCTTCTGGTACTTCTGGAACAGCGAGGCGGCGGCGTTGTACTTGGAATTGGCCTCGCCGACCTTGGCCATCTGCTCTTCCAAGATGACGGCATTGCCGTCGGGCGTGGATTCATAGGTGCGACGCTGGGTCACCGACTTGAAGGGGCTGGGCGTCGCCTCGGGCACGATATGCTTGGCGTTGGTGGCCGCCACGCCCACATTGGGCTCGGTGCTCCCGTTCAGCACGTCCTTGAAATCGAGCGGCTTGATGTCCTTGGGCAGATAGCGCGGCGTGTTGGCGTTGGCGATGTTGCCGGCCAGCACCTCCTGGCGCTGGGCGATCCAGTCCATCTGAGCCTTGGCCATCTTGAAAATGCCGAGATCGTCGTACATCCCGCGAAACCTTCGCTATCGGGGTCGATGGGCCAGGCCCATGGGCGAACGGACCTGACTCGCCATGATCACTATCCGCCCGACCCTTTTAAGATTCGGTAAAGCCCGTGTCTTCACGCGGGTTTGGCCCTCGCCGGCTTAAACGAATTTTAAGCGCGCCGAGGCCATTGTGAACGCTGGTGAACCCGCTGGGAAGCCGGTCGATGGGCAACAGGGATATTTGGGACGAAGGGGCGGAGAGCGAGCAGGCCAAGGCCGCCGCCAAGCCCCACCGCCGTCAGGTGGCCGTGGCCCTGGCCGACGACCCCGACAATCCCGGCCTGCCCACCGTCACGGCTTCGGGCCGGGGTGCGGTAGCCGAGCAGATTCTGCAACTGGCCTTCGCCCATGGGGTGAAGGTCCGTACCGATCCCGATCTGGCCGAGGTGCTGGCCGCCGTCGAGGTGGACACCGTCATTCCGGTGGAGGCCTTCGTCGCCGTCGCCGAGATCCTGGCCTATGTCTATCGCGCCAACGCCTCCATGGGCGCGGCCCCACCGCCGGGAGGCGACGCATGAGCACCGCATCCGATACCGTCCGCCAGGAGTTGGAGAAGGCGGCCACCCTGGTGGGCACCGCCCGGCGCCTGCTGGCCACCGGCACCGAGGTGGACCTGGCCGCCCTGGAAGGCCGGGTGCGCTTCGTCTGCGGCGCCGTGCTCGACCTGGACCGGACCGAGGGCGCGACCTTCCGCCCCAGCCTCGAAGCCCTGGTCGCCGACCTGGACCGGCTGGCCGCCGCGCTGACCCAGCGCCAAAACCCGACCTCCCTGGACGCCTGAGCATGGATTCAGCCCATTACCTGCGTTTCATCCTGTCACTGGTGGCGGTGCTGGGGCTGATCTTCGCCGCGCTGTGGGTGGTGCGCCAACGCTTGCCGGGCATGATGACCAGACGGGCCGGAGCCGCCGGACGGCGGCTGGCCGTGGTGGAATCCTTGACGCTGGACGTGAAACATCGTCTTGTCCTGGTGCGGCGCGACGACCGCGAGCACCTGCTGGTTCTGGGCGGCGGGCAGCCCGTGGTGGTGGAAACCGATTGCCCCCGCGCCGCCTTCACCCTTCCGCCGGCAAAGCCGGGGACCGCCACGCCGGAGACCGGAGTATGACCCGCCTGCCCTCCCGCCGCCGGATGATCCTGGCCGCCGCCGTCGGCATCGCCGCCGCCCTGGCGGCCGGGCCGGTACTGGCCCAGTCCCTGAACATCGACCTGGGGGGGCCGCAGGCCAGCGCCACCTCGCGCATCATCCAGCTGATCGCGCTGACCACCGTCTTGTCGGTAGCCCCCTCCATCCTGGTGATGGTCACCTCATTCACCCGTTTCGTGGTGGTGCTGGGCTTCCTGCGCCAGGCGCTGGGCACCCAGCAGAGCCCGCCCAACACGGTGATGGTCAGCCTGGCCATGTTCCTGACCGCCTTCGTCATGGCGCCGACTTTCGAAAAGGCCTGGACCGACGGCATCCAGCCGGTGATGGATGGCCATCTGGACGAGATCGAGGGCTTCGAGAAGGCGGTAAAGCCCTTCCACGCCTTCATGAGCCGGCATGTCCGCCCCCAGGACCTCAAGCTGTTCATGGACCTGTCGCGCGCCAAGGAGGTGGAGAAGGCCGAGGACGTTCCCCTCAAGGCCCTGGTCCCCGCCTTCATGATCAGCGAGCTGCGCCGCGCCTTCGAGATCGGCTTCCTGGTCTTCCTGCCCTTCCTGATCATCGACATGGTCATCGCCTCGGTGCTGATGAGCATGGGCATGATGATGATTCCACCGGCCATGATCTCGCTGCCGTTCAAGCTGATCTTCTTCGTCATGGTGGACGGCTGGTACCTGGTGGTCGGCTCGCTGGTGCAGAGCTACGGATAAGCCTTCCGCTCCGTTGAATGCGGTCTGACAAAAATGCTATTTTGTTGGACAGAATGGAGACCGCAATGGCAAAGCTCAAACACGGAGAGCATGGTGATGGCACGGATATCGTCGGCGTAACCACCGCGCGTCGGATGCTCGCGCAGATGAAATCCAAAAGCATGCCCGACGTTGCAGACGCCTGGGTTCTGGCACAGTTGACCTCCCAAATTGAGGCATTCAACGCGCCGCTTAGAGCTGCGGCAACGCTTTCCGCCGCGATCAAAGAGCACTTGCTTGGCCCCGGCATCGAGAAGGACGCCCGTGTTGGAGGGCGCGTCGCCCTGCAATTGCTGGAGGCGGCTAAGGCTCGAAGCGGCATTTCCTCCACAACCCAGCTCTTGGAATACGCCCTGGCCAAGGTCGCCATCGAGGATGATTTCGGTGAATTTCTGGTGTCCCAGGTCGGCACTATCGATGCAGATCTGGATCTTGAGTTCTGAGTGGCGGGGTTTGATCTCGACAAGGCGCTACGCTGGCTGAAGCCGGGAAAGCGGCAAGGCCCGCTAGCGCGACGTCCTGACGAACAACTGTCCTGGGTCACCGACGGCATGCCGGCAGGGGGCGAGCTTCTGCTCGATACCTGCGTCTATATCGATGGCCTGCAAGGGCGCTCATCGGACGCGGTCAAAGTTCTATTGCGAACACGCAGCCTTAATCATTCCACCATTGCTCTGGCCGAGATGACCCATCTTTTCGGCCGGCTCGACCCCGCCGACCCGCGTACCGAGCCGGCCTTGGCACGCATCACCGACGTCATCCGCGCCATTCCCGCCCACCGCCTGCACGAGGCCGATGCCGAGACCATGGCGACAGCGGGCATCCTGGCCGGTACCCTCTGCCGCCTTTGCGGCTATGGGGCGGACAAGCGACAACGGGCGCTGCATGACTGCATCATGTACCTCCAGGCACGTAAGCTTGGCCTGACGGTGCTGACCGGAAATGTCGGGGATTTCGACCTCATCCAGCAATTGGTGCCCGATGGACGTCTGCTGATTTATCGCCGCCAGTAGGTCCATCGCGGATGAGCTACGGATAAAAACCTACTACCAAATCGAGAAGTGACGGCACATTTCAAGTTGGTTTAAATTAAGTTAACAACCGACGCGAAATGTATTGCTATTCCTTTGCCATACTTCGCACATGACCCCGGTATGGGGCAAATCCAACCCAAGGGTGTGCGGACGCATGAAATTCGACATCGCCAATTTCCGCGCCGGTTTCGGCGCCACCATGGCCCGGATCAGGGACAGCCTCCAAGAGTTGAGCCGCGCCCAGGAAGAGATGCGCCAACGCATCGATTCGTTCTGCGCCCGTTGAGCCGGGCCATGGAAAAACCCCGCCGACGCGATCGCATCGGCGGGGTTCTTTTTTAGAGCGAGCGGTCAGCCCGGCGTCAGCCCAGCCCCATCTTCTTCTTCAGGTTCTCGTCCAGTTTGTCCAGGAACTGCTGGGTGGTCAGCCACGACTGGCCGGGGCCGATCAGGATGGCCAGATCCTTGGTCATGAAGCCGGCTTCCACCGTCTCGACGCACACTTCCTCGAGGGACTGGGCGAACTTGGCCACCTCGGGGGTGTTGTCGAACTGGGCGCGGTAGAACAGGCCGCGGGTCCAGGCGAAGATCGACGCGATGGGGTTGGTCGAGGTCTCCTTGCCCTTCTGGTGCTCGCGGTAGTGACGGGTCACCGTGCCGTGGGCAGCCTCGGCCTCGACCACCTTGCCGTCTGGGCTCATCAGCACCGAGGTCATCAGGCCCAGCGAGCCGAAGCCCTGGGCCACGGTGTCGGACTGTACGTCGCCGTCGTAGTTCTTGCAGGCCCACACGAATTCGCCCGACCACTTCAGCGCCGAGGCGACCATGTCGTCGATCAGGCGGTGCTCGTAGGTGATGCCCAGCTTGTCGTATTCGGCCTTGAACTCAGCCTCGTACACTTCCTGGAAGATATCCTTGAAGCGGCCATCATAGGCCTTGAGGATGGTGTTCTTGGTCGACAGATACACCGGCCAGGTCTTCTGCAGGCCGTAGTTCAGGCAGGCCCGGGCGAAGCCGTAGATGGATTCGTCCAGGTTATACATGCCCATGGCGACGCCGGCGCCGGGGAAGTCGTAGACCTCGTGCTCGATGGTCTCGCCGTCGTTGCCGACGAACTTGATGGTCAGCTTGCCGGGGCCGGGCACCTTGAAATCGGTGGCGCGGTACTGGTCGCCGAAGGCATGGCGACCGATGACGATGGGCTTGGTCCAGCCGGGCACCAGGCGCGGCACGTTCTTGCAGATGATCGGCTCGCGGAACACGGTACCGTCGAGAATGTTGCGGATGGTGCCGTTGGGCGACTTCCACATCTTCTTGAGGTTGAACTCCTTCACCCGCGCCTCGTCGGGGGTGATGGTGGCGCACTTGACGCCGACGCCATACTTCCTGATGGCCTCCGAGGCCTCTACCGTCACCTTGTCGTCGGTCTTGTCGCGGTATTCGATGCCCAGATCATAGTATTTCAGATCCACATCCAGATACGGCAGGATCAGCTTGTCCTTGATGAACTTCCAGATGATCCGGGTCATCTCGTCGCCGTCCAGCTCGACGATCGGGTTTGCGACTTTGATCTTCTTCATTGACGGGGTTCCTCGGGGTGCGAAAGGCCCAATAGATCTGCTTGTCTCTAGCGGCCCGTCCCAACAGCTTGTTTCCCAAGCATTTGGATGAGACGGCCCACCAACTCAGTGATGGTGGCGGAACCGGAACGGTGCGGCGGGGGTTCGCATCTCCCGCCGCACCGTTCCGAATTACACCGGCGAACCGATAAATCGGTTCGCCGTAAGTCCCTCAATCGCCGGGCGCTTCGCTTGGCTGTCGCGGCATAAGCCGCGGCGCGCCTTGCGCTTGCCTCCTCACCCATGAGCCGGAAAACCGGCTCATGGGCCCGGCGGAACTAGATGGCGGCCAGGGCCGCGTTCAAGGTGGCGCTGGGCCGCATGGCGGCCGAGGTCTTGGAATCGTCGGGGCTGTAATAGCCGCCCATGTCGACGGGCTTGCCCTGGGCGGCGATCAGCTCGGCGTTGATCTTGGCCTCGTTGTCGGTCAGCGCCTTGGCCAGCGGAGCGAAGCGGGCGGCCAGCTCCTTGTCCTTGGTCTGCTCGGCCAGGGCCTGGGCCCAGTACAGCGCCAGATAGAAGTGGCTGCCGCGGTTGTCCAGCTCGCCCACCTTGCGGGCCGGCGAGCGGTTGTTGTCGAGGATCTTGGCATTGGCCTGGTCCAGGGTGTCGGCCAGCACCTGCGCCTTGGGATTCTTGAAGGTCTGGGCCAGATGCTCCAGCGACACGCCGAGCGCCAGGAACTCACCCAGGGAATCCCAGCGGAGATAGCCTTCCTCCTGGAACTGCTGCACGTGCTTGGGGGCCGAGCCGCCGGCACCGGTCTCGAACAGGCCGCCGCCCGCCATCAGCGGAACAATGGACAGCATCTTGGCCGAGGTGCCCAGCTCCAGGATGGGGAACAGATCGGTCAGGTAGTCGCGCAGCACGTTGCCGGTCACCGAGATGGTGTCCTGGCCCTTGCGGATGCGCTCCAGCGAGATGGCGATGGCCTCTTCCGGCGCCTTGATGGAGATGTCCAGGCCCTTGGTGTCGTGATCGCCCAGGTACTTTTCCACCTTGGCGATGATCTGGGCGTCGTGGGCGCGGTTCTTGTCCAGCCAGAAGACGGCGGGCGTGTTGGACAGCCGCGCGCGGCTGACGGCCAGCTTGACCCAATCCTGGATGGGGGCGTCCTTGGTCTGGCAGGCGCGGAAGATGTCGCCGGCCTCGACCTTCTGCTCCAGCAGCACCGTGCCGGATTCATCCACCACCTGGACCACGCCGGCGGCGGCGATTTCGAAGGTCTTGTCGTGGGAGCCGTATTCCTCGGCCTTCTGGGCCATCAGGCCGACATTGGGCACGCTGCCCATGGTCTTGGGGTCGAAGGCGCCATGCTTCTTGCAGTCGTCGATGACCACCTGATAGATGCGGGCATAGCAGCGATCGGGAACATGGCCTTGGTATCGTGCAGCTTGCCGTCGGTGCCCCACATGCGGCCGGAATCACGGATCATGGCGGGCATGGAGGCGTCGACGATGACGTCGGACGGCACATGCAGATTGGTGATGCCCTTGTCGGAATTGACCATGGCCAGGGCCGGGCCGTTGTCGTAGGCGGCCTTGATATCGGCCTCGATCTCGGCCTTCTTGGCGGCGGGCAGCTTGTCCAGCTTGGCGATCAGATCGCCGAAGCCGTTATTGACGTTGACGCCCAGGTCCTTGATGACGGCGGCGTGCTTCTCGAACACGTCCTTGAAGAACACGGTGACGGCGTGGCCGAACATGATGGGGTCCGAGACCTTCATCATGGTGGCCTTGAGGTGCAGCGACAGCAGCAGGCCCGGCTGGGACTTGGCGTCGGCGATCTGCTCGGCGTAGAAGGCGCGCAGAGCCTTGGTGCTCATCACCGCGGTATCGATGACCTCGCCGGCCTTCAGCTTGGTCTTGGCCTTCAGCACATGGATCGAGCCATCCTTGCCGTGGAACTCGATCTTGACGTCGGTGGCCTCGGCCACGGTGACCGACTTCTCGCTGCCGTAGAAGTCGCCCGCATTCATGTGGGCCACATGGGACTGGGACGAAGCGGCCCAGGCGCCCATCTTGTGGGGATTCTTGCGGGCGTAGTTCTTGACCGACAGGGCGGCGCGGCGGTCGGAATTGCCCTCGCGCAGCACCGGGTTCACCGCCGAGCCCAGCACACGGCCGAAGCGGGCCTTGAGCTCCTTCTCGGCGTCGGTCTTGGGGTCCTCGGGGAAGTCGGGGATCTTGTAGCCCTGGGACTGCAATTCCTTGACGGCCGCCTTGAGCTGCGGCACCGAGGCGCTGACGTTGGGCAGCTTGATGATGTTGGCTTCGGACTTGAGCGTCAGTTCGCCCAGCTCGGCCAGTTCGTCGCCGATGCGCTGCGCGGGGGTAAGGTTCTCGGGGAAATTGGCGATGATGCGGCCGGCCAGCGAAATATCACGGGTTTCGACGGCGACTCCGGCCGCCCCGGTGAAGGCCTGGACGATGGGCAACAGAGAATAGGTCGCCAGAGCCGGCGCCTCGTCAACCTTGGTCCAGATGATTTTCGCGGTCGTCATCGTTCTTACCCCTCGCTGGAAGCCCATGCCGTCGTTCGCCCGTGATTTCCCGCCACGCGGCAAACGCGGGACGATAGCATTCGGGACGGCGAACGCAAGACTCAATCCTACTCGTTGGGAGGGGAAACGGGCGGGTAGGAGCGGCGAAAAACACATCAAACGGGCGGGAACTACGGATTCCCGCCCGTGACAGTGGGGGAATTTAGGACTAGGGTAGCCACCGCTTCCACCACCACCACCTCGCGAGGCGCCTTGAACCGGCCTACGCTCGTCGCCCTCATCGGGCTTGCCGTCGCCGTGATCGCCATCGTGCTCGCCGTACGCAGCCAGCGTGACGAGACGACGGACGTCGAGACGCAGATCCTTCCGCCGCCCAGCGCCGCCGCCACGACCGCCGTGACCGACCCGGGCGAGCCGTCGTTCGACGTGGTCCGCATCGATGCCGGCGGCGACACGGTCATCGCCGGCCGGGCCAAGCCCGGCGCCCGCGTGATCATCATCGACGGCGGCAAGGAATTGGGCCAGGTCACCGCCGACGGGCGCGGCGAGTGGGTGTTCCTGCCCCCCGCCCCGCTGCCCCCCGGCTCGCGCGAGCTCAGGCTGAAGGCCATCAACCCCGACGGCAGCCAGATGGATTCCGGCGAAACCGTCGTCCTGGTGGTGCCGCCGCGCGGCCAGGGCACCGCGCTGGCCATCAAGTCGGGGCGCGACGGCAGCAGCCGCATCCTCCAGGGACCGGGCGCCGCCGCCCAGGGCGGGCTGTCGCTGGACATCGTGGACAACGACGACAAGGGCCGCATGTCGGTCAGCGGCCGCGCCCCCGCCGGGGCCAAGGTCAATCTCTACCTGGACAACCGCCTGCTGGGCCGGGCCACCGCCGATGCCGAGGGCAACTGGCGGGTAGCCTCGACCCTGCCGCCGGGCAAGGGCAGCCACATGCTGCGCGCCGATCAGGTGGACGACAAGGGCAAGGTTCAGGCCCGGGTCGAGGCCGCCTGGACCCGGGGCGATGATTTCGGCCTCAAGGGCGGGGCGACGGTGACCGTGCTGCAGGGCAATTCCCTGTGGCGCATCGCCCGCCGTCTCTACGGCCAGGGCATGGCCTATACGGTGATTTTCGAGGCCAATCGCGACAACATCAAGGACCCCGACCGCATCTATCCCGGTCAGGTGTTCAGCGTCCCCGCCAAGTAGGTCTCGCCCCGCCGCCTGCCCGGAAGTGCCTTACCGGCGCTTGGATTTCCGCCATTCCGGCCGCACGGCGCTTTCACCCGGACGGGCGGGAACCAGGGGCGGGCGGATGTACATGGAGATCAGTTCCATGTAGGGAATGGCCGGCGCCAGGAAGCGCGTCACCGCCGAGACCAGCCCCACCGCCGCGACCGGCGTGGTAACGCTCGTCTCGCCGCCCAGCAGGATGCGCCCCTGATTGATGCGGAAGGTGCCGGCGCCCAGCACGGCATTGCCGGATTCGACGATGCGGGCCAGCCCGGAGCGGGCGGCCGGCGATTCCGCCGAGAACGGCATGGGGCCCATGTCGCCCACCAGCTTGAGCAGGGCCGTAGAGCCCGACTGCTCCAACCGGGCGACGAAGCGGATGAAGCGGAAACCGAAGTCGAAGGCCACCGGACCGTCGCCCGACGACAGAGGCTGCGCCTCCGCCTCCTCGAGAACCGCGTCGATATCCAACGGCAAAGCCATGCCGCCCAAAGAAAACGCATTCGACTTGGACATGCAGACGCCGCCCGATCCTCGACGAAATTCATGGTAGGAACTTCAATTCCACCACACTAGTATCATGCCGCCGGCCGGGATGAAAATCCAAAAGGCCGAAGGCAGGAGGACACCGCCCGGACCATCGTAGGGGGGCGGTCATTCGGAGGTGGCGCGTGCAGGCTCAGCAGATTTCCTTGACCAAGTATCTTTGGTTCCCCATCAACCGCGAGGGCTGGCCGTTCGTCGGGCTGTTCGCGCTGGGAGCCCTGCTGCTGGGCCAGATCTGGGGCCCGCTGGGCTGGGCCGGAGCGCTGCTCACCTGCTGGTGCGCCTGGTTCTTCCGCGACCCCGACCGGATCACTCCCACCCGCGACGGCCTGGTGGTCAGCCCGGCCGACGGCGTGGTGCAGATGGTCGGCATGGTCGCCCCGCCCCCCGAACTGGACATGGGCGACGCGCCGCGCATGCGCATCTCGGTATTCATGAGCGTGTTCTCGGTGCACATCAACCGCTGCCCGGTGGACGGCACCATCGTCAAGTGCTCGTACCGTCCCGGCAAGTTCCTCGACGCCTCGCTGGACAAGGCCAGCGCCGACAACGAGCGCATGAGCGTGCGCATGAGCCGCGCCGACGGCCGCGAGATCGCCTTCGTGCAGATCGCCGGCCTGGTCGCACGGCGCATCAAGTGCGACCTCAAGGATGGCCAGCAGGTCCGGGCCGGCCAGCGCTTCGGCCTGATCCGCTTCGGCTCGCGCGTCGACGTCTATCTGCCCGAGGGCGTATCGCCGCTGGTCAGCCTGGGCCAAAGCATCATCGCCGGCGAGACGGTGCTGGCCGACCTGGATTCCACGGAAGGCGCCCGCCAGGGGGAAATCCGCTGATGTTCCGCCCCAAGCGCCCACCCCGCATCCGGGGGTTGTCGATCAATAAACTGATCCCCAACATCCTGACGTTGCTGGCTCTGTGCGCCGGGCTGACCGCCATCCGCTTCGCCGTCCACGGCATGTGGAAGGAGGCGGTGCTGTCCACCGTGCTGGCCGCCATCCTGGACGGACTGGACGGACGCGTCGCCCGCCTGCTGCAGGGCACGTCGAAGTTCGGCGCCGAGTTGGACTCGCTCTCCGATTTCGTCAGCTTCGGCGTGGCCCCGGCCATGGTGCTGTATTTCTGGACCATGCAGGGCGCCGGCGGCTATGGCTGGGCCATGGTGCTGCTGTTCTCGGTGTGCTGCGCGCTGCGGCTGGCCCGCTTCAACACCATGATCGGCGAGCCCGACCTGCCGCCCTACGCCTACAATTTCTTCACCGGCGTTCCCGCCCCGGCGGCGGCCGGGCTGGTGCTGATGCCCCTGGTCTTCACCATCCAGTTCGGCGGCGGCTTCTTCGACCAGCCGGTGGTGGTCTCGGTGTTCCTGATGGGCGTGTCGTTCCTGATGGTCAGCAAGATCCCCACCTTCTCGTTCAAGAAGGTGCGCGTCCCCCATCGCTGGGTACTGCCCATCCTGCTGATCATCGGCCTGGCCGCCGCCTTCCTGGTCACCGAACCGTGGCTGACCCTCTCGCTGCTCGGCTGCCTGTACCTGGGCATGATTCCCCTCAGCCTGCGATCGTTCCGCCGCCTCAAGGCCCAGGCCGAGGCGTCCCCCCCTGTCGAAACGACTATATCGTCCGCGTAACACTGTGGCTTTTCCGCAACAGCCGCCGAGGATCGTGTTGCGCCGCGGCGCAGCAGCCTTGCCGGAACCAGGTTGCGATTGTACATATGGGGGCAGATTTTCAACGCCTCGCACCCCTACGGGAAGGTAAAAACCCATGCGCAGCATCAAGTCCCTCCTCGCCGCGGCCGTCGTCGCCGGCGCCCTGGTCCCGGTGGCCGCCCAGGCCCAGTGGTATGTCGGCCTCGATGCCGGCGCCCAGTTCCTGCAGGATTCCAAGAACAGCGGCGTCGCCGGCCTCAAGTCCGAGTCCGACGTGGGCTGGCTGACCCAGGGCGTGGTCGGCTACGGCTTCGGCCAGTGGCGCGTGGAAGGCGAGCTGTCCTACCGTTCCAGCGGCATCGACAAGGTCGGCGGCGTCACCGGCAGCGGCGACACCACCGCGCTGGCCCCGATGTTCAACGGCGTCTACGAGTTCCTGCCCCAGTCCAGCTGGCATCCCTTCGTCGGCGTCGGTATCGGTGCCGCCTATGTGGACGCCGGCAAGGTCAGGAAGGGCGGCGTCGACGCCTATAACGGCAGCGACTGGCAGTTCGCCTATCAGGGCTTCGCCGGCGTGGGCTACGACCTCACCGACAATGTCGAGCTGAAGGCCCAGTACCGCTACTTCGCCACCCTGGACTACGACACCAAGGCGACCGCCGGCACCAAGCTGGACTCGGAATACCGCGACCACGGCGTGCTGTTGGGCTTCGTCTACAAGTTCAACGCCCCCAAGGCCACCCCGGCCCCGGCTCCGGTTCCCGCCGCCGCCATGGCTCCGGCCCCGGCGCCCAAGCCCGCCGCCCAGGTGCAGAAGAACTACATCGTGTTCTTCGACTTCGACAAGGCGCAGATCACCCCCGAGGCCGCCCGCGTGATCCAGCAGGCCGCCGCCGCCGCCAAGTCGGCCGGCTCGGCCCGTATCGATCTGACCGGCCACACCGACCTGTCGGGCAGCGCCAAGTACAACCAGGCCCTGTCGCAGAAGCGCGGCGACGCCGTCAAGGCGCAGCTGGCTCAGCTGGGCATCTCCGCCGACCAGATCGTCGTGGTCGCCAAGGGCAAGTCGTCGCCCATGGTCCCGACCCCCGACGGCGTGCGCGAGCCGCAGAACCGCCGCGTGGAGATCGTCCTGCCCTAATCGGCCGGATCGAAACAGATCGGGAAGGGCTCGGCCGCAAGGCCGGGCCCTTTTCGATTCCCAACCCCGCCTTTGGCGGTTATTAAGATTCCCAAGGACATTCGAGGAATTCAGCCCATGACCCTGCGCCCGCTCGTCATCGCCGCCACCCTGCTCGCCCTGACCGGCACGAATGCGGCCGGCACGGCCCTCGCCGCCGACACCACCAAGCGCCTGGGCAAGTTCGGCGAATGGGAAAGCTTCGCCTACACCGAAGGCAACGCCAAGACCTGCTATCTGGCCGCCACCGCCGGCAAGGTCACCGGCGGCGAAAAGGGCAAGCCCACCACCACCTACCTGATCGTCACCCACCGCCCCGGCGCCAAGGGCGTGGACGAGGTCAGTATCAACGGCACCTACGGCTTCAAGAAGGACTCCAAGGTCGAATTGCAGGTGGGCGCCATGAAGCACTCGCTGTTCACCAAGGGCGACCGCGCCTGGGCCGACGACGCCAAGGCCGACAAGGCCATCGTCACCAGCCTGCAAAAGGGCAAGGAAGCCCTCCTGCACGCCAGCCCAGCCAAGGGCGCCGACGTCGCCGCCGCCTTTCCGCTGTCGGGGTTCTCCGACGCCCTGGCCGCCGCCGACAAGGCCTGCGGCATCAAGCGGTAAGGGTGTCACGGAGCTTCCGCCCCGGCCCCGATCGGGAGGCATGCCTCCAGGCAGGTTTGGGCGGCAGCCCAATTTATCCTATTCGCCCCCGCCACGGCACGAAGGCCGGCACCCTGGCGCGATAGGCGGCGTATTCCTCGCCGTAGCGGGCCAGCAGGCGCCGCTCCTCGCAATACGTTCCGATCAGCAGATAGAGACTGCCCCACAGGGCGGTGGCGAGGCCCAGCGGCGACAGCGCCGCCCCCCACAGGATCAGGAAGGCCCCGGCATAGAGGGGATGGCGCACCCAGGCATGGGGGCCGTCGAGGCGCAGCCCCTCGTCCTCCGGCTGGTCCGGGTGGCGCAACTGGCTCAGGCCCCCCAGGCGCCCCAGATCGTAATACCGGGCCGACAGCAGCATCACCGCCCAGCCGGCCAGATGCACGCCGCCCAACAGCCATCGCCCCCAGATGGGAAGGTCGAAGGCCGCCTCGCCCCCCAGCGCCCAGCCGCCCACGCCGCCCACCGCCAGGAAGGCGGCGACGGCGATTGCATTGTATGCAATTCTTGACCAGCGCCCACCGAGGTCACGCCCGGCCAGCCCGCTGTGGGACAGGCCGAAGGCGATCCACGCCAGGGCATAGGCAAGATGGCCGCTCACGGTTCGTCCTCCTCCTCGATACCGCCGCGCCGCACCACCGCCAGCAGGCGGGACGCCCCCAGCCGGTCGCCGGGGTCAAGCTCCACCACCTTGCCCAGATGCTCCCCCGCCTCCGCGATGCGGCCCAGGCGGGCCAGGACATAGCCGGTGGCGATCAGGGTCTGCATCAGCAGCTTCGGCAAAGGCGCCAGGGTGACGGCGCCGCCGACGAAGGCGGCATCGCCGGGCTTCACCCGCCGCCAATCCTCGGGCAGCCCCAGGGCCGCCAGGGCGAAGGCGACGCAGGACTGCGCATGGGGTAGGGCCTCGTTCAGGCGATGGCGATAGAAATAGAACTTGTAGGCGCCGATGCGGGCCGCCAGGGCATCGGGGGCGAGGGAGAGCGCCTCCTTCACCTTGGCCTCGGCGGCGGCCTCGTCGTGCCACAGTTGGCCGGCCTGCTTCAGCGCGGCTTCCGCGGCCGCCGGCAGGTCGAGGGGCAAGCCCTCGGATTCATCGAGCATGAAGCAACCTCACAGGGAGTCACGGCGGCGGCTCCCTATGATGGCGCGATATCACCCGACTCTTCCAGTGCCGCCGCATCGGCGGCAAATTGGGCGAAGCGCCCTTCGGCGATGGCCGAGCGCAGGCCCGTCATCAGGGTCTGATAGGCCTGGATATTGTGCCAGGTCAGCAGCATGGGCCCCAGGATCTCTTCCGAACGGATCAGGTGGTGGAGATAGGCCCGGCTGTGGTCGCGGCAGGCCGGACAGGGGCAATCCTCCTCCAGCGGCCGGGGATCGTCCTGATGGCGGGCATTCCTGAGGTTCACCGTGCCCCGCCGGGTGAAGGCCTGGGCGGTGCGGCCCGAGCGGGTCGGCATGACGCAGTCGAACATGTCGATGCCGCGCCCCACCGCCCCGATGATGTCCGACGGCCGGCCCACCCCCATCAGGTAGCGGGGCTTGTCCGTGGGCAGCAGCGGCGTGGTGACGTCCAGGGTGGCGAACATGGCCTCTTGCCCTTCGCCCACCGCCAGACCGCCCACGGCATAGCCCTCGAAGCCGATGTCCAGCAGGGCCTTGGCCGATTCGGCGCGCAGCTCCGGATAGACGCCGCCCTGGACGATGCCGAACAGGCCATAGCCGGGGCGCGGCACGAAGGCCTCCTTGGAGCGCCGCGCCCAGCGCATGGAGAGAAGCATGCTTTCCGCCGCCTGCTCATGGGTGGCGGGAAAGGGCGTGCACTCGTCGAAGGCCATGGTGATGTCGGCATCCAGCAGCCGCTGGATCTCCATGGAGCTTTCCGGCGTCAGGCGATGCCTGGAGCCGTCGTGGTGCGACTGGAAGGTGACGCCGTCCGCATCCATCTTGCGCAGCTTGGCCAGGCTCATCACCTGGAACCCGCCGGAATCAGTGAGGATCGGCCCCGGCCAGTTCATGAATTTGTGCAGGCCCCCCAGCCGCGCCACCCGCTCGGCCCCGGGGCGCAGCATCAGGTGATAGGTGTTGCCCAGCACGATCTGGGCGCCGGTGGCGGCCACCGAAGCGGGCAGCATGGCCTTGACCGTGCCCGCAGTGCCCACCGGCATGAAGGCCGGGGTGTCGATGGCCCCGTGGGCGGTATGCACGCGGCCGCGCCGGGCGGCGCCGTCGGTGGCCAGCAGCTCGAAGGAGAATTCGGTCATGTCGGTGTCCGTTCCAGCAGGCAGCAATCGCCGTAGGAGTAGAAGCGGTAGCCCGCCGCCTTGGCATGCCCGTAGGCCGCCTTCATGCGCTCCAGGCCCGAGAAGGCCGAGACCAGCATGAACAGGGTCGAGCGCGGCAGGTGGAAATTGGTCAGCAGCACGTCCACCAGCCGGAAGGCGTGGCCCGGCGTGATGAAGATGTCGGTGGCGCCGTCGAAGGGCTTCAGCGTGCCCAGGGGATCGGCGGCGCTT
>JAVBXM010000050.1 GCA_030824585.1 Phaeospirillum sp. | reverse complement strand
CAGGAAGGCCATCAGGCGGGCCGAGGCGAGGCCGACGCTCATGGCGCCGCCCTCGGCATGGACCAGCAGATGGAACATGCGCTCCGGATCGCGCTCGACCAGCGGCCGGCCGTTGTCGGCCAGACGGATTTCCCAGCCTGCCCCCTGGGTCCGGGCACTGACGCGAACGACGGGCGCCGCCTCCGGGTGGCGGTGAAGGGCGGCGTGTGACAGCAGGTCGGCAAGCAGATCGGCCATCATCTCGGCATCGGCGGTGACGACCGGCAGTTCGCTCCACTCCACCACCACCGCGTTGTCGAGCCGCAGCGCCGCCACCCTGAAGGCATCCTCCAGGGCCAATGGCGCCGGCACCAGCGGGCGCTCGCGCAGCCCGAGATAGGTGGACAGGGCCTTCAACTGCGCCTGCATGCGGGTGACGCCGGTCTTGAGAAAGCCCACATAGCTGTCGGCTTCGCCGCTGGTGGCGCCGGTCTCGTGCCAGCGGATCAGAAGCTGGGAATAGGACAGGATGGTGCGCAACGGCTCGCGCAGGTGATGGGTGGTCAGCATGGCCACATGGGTGATGTCCTGGGTGGCCATGTTGAGATGGACGGAATGGGCGGCCAGTTGCCGCTTTGCCTCCTCCAGCTCCCCGATCCGCCGCGACAGGCTGGCGGTGGTGTCCTCGATCACCGCCAGCGAGCGGTCCAGGGCCTTGCGGCCGACCATCCGGACAAGCAGCAGCAGCAGCCCCATGGACCCCAACCCGATGGCGCCCGACAACAGGGCCGGCCGCAGCGCCTCGTCCAGGGGCACTTCCATCGCCACCCGGCCCACCGGCAGCCGGCCATCGGTGACCGTCTCCTCGAGCAGCAGGTTGAACACCCCCCTTACGCCCCGGACCGGAAACTCGTTGACGGCTCCGGCCTGGTCGATGAAGGCCAGCCGCGAGGGGGGATTGGTGCCGCCGCGCAGCACGCCGGCCACCACCGAGGGAAGCCGCACGCCCTCGAACTCCCAGATGTCGAGATTGGCGGCGATGAAGGACGACATGCGATCGGCCACCAGGCCGAGGCGGATTTCCGCCTCCAGGCTGGCCTGGCTGTAACGCTGCCACACCTCGAAGGCGGGAATGACGAACAGCCACAGGAATCCCACCGCCGCCAGCCCCAGCGTGAACAACCGTCGGACGCGGGCGACGGACCGGATGACCGCCTTGCCGCTCTCGACGGTCCGCATCACCGGCCGGCCGCCGGCAGGCAGCCATTGGCACGCAGCAGCGGCTCGACGGCCGGCGAGCGGGCGTAATCGGCGAAGGCCCGGGCCTCGGCGGAAGACTTGGCCGGCAGGGCGAGGACCAGCGTGACGGCGTGGACGTAACGCCCGCTTTCCAGAGTTTCCACCCCCGGCATCACGCCATCGAGAGGCACGGCCGTCAAATTGCGCCTTTCGGCCAGCAAGGGCGCGAAAGCGCCGAAGGCCACCAGCGAGCGGCTGGCCTCCACCATATCCATGGCCTCCTGGTCGGTCAGGGCCAGATTGGCCCCCCTGGCGTCGCGCGCCGCCGCCACCGCCGGAGCCAGATCGGGATAGATTTCCAGCAGACGGATGAAGCCGGCATCGCTGTCGGGACGCAACAGCGCCCGAACCTCGCCGCCGGCGAGGGGTGGCAGGGTATTGCCGAACAGGGCCGGCAGGTCCCGGCGGCTCAACCCCACGTCCGTGCGCCCGGCATTGACGAAGAAGACCAGCGGGGTGCGGCAGATGGGAAGCGAAACGCCCCCCTCGACCTCGCCCGGCTTCAGGGGGCGGGCCAGGATGCCCACGTCCACCTTGCCCGCGGCCAGCCCCCTGACCGCCCCGGCGGTGCCGACGCTGGCGGGAACCACGACGCGGACGCCGGGATGGTCCTGCTGATAGCGCTCGGCCAGCAGGCGAACCACGGCGATCCCGATTCCGGTGCCCGCGGCCCGTACGGTTTCCGCCGCCGCTGGCATGGTCAGCAGGCACGCCGCCAGGACCAAAACGCCCCTCGTCCGATTCCTGGCCACAATGCTTATCCCGTATGAATGCTCTACCCCTATCCCTATTTGCCAACAGTGCTGGACTTAGGCAAGGGGCCAAAGCCCCCCCTGGACCAACGATGGGGGTGGGTCGCTTCTGTACCTTGCACAGCGGCAGACCCGTGCTATAAACCCAGCCATGGTGAAAAACAGGCCCGATCCCATAATCAGCATTCTGAACGGTCCCAACCTCAACATGTTGGGCACCCGGCAGCCGGAGCTGTACGGGACGGAGACCCTGGCCGATATCGAGGCCGCCTGCCGGACCCATGCCGCATCGCTGGGCCTGGCGGTGGAGTTTTCCCAGACCAACCTGGAAGGCGAACTGGTCACCAGCATTCAGCAATGCCGCGGCCGCGCCGCCGGCATCGTCATCAATGCCGGGGCCTATACCCACACCTCGGTGGCGATCCTGGACGCCCTGCTGGCGGCCGAGGTTCCGGCCATCGAGGTTCACCTGTCCAACATTCACCAGCGGGATTCGTTCCGCCATCACTCTTACGTGGCCAAGGCGGCCAAGGGGATGATCTGCGGGCTGGGAAGCCACGGATACATCCTGGCGCTCGACGCGCTGGCCCGTCTGATCAAGGGAAATGCAGAGGCATAATGGGCAACAAGACTCCCATCGACAGCGAACTGGTGCGCACCCTGGCCGCACTGCTCGATGAAACCAATCTCACCGAGATCGAGTACGGCGTCGGCGAAATGCGCATCCGCGTCGCCCGCCAGGCGGCCCCGGTCGCCATGCACCACGCCCCGGTGGCCGTGGGCCATGCCGGCCAGGCGGTGGCCATGCCGGCCCAGGCGGCGTCCGACGCCGACCATCCCGGCGTGGTGACCTCGCCCATGGTGGGTGTCGCCTATCTGGCGCCCGAACCCGGCTCCGCCAAGTTCGTCAATCCCGGCGACATGGTCGCCGAAGGCCAGACCATCATGCTGATCGAGGCCATGAAGACCTTCAATCCCATCCGGGCGCCGCGCGGCGGCAAGCTGACCCGCATCCTGGTGACCGACGGCCAGCCGGTGGAATTCGGCGAGCCCCTGCTGATCATCGAATAGCATGATGTTCGAGAAGGTCCTCATCGCCAACCGGGGCGAGATCGCACTCAGGATCCACCGCGCCTGCCGCGAGATGGGCATCCGTACCGTGGCGGTGCATTCCACCGCCGACAACGACGCCATGCATGTGCGTCTGGCCGACGAGGCGGTCTGCATCGGACCGCCCGCCGCCCGGGATTCCTATCTGAACAAGGCGGCGATCCTGTCGGCGGCTTCCATCACCGGGGCCGACGCCATCCATCCCGGCTACGGCTTCCTGTCCGAGAACGCCGACTTCGCCCAGATGGTCGAGGAGCACGGCTTCGTGTTCATCGGCCCGACGCCCGACCATATCCGCATGATGGGCGACAAGATCACCGCCAAGCAGGCCGTCAAGGACGCCGGCATTCCGGTGGTCCCCGGTTCCGACGGCTCGGTCGACACTGCGGAAACGGCCCTGGAAGTGGCGGCCGGCATCGGCTATCCCGTGCTGATCAAGGCCACCGCCGGCGGCGGCGGCAAGGGCATGAAGGTGGCCCGCAACGCGGACGAGCTGGTCGAATCGTGGAAGCTGGCCCGCAACGAGGCCAAGGCCGCCTTCGGCAACGCCGACGTCTACATGGAGAAGTATCTCGGCCATCCCCGGCATATCGAGATGCAGATCCTGGCCGACAATTACGGCGCCGTGGTGCATCTGGGCGAGCGCGACTGCTCGTTGCAGCGCAAGCACCAGAAGGTCCTCGAGGAAGCCCCCTCGCCGGCACTCAACGCCGACCAGCGGGCTCGCATCGGCAAGATCGCCTGCGACGCCATCGCCAAGCTGGGTTATCGCAACGCCGGCACCATCGAGTTCCTGTACGAGAACGGCGAGTTCTACTTCATCGAGATGAACACCCGCCTGCAGGTGGAGCATCCCATCACCGAGGCCATCACCGGCATCGATCTGGTGCGCGAACAGATCCGCATCGCCGCCGGGGCGCCGCTCGGCTACGCCCAGGCCGACGTGCGCTTCGCCGGCCATGCCCTGGAATGCCGCGTCAACGCCGAGGACCCGGTGACCTTCACCCCCTGTCCCGGCCGCATCGAGGGCTATCATGCTCCCGGCGGCCTCGGCGTGCGGGTGGATTCGGGCCTCTATGCCGGTTACCGCATTCCGCCCCACTACGACTCGATGATCGCCAAGCTGATCGTGTTCGGAAACACCCGCAACGAGGCGCTGATGCGCCTGCGGCGGGCGCTGGGCGAGTATGTGATCGAGGGGGTCAAGACCACGCTCCCGCTGCACAACCGGCTGGTCCAGGACGCCGATTTCGTCAACGGCGATTACGATATCCACTGGCTGGAAAAGTTCGTGGCGCAGCACTCCTGAAGCTCAGGAGTGCCGTCACCCCACCCACTCGTAGATCTCGTCGTGGCGGATGGCGCAATGGCATCCGGCGGTGCACGAGCCGCTGTCCACCTTCTTGACCCGGCCCTTGGCGATCCATTGCCCGAGCATCTGCCGGACGGTATCGGGCGAGGTGTCGAAATGGGTGGCGATCTCGCCCAGGCCGGCGCGATGGCGCTCTATCAGATAGGCTTTCACCTCGACCAGGGTCATGGCGGCTCCTATTGGGCGGGGGACGCGACGACGAGGCGACGCTCGCGGCCCCGGGCCACCAGCCACATCAGCCCGGCCGCCGACAGGGGAGCCAGGACGCAGGCCGCCAGCCACGCGGACGAAGCCGCCGGATGGCGCGAGAACGTGGCGGCCTGGTAGCAGGCCACCGAGGCGGAATAGCCCAGCAGCGACGTCCACCCGACGGCAAAGGCCGTCCAGCCCCCGCCCGCCTCCTGGCGGATGGCGCCCAGCGAGGCGACGCACGGGGTATAGAGCAGAATCAGCACCATGTAGGCCAGAGCCCCGGCCGCGCCGTCGAAGCGGGCGACCATGGCCCCGAACACGCTGTCCTTGACCTTCAATTCGGCGGCGGCCTCGGCGGAGGAGCCGGTGAAGGACAGGTCGATCCCCAAGGGGTCGCCCAGGGTTTCGGCCAGCTTGGAGAGCTTGGCCGGCACGGTCGCCGCCGCCGCCTTGAGCTTGTCGCCGATGCCGCCCTTGCCCCCCTCCTCCTCGGCGCGGAGTCCGGCATCCTCGGCCCCCACCTGGGTGTACAGCGCGTTGAGGGTTCCCACCACCGCCTCCTTGGCGAAGACACCGGTGAACAACCCCACCGCCGCCGGCCAGTTGTCGTCGGACAGGCCGATGGGGTGGAAGATCGGGGTGATGGCCCGGCTGACGGCGGCCAGCACCGAATCCCGGCTGTTTTCCTTGCCGAAGCTGAAATCGGTGCCCAGCGCGTTGAGCACGCTCAGCACGGTCACCAGCGGCACGATGAACTGCCCGGCGCGGAAAATGAACTCGGCCAGCCGCTGCCAGGCCTGCATCATCACAGTGCGCGCCGTCGGCAGGTGGTAGGGCGGCAGTTCCAGGACGAAGGGCGAGGCCTCGCCCCGAAGCAGGGTGCCCTTGAGGATCAGGCCGGTACCCACCGCGAAGACGATTCCCACCAGATAGAGGGAAAACACCACGTTCTGGCCGTCCTCGGCGAAGAAGGCCGCGGCGAACAGGGCATAGACCGGCAGCCGGGCGCCGCACGACATGAACGGCGCCATCATGATGGTCAGCACCCGGTCGCGACGGCTTTCCAGGGTGCGGGTCGCCATGATGGCCGGCACGTTGCAGCCGAAGCCGACGATGAGGGGCACGAAGGACTTGCCCGGCAGGCCGATGGCCCGCATGGCGCGGTCCATGACGAAGGCGGCCCGCGCCATGTAGCCCGAATCCTCGAGGAACGACAGGAACAGGAACAGCGAGCCGATGATGGGGATGAAGGTGGCCACCGTCTTGATGCCGCCGCCGACGCCGCCCGACACCACCGCCACCATCCACTCGGGGGCGCCGACCATTCCCAGAACCAAGGCGCTGCCATCGATGACCAGGGCCTCGGCCGCCTGGCCGAAAAAGTCGATGAAGGCGCCGCCCACCTTGATGGTGAACAGGAACATCAGGTACATGGCCGCCAGGAACACCGGTACGCCGAGGAAGCGGTTGAGCACCACCTTGTCGATGCGCCGGGTCAGCGCCAGCGACACCTTGCGCGATTGCTGCACGCACGATTGCATCACCCCGCCGATAAAGGTGTAGCGCCCGTCGGCGACGATGATGTCGGCCTCTTCGCCGCAGCATGCCTCGATCTCGGCCCGATGGGCCTCGACCTCCGCATCCAGCCGTCCCTCGGCCAGGGCTTCCGCGAAGCTGTCGCCTTCGATCAGCTTCAAGGCCGCCCAGGCCGCTTCCACCTTGCGCCGGGCGGCGGCCTCGGCCAGATGGGGAGCCAGGGCGTCGCGCGCCGCCGCCACCGCCTCGGCATGGGGCGGCTGGACGACGGGAACATGGCGGGCGCGGCAGGCCGAGGCGATGGCCGCCTTCAGGCCGTCCAGTCCCCGGCGCCGGCTGGCGATGACCGGTACCACCGGACAGTCCAGAGCCCGGGACAGGGCTTCGACGTCGATGAGAATGCCGCTCTTTTCCGCCAGGTCCATCATGTTGACGGCCACCACCAGCGGAACCCGCATCTCCAGCAACTGGGCGGTCAGATAGAGGTTCCGTTCGAGGTTGTAGGCGTCGACGATGTTGACCACCACTTCCGGCTCGCCGGACAGGATGTAGTCGCGCGACACCCGCTCGTCCTCGGAACCCTTGGAGATGCCGCCGATCATGTAGATGCCGGGCAGGTCGACCAGATCGTAGTCCTGGCCGTCGCGCCGGTAGGTGCCGACCTTCTTCTCGACGGTGACGCCCGGCCAGTTGCCCACCTGCTGGGTGGAGCCGGTAAGCGCGTTGAACAGCGTCGTCTTGCCGCAATTGGGATTGCCGACGACGGCCACCACATGGGCCATGATCAGGCCCTGACCGCCTTCAGGATGGCGGCCTCGTCCTTGCGGAGAGTGAGGGTGAAGTTGCGCACGGTGATCTCCACCGGATCGCCCAGGGGCGCCACGCGGGTCACCGAAAACACCGCGCCGGGGGTCAGCCCCATGGCCAGCAGCCGCTGGCGATAGTCCCGCTCGCCCTTGGTGAAGCCGACCACGCGGGCGGTGTCACCGGGCTTCATGTCTTGCAGCGAAACGTCCATGGCCTTTGCCCCGCGACAACAGATGCAAGCGCATCGCATCTTCATTCTCAGGCATAGACCATTAGAAAAATATGGTCAAGGGCGGAGAGCGCATGTCACCCGCGCCGGCGGGCCAGCACCGAACGCCGGTGATGGGCGTGCCCCACATTGCTGGCAAGGGGAGAAGCCTCGAATCCCGCCTGCTCCAGCAGGGCCTGGATTTCGTCGAGGGTATAGGAGGACAGGCCGAGGGTCTTGCGCCGCTGGTGGTAATTGGAATTGAGGGTGCGCAGCAGCCCCCTCACCGCTTCCCGGAGGAAAGCCTCGCGCCAGGCGAAGCGCAGCAGGGCGGTGACGTCGCCGATGACGCTGTTGGTGGGGCTGAGGATATCGCCGATCACCAGCTTGCCGCCCGGCTTGAGAGCCCGGTGCAACCGGGCCAGCAAGGCCGGCAGGTCATCCCGGGGGATGTACTGGATCACCGAGATGAGCAGCACCACGTCGCACAGCCCGTCCAGTACCGACAGGTCGTCGGGCACCATGATGCCGTCCAGATAGGAATAGCGCTGGCGCAGCCTGGGCCGCCGGCCGCCGGCCGCATCGTAGAGGAATACCCGCCCGCCCCTGGCGACGATGTCCGGCGCCATCAGCGCCTCGCCACAGCCGAAATCCAGCAGCGTGAAGGGAGCGGCGGGAAGCAGCGGCGCGACCCCCGCAAACAACTCCCTGTAATGGGCCTCCAGATGGCGAACCCCGGTATAAACCGAAACATCGCCATCCCAGTAATCGATCCATCCACTCTTGTTGTTCATTGAAGCCCCCAACTCTCCGACGATCTTGGCGGGAAAGGCCACTCCCACGCAAGGGGAAGCTCGCGATAACAGATGCATTTCCCGTCAGGCCCCGTACACTGGTGAAAGTGAAGTTCTGATCAGGAGACGGGCCGGTGCTGGTGCTGATCGAACCCGATGCGCAAGCCGTCGCGGCACGGGCCGCATCGCTGGTCGAAGGGCTGGTCCGCGCCCGGCCCGATTGCGTCATCGGCCTGGCGGCGGGGGCGACCCCGCTCGCCATGTACGCCGAACTGACCGACCGGCGGCGATCCCTGGACTTCTCGCGCGCCACCGTCTTCGGCCTGGACGAGTATCTCGGTCTGGACGACGGGCATCCCGCCAGTTGCGCCCGGACGCTGCGGACCCACTTCATCGACCGGGCCGGCATCGCCGCCTCGCGGACCCATCTGCTGGACGGCTTGGCCCGGGGCGACCTGCCGGCCTATTGCGCCGCCTACGAGGACCGCATCAAGGCGGCGGGCGGGCTGGACCTGCAGATTCTCGGCCTGGGGGTCAACGGCCATATCGGCTTCAACGAGCCCGGAAGCGGTCTGGCCGGCCGCACCCGGCTGGTGGGGCTGCGCCGCAGCACGCGCCGGACCAACGCGCCCATCTTCGCCCCCGCCGAGGTGCCCGAGGCGGCGCTGACCACGGGCATCGGCACCATCTTGGGCGCGCGCCGGATCATCTTGCTGGCCACCGGCCCGTCCAAGGCCGATGCCGTGGCCAAGATGATCGAAGGGCCGGCCTCCGCCCTGGTTCCGGCCTCCGCCCTGCAGCTCCACCCGGACGCGGTGGTGGTGGTGGACGCGGCGGCGGCGGCGGGACTGGTGCTGGCCGAGGATTATCGGGACGAAGCGGCGATGGTGTTGGAACGGGGCGGAATCGCCGCCATCTAGGACTCAAGAAAGACCTGGGAGGGTCAAGACCATGGGAAACGTCACCAAGATCGCCTTTCTCGGCGCCGGCAGCATGTCGTTCGGCCTCTCGACCTTCCGCGACATGTTTTCCTCGGACACCCTGGCCGGGTCCACCCTGGTGCTGGTGGACCACAATCCGGAAGCCCTGGCGCGCATGACCGATCTGGCCAAGCGCATGAACACCGAGGGCAAGGCCGGCATGATCATCGAAAGCACCACCAACCGCCGCGAGGCCTTCGACGGCGCCTCGGTGGTGATCAACTCGGTGGCCATCGACCGCATGCGGCTGTGGAAGCACGATTTCGAGATTCCCAAGAAATACGGCATCCGCCAGACCCTGGGCGAGAACGGCGGGCCGGGCGGCCTGTTCTTCACCATGCGCACCCTGCCGCTGATCTTCGAGATCACCCGGGACATGGAGGAACTGTGCCCCAACGCCCTGTTCCTCAACTTCTCCAACCCGGAAAGCCGTATCGTCCTGGCGCTGGGCAAGTACAGCCCCATCAAGTCCATGGGCCTGTGCCACGGCATCTTCATGGCCAGGGGCGCGCTGTGCCACATCACCGGGCAGTCCTGGCATGACACCGAGTGCTGGGGCATCGGCCTCAACCACTTCCAATGGATGCTGCAATTCCGCAACCGCTGGACCGGCCAGGACCTCTATCCCCTGCTGCGCGAGAAGGAGCCCACCTTCGATCCCGGCTTCCAGCCGTTCAGCCGCAAGATGTTCAACATCTACGGCCTGTGGCCCAGTTGCAGCGACGACCACATGGGCGAATACCTGGCTTTCGGCTGGGAAGGCGGCGAGCACGGCCACGATTACGACGGCGACGCCCGCGAGCGGGTGGAACTGCAGCAGGCCATCGAGGGCGTGCTGGCCGGCGGCCCGCTGCCCGACGAGTGGAAGCATTCGGTGGGCGAGCGCACCAACGTGGTGGTGGACGGCCTGATCAACAACCGCCACCACTACCTGGAAGCGGCGGTGCTGATGAACAACGGCACCATCCCCAACCTGCCGCCCGATCTGGCGGTGGAGGTTCCGGCCATCGTCGACGCGGCCGGGGTGCACCCGGTCTCGCTGGGGCCGCTGCCCGAGCCCATCGCCAAGCTGGCCCTGGTTCAGGCCGGCGTGCAGCAATTGTCGGTGGAAGCCGCCGTCCACGCCTCGAAGGAACTGGCCCTGCAGGCCCTGCTGGCCGATCCGGTGGTCAATTCCTCGGACGCCGCCGTCAAGCTGCTGGACGAGTTGTGGGAGATCAACAAGCCCTATATCCGCAAGTGCGTGTGATCACGCCTTCGGCAGGCTGACGAGGAAGGTGGAGCCCCGCTCCACCTCCGACTCGGCCCAGATGCGGCCGCCGTGGTGTTCGGCGATCTTGCGGCATACCGCGAGGCCGATGCCGGTGCCTTCGTATTGGTCGCGGCTGACCATGCGCTGGAAGATGCCGAACACCTTTTCCAGGCAATCGGCATCGATGCCGATGCCGTTGTCCCGGACCGAGATGATCCATTCCGCCCCGGCGTCGCGGTAAGAGACATCCACCACCGGAATCCGGCCTTCCTGGCAATATTTCAAGGCATTGCCGATCAGGTTCTGGAACAGGCGGGTCAATTCCGACCGATCGCCGCGCACGGTGGGCAGGTTTTCCGCCACGTTGACCACCGCCCCGGAATCCCGGATGGCGACGCGGAGGTTCTGCAGCCCGTCGGCCAGCGCCGCGTTGAGCTCGACGTCCTCCATGGCCGATTGCTTGCCGATACGCGAGAATTCCAGCAGATCGACGATCATGCGGTCGAGCCGCTTGGCGCCGTTGGCGGCGAAGGCGAAGTATTCCGAGGCTTCCTCGTCGAAGGCGGCGCTCAGCTTCCTGCGCAGCAGGCCGAGATACGAGGTGATCATGCGCAGCGGCTGGCGCAGATCGTGGGACGCCACATAGGCGAAGTGCTCGAGCTCCTGGTTGGATTCCTTGAGCTCGGCCACCAGTTCGGCCACCCGTCCCTCGATCCGCTTGCGCTCGCTGATATCCTCCTGCATGCCGACGAAGCCGCACAATCCGCTGGCCTCGTCCATCACCGGGGAAATGACGATGGAGGCCCAGTAGGGAGTGCCGTCCTTGCGCCGGTTGAGCATCTCGCCGCGCCATTCATGCCCGGCCCGGATGGTGCGCCACAGGTCGGTAAAGACCTCGGGCGGGGTCTCGTCCGACTTCAGGATGCGCGGCGTCCGGCCGATCACCTCCTCGGGCGTGAAGCCGGTGAAGCGATAGAAGCTGGGATTGGCGTAGTCGATCGCCCCCTCGGGGTCGGTGGTGATGATCATGTGGGGGTTCTGGTCGACGGTCTGCGACAGGCGCCGCATGCGGGCCTCCCGCTCCAGGCTGCCCAGATGGCGGAGCGAGAACAGGAACAGCATCCCGCCCAGCCCCAGGGCGGCCCCTCCCAGCCCGGAGAACCACGACAGGGTGCGGGACCAGGCGGCCAGCGCCCCCTCGCGGCTGACCGTCGCCACCGCCAGGATGGGATAGCGCCGCCCCAGATTGTAGCCGACGATGCGGGGCTTGCCGTCGAAGGGGCTGACCTGCAGGTCGTATCCCGAGCGCTTCTCGATCATGGCCTGCACGCCGGGAAAGGCGGAAGGCGTAGCCGTGGCGAAGGCCTCGGTGAAGGGATGGCGATAGAGCGGAGCCCCGTCGATACGGTGAATGGCGATGGTCCCGTCAGCGGGCAGGCGCAGCCGGTCGAACAGATCCTCGAATCGCCCGATGCGCAACGAGATGCCGATCACCCCCTGGAACGAACCGTCCTCGCCGCTGATGCGCTGGGTCAGGAAGAACACCCACAGCCCGGTGATCTTGGACTGCGAGACCTCGCTGATGAACAGTTCCTCGCCCGGGTTGTCGCGGTGGAAGGCGAAATAGGGGCGCATGGAGGCGTCGGCCCGCCGGGTCGGGTTGCTGACCGAACTGGCCGAAGCGGTCCCGTCGACATCCACGAAGAACAGGGCGTGCAGCGGCTTGTCGGCGGGATCGTCGCTGAACAGGTTGAGATGCGCCATGAACATCTCGTACCAGGCGGTCTCGCTGAAGGCGCTCGCCCCGCCCCGCGCCCGGATTTCCCGCTGCAGCGAGGTCAGAATGGCGGCCTCGGAACGGATGGTGGCCTCCACCTGCTCGGACAGGGCCAGGGCAAGCGTGCGCATGGACCGCCCCGTCTCCTCGACGGTATAGCGCGGCCCCAGCCAGACCATCACCAGATAGGCGGAAACCAGGAAAAGATTGGCGGAGATGAACCCGGCCACCAGCCAACGGCGCAGGCGCCGGAACCCCAAAGCCTCCGCATCATCCGACCGGGCCTTGGCGGCCGGCTGGGCCAAACCCATGCTTCACTCCACAACATTCGACCCGATGGTTTTACAGTATTGATGGAACAGGGAAATCACCCTAACGGGCACATACGCCGAAAGACATATGGGCCTTAAGCGTCCATGCCTGCTCCGGGATTTAGCGGATGATCGCGGGCGAAATTATTGCTAAACCCCGGCATCGTCAGAGCGACGTCCGAGAGGGACCGTGAACAGAACCGACGCCTACAAGCTGACCGTCGCCGGGCTTGCCCTCCTGGCGCTCTGTCTGTTCGCCTATCCGGTCCTGCGGGTCGGCACCGCGCTCGAGATCGACTACAACGAGGGCTGGAACGCCTATCAGCAGATGCGGGCCATGGCCGGCCTGTCGCTGTATTCCGCCGACACGCCCATGTTCGTCAACAACTACCCGCCGCTGTCCTTCTATCTGGTGGGGATGCTGGGAACGCTGGTCGGCGACATGGTCCTGGCCGGCCGGCTGCTGTCGCTGCTGGCGGTGGCGGTCATCGCCCTGTCCGCCGCCATGGTGGCCCGCGCCGCCGGAGCCCGGCGCCTCGACGCGGTGCTGTCCGGCTCGGCGGCACTGGGCATGCTGTCGGGTTTCGCCGCCGATTACGTGGGGGTCAACGACCCGCAATTGCTGGCCCAGGGCTTCCTGTGCGCCGGCTTCGCCATCTATGTGAACCGACGGGGCGGAGCGGCCCGCCTGCCCCTGGTCGCCCTGCTGTTCGCGGCCGGCCTGCTGTGCAAGCACAACGTCCTGGCCCTGCCGCTGGTGACGACCCTTCATCTGGTCTGGCGGGGCGGCAACCGCGACCGCGCCCTCTATCTCGGCACCGGGCTGGGCCTTGCCGCCCTGGCCCTGGCGGTGATCGAGGCCAAATTCGGCGCCGACTTCTTCCGCAACCTGCTGGCATCGCGCCAGTACGACCCGGCGCGCGGCGTGATCCTCACCACCGAGATGCTGGACCTGCTGCAGGCGCCCATCGCGGTGGTCGGCCTGTATTTCATCGTGGGCCGCGACGGGCGCGTCGCCACCAAGGTGGGAGCCTATCTGGCCCTGAGCCTCGCCCTGGCCATGGGCTTTTCCGGCGGCGCCGGCGTCGACACCAACATCTTCTTCGACGCCATGATCGCCTGCGCCATGGGGGCCGGCCCGGCCGCCGCCTGGGTTCGGGCCCGCCCCGGCGCCGGCCCGCGCGCCTGTGCCGCCCTGGCGCTGCTGGTCCATGCCGGATTGCTGTTCCACATGCCCATCGCCCTAGGGCGCTTCGCCGCGGACATGGCCGGCGAGTTGAAGGAGCGCGAGGCGCTGTTTCTCCAGGATATCGCCTGGCTGAAGACGGTGCCCGGCCCGGCCATCTGCGAATCGCTGCTGCTGTGCCTGCGGGCCGGCAAGCCCATGTGGATCGACCCCTATGGCGGGACCCAGGCCATCACCAACGGCCGCCTGCCCGCCGACGCCATGACCGGCCTGCTGGCGCGGCACGAGGTGGCGGTGGTGCAGATCACCAGCCGCCGCGCCCATCCGGCCGACGAGCCGAAGGGCGCCCAATCCATGCCGCCCCGCTTCATCAATTTCGCCGACGAGGTGTTCGACGAACTGGAGCGCTCCTACCAGCTGCGCCGGGTCGGCATCACCGGCCGCTTCTATCTGCCCAAATAGGCCCTGAGGGCGACGGGCGGCGAATTGCCGCGATACCCGCGATTGGGATAGGCTGGCGGCATGCGCCCGCTCACTTCGGATCTTCTGCTGCGCGCCTATGCCTCGGGCATCTTTCCCATGGCGCGCTCACGCGACGAGAACCGGCTGTACTGGATCGATCCGGAACGGCGGGGAATCCTGCCGCTGGACGCCCTCCACATCCCCAGGAGCCTGCGCAAGACCCTGCGTAACGGACCGTTCGAGATTCATTGCGATACCGCCTTCGAGACGGTGATGCGGGCCTGCGGCGAGGCCACCGCCGACCGCCCCGACACCTGGATCAACGACGAGATCGTCCGGCTGTTCGTGGAACTGTTCGAACTCGGCCTCGCCCACTCCGTCGAGGTCCGGCAGGACGGGGAACTGGTGGGTGGACTCTATGGTCTGGCGCTGGGCGGCGCCTTCTTTGGGGAAAGCATGTTCTCGCGCCGCACCGACGCCTCGAAGGTGGCGCTGGTCCATCTGGTGGCGCGGCTGCGCCATGGCGGCTTCCGCCTGCTGGATACCCAGTTCGTCACCGACCACCTGAAGCAGTTCGGCACCCGGGAAATTCCCCGTGCCGAGTATCAGGAGCGTTTGGCCGACGCCTTGGATGAACGGGCCTGGTTCAACCGGGATTCCGCCATTCCGTGGGAATTGGCGATCGGCTGATTCCCTACTTCGCCTTGCCGCGGCAATCGAGGACCCAGATGTCGTAGACCGGATGTTCCATGGCCGACAGCGCCGGGCTGGAGGCGAACATCCAGCCGCGGAACAGGGCGGCGGCCGGCTGGTCCTTGCGCAATTCCCAGATATCGAGGAAAGCGGCGCTTTCCGGCTGATCCTCGGGGCGGCGCTTCTTGCAGGCCCGCACGATGATCTCCAGCGCGCCCACATGCACCGGCGCCCCCACCGGGGCCTCCACCGTCACCACCCGGGCGGTGACCTTGTCGAGCCCCTGCAGCACCGCCGTGTCGAAGGACAGGTCGGTGCCGCTCATCTGGGGCGGCGCGGCGGGTACGGCTGGTGCCTGGGGTGTCTGGGCTTGCGCCGCCACCGCCGTCAGAAGCGCCACCACCGCCAATACTCGCCGCATCGTCATCTCCTTGGTTCCGGGCCAATCCTGCCCATTCGACTCCCGCCTGTCCACCGGTCAGCGCCGCCGCATCACCGGGGCGATGCGGACCGGGGTGAAGCTGGCGGGATCGATGGCGGTGTGGCGGAGCGCCTCGCGGCACGGCAGGGAATTGGCCGCTGAGGCCATCATAGTAACCGCCGCAGCCCCCAAGGTGCGCGGCGCCACCATGGCACCGGCCCTATTCCTTGGCGGCCGGAGCCTGCGGCTGGTTGTCGGTGGTGGCCAGGAAGATCAACTGGCCGACCATCTCCTCGATGGATTTGAAGTTTTTGGACGGCCCCAGGGCGCCACCGGCGGCAATCACGGTCTTGGACCTGCCCGGCGCCAGCTTGACGAACTTGCCGCCCAGCAGACCCTCGGACGAGACGCTGGCCACCGTATCGCTGGGCAGGGTGATGCCGTGGGCGATGGAGAGCCTCACCACCGCGTCATAGGTCACCGGGTCCAGGGTTTGCGAGGCGACGGTGCCCACCTTGATGCCGTTGATCTTGACGTCGGCGCCGGTATCCAGGCCGCCGACGCTGGCGAAGGTAGCAGAGACCTCGTAGCCCTCGATCTTCTTGAAATTGGCGTGGGTGTAGGCGAACACCAGGAAGAAGCCCGCCACCGCCAGGACCACGGCCCCCATGATGGTTTCGATCAGATTCCGTCCCATGGCCTACCTGCTCAATTGGTGGTGGACGGCAGGGGCTTGTCGAGATAGCCGCGCTTGGCGCGGCCCTGCTGGATGATCATGTCCAGCAGGTCCTCGATGACCACCGCATCCTGGGTATATTGAATTTCGGCGCCGGCCTTCAGCATCTGCTCGTCGCCGCCCGGCTTGAGTTCGACGAACTTGGCGCCCAGCAGGCCGTCGGTGTAGATCACCGCCGCCGTATCGCTGGTCAGTTGGACGTCCTTGCGCAGCCGCAGGGTCAGCAGGGCACGGTAGCGGTCGTCCAGGTCCTGCCCGACCACCCGGCCGACCACGGTGCCCGACAGCCGCACGGCACTGCCCACGTTGATGCCGTCGGCACGGTTGAAGCGGGCCTTCAGCGTATAGCCGTCACTGCTGTCGGCACTCTTGCCACCCACGGCGAAGGCGAGCATCAGCAACAGGGCACCGACCAGCACGACGGCGCCGCCGGTCACGGTATCGCGATCACTGCGGCTGACCATGCCCCCGTCCCCCCGTCAGAGTGATCAGGGCCGCCACGCCTCGTAATCGCCGGTGGCACGGTCGCGCCGGCCGCCGGCCAGGTCGTGCCCGGGCGGCAGATAGGCTTCGGCCGATCCCGTCTTGTTGGAGCGGTGCGGCTGCTGCCAGGACTGGCGCGCCACGTCGGTCAACGGCTTGTCGCTGGTGTAGTGCAGCCAGGCGTGCCACTCGGCGGCGACGCGCGACGCGTCGACCTTACCATTATAGACGACCCAGCGCTTGGTGCGGCGGCCCTTGGCCTCGGTGCGCTCGGTATAATAACGGTTGCCCTCGGCATCGGTTCCAACCAGCTTGCCCTTGGCCCAGGTGTAAAGCAGGGTGCCCAGCGTCGCCATCTCGATCCTCGCGAAACAAATGTCGGGCGGACTATAGGCAAAAGGCACCCTCCCCGTCCAGAGGGGTTGCGCGCATCCTGCCCGCCCCGGCAAAAACCGCGGAATCAGGCCGACGGCACCACTAGCGGTGCCAAGTTTCGTCGAAATCAAACACAATATGATGTGAATGCTTCGTAAAGAATCATTGACGCAACGAAGCCCCGTGACATAGGCTGCGTCTCTGTCGAGGGAAAACCACAAGATGTTGTGGGCGACACGGGAGAAGGGGGGAGACGCGCCCGGACGGGGACGCCGACCGCTGTTCCTGTGCCCATCTCGGCAGGATCGTCCAGGGATCAGCGGAGCAGAGGGGCTACAATGCGCGTCCAGCGTCACTACACCAAGTCCGGCGAAACCGCCTATGACGGAATCCAGTTCCGCAAGGCGTCCAGCGAGATCCGCAACCCCGACGGATCGGTGGTGTTCTCCGCCACCGACATCGAGGTCCCCGCCGACTGGTCGCAGGTCGCCTGCGACGTCCTGGCCCAGAAGTATTTCCGCAAGGCCGGCGTGCCCGCCAAGCTGAAGCGCGTCGCCGAGAAGGGCGTGCCCGACTGGCTGGCCCGCCACGAGCCCGATAGCGAGGCCCTGGCCAAGCTGCCCGAGAAAGAACGTATCGTCGGCGAAAAGAGCGCCAAGCAGGTGTTCGACCGCCTGGCCGGCACCTGGACCTATTGGGGCTGGAAGGGCGGCTATTTCAACGCCGAGGAGGACGCCCGCGCCTTCCGCGACGAGATGGCCTGCATGCTGGCCCGCCAGATGGGCGCGCCGAACTCGCCGCAATGGTTCAACACCGGCCTGCATTGGGCCTATGGCATCGACGGCCCCGGCCAGGGCCATTCCTATGTGGATTTCAAGACCGGCAAGCTGGTCCGCTCCAAGTCCGCCTACGAGCATCCCCAGCCCCACGCCTGCTTCATCCAGTCCATCGAGGACGATCTGGTCAATGAAGGCGGCATCATGGACCTGTGGGTGCGCGAGGCCCGCCTGTTCAAGTACGGCTCGGGCACCGGCACCAATTTCTCGCGGCTGCGCGGCGAGGGCGAGAAGCTGTCGGGCGGCGGCCGTTCGTCGGGCCTGATGAGCTTCCTCAAGATCGGCGACCGCGCCGCTGGCGCCATCAAGTCGGGCGGCACCACGCGCCGCGCCGCCAAGATGGTGGTGGTCGACGTGGACCATCCCGACATCGAGAAGTTCATTTCCTGGAAGGTCCGCGAGGAGCAGAAGGTGGCCGCCCTGGTGGCCGGCTCGCGCCTCGCCGCCCGCCACCTGACCGAGGTGATGGCCGCCTGCCGCGAGTGGGACGGTGCTGCCAATTCGGCCGACGGAGGCGAAGCCCGCTTCGACCCCAAGACCAACACCCGCCTGAAGAAGGCGATCATCGCCGGCCGCAAGTCGGAGATTCCGGAAAACTATATCCAGCGCGTCATCCAGTTCGCGCGCCAGGGCTATACCCAGATCGACTTCCCGGTGCTGGACACCGACTGGGATTCCGAGGCCTACCTCACCGTTTCCGGCCAGAATTCCAACAACTCGGTCCGCGTCGACAACGCCTTCCTCAACGCCGTGCTGCAGGATGGCGACTGGAACCTCAAGCACCGCAATTCCACCAAGGCTGCCAAGACCCTCAAGGCCCGCGACCTGTGGGAGCAGATCGGCGAGGCCGCCTGGGCCTGCGCCGACCCGGGCATCCAGTTCGACACCACCATCAACGAATGGCACACCTGCCCGGAATCGGGACGCATCAACGCCTCGAATCCCTGCTCGGAATACATGTTCCTGGACGACACCGCCTGCAATCTGGCGTCCTTGAACCTGCTGTGCTTCCGTAACGACGACGGCTCGTTCGACGTGGAGGGCTTCCGCCACGCCTGCCGCCTGTGGACCATGGTGCTGGAAATCTCGGTGCTGATGGCCCAGTTCCCCTCGCCCAAGATCGCCGAGCTGTCCTACGAGTTCCGCACCCTGGGCCTGGGCTACGCCAATGTGGGCGGCCTCTTGATGGCGTCGGGCATTCCCTATGACAGCGACAAGGGCCGGGCGCTCACCGGGGCGATCACCGCCCTGATGACCGGCGAAGCCTATGCCACCTCGGCCGACATGGCCGAGGAGCTGGGCGCCTTCGAGGGCTTCGAGAAGAACCATTCGGCCATGATGCGGGTCGTCCGCAACCATCGCCGCGCCGCCCACGGCATGGGCACCGGCTACGAGGGCCTGTCGGTCACCCCGGTGCCGCTGGACGCCGCCAACTGCCCCGACGCCCCCCTGCTGGCCGCGGCCCGCCAGGCGTGGGACGAGGCGCTGGCCAAGGGCGAGAAGCACGGCTTCCGCAACGCCCAGTCCACCGTGGTCGCCCCCACCGGCACCATCGGCCTGGTGATGGATTGCGACACCACCGGCATCGAGCCCGACTTCGCCCTGGTGAAGTTCAAGAAGCTGGCCGGCGGCGGCTACTTCAAGATCATCAACCGCATGGTGCCCGAGGCCCTGCGCACCCTGGGCTACAACGAGGCCGACATCGCCGAGATCATCCGCTACGCGGTCGGCCATGCCTCGTTGCGCGGCGCGCCGCACGTCAACCACGACAGCCTGAAGGCCAAGGGCTTCGACGATGCCATGCTGGACAAGATCGAGAGCCAGCTGGAAAGCGCCTTCGACATCAAGTTCGTGTTCAACAGGTACGGCCTGGGCGAGCAGTTCTGCACCGAGACCCTGGGCATTCCCAAGGACAAGCTGGACGACTATGCCTTCGACATGCTGGCCTGGCTGGGCTTCACCCGCGAGCAGATCGATCTGGCCAACACCTACGTCACCGGCGCCATGACGCTGGAAGGCGCTCCCTTCCTCAAGGACGAACACCTGTCGGTGTTCGACTGCGCCAGCCCCTGTGGCCGCGTCGGCAAGCGCTATCTGTCGGTGGACAGCCACATCCGCATGATGGCCGCCGCCCAGCCGTTCATCTCGGGCGCCATCTCCAAGACCATCAACATGGCCAACAACGCCACGGTCGAGGATTGCAAGAACGCCTACATGCTGTCCTGGCGCCTGGGCATCAAGGCCAACGCGCTGTACCGCGACGGCTCCAAGCTCAGCCAGCCGCTGCAGGCCTCCCTGCTGGAGGATGCCGGTGAACTGGTCGACGAACTGGCCGATGCCTCCATGGCGGCCAGGACCGAGATCGTCGCCGAACGCATGGTCGAGCGGGTGTTCCAGCAGGCCCAGGCGCGGCGCAAGCTGCCCGACCGCCGCAAGGGCTACATCCAGAAGGCCATCGTCGGCGGCCACAAGGTGTATCTCCACACCGGCGAGTACGAGGACGGCAAGCTGGGCGAGATCTTCATCGACATGCACAAGGAAGGCGCCGCCTTCCGGGCCATGATGAACAACTTCGCCATCGCCATCTCGGTGGGCCTGCAGTACGGCGTACCGCTGGAGGAATTCGTCGAGGCCTTCACCTTCACCCGCTTCGAGCCGTCGGGCATGGTGGAAGGCAACGACACCATCAAGATGTCGTCGTCCATCCTGGACTACATCTTCCGCGAGCTGGCCATCTCCTACCTGGGCCGCAACGACTTGGCCCATGTGGAACCCGCCGACCTCACCCCCGACACGGTGGGCCGTGGCGCCCATGAAGGCCTGCCGGAGGGCGCCGTCGCGGCGGCGGCCGCCCAGCAATTGGCGGTGGTCGAGAAGGTGGCGTCGCGCGGCTATGTACGCTCGTCCAACCTGCTGTTCATGACGCGGTCCAGCGGCCCGACCTCGGTGTCGGCCGATATCTCGGGTGGTTCCATGCAGATCGCGGCCGCCGCCCAATCGGCGGTCAGCGTGGCGGTGAACGCCGAAGCCCTGATCCAGGAATTCGACGCCCGCGCCGAACAAATCCGCACGGCACGCATGAAGGGCTATGAAGGCGACGCCTGCCCCGAATGCGGCAACTTCACCCTGGTGCGCAACGGCACCTGCCTGAAGTGCGACACCTGCGGCGGCACCACCGGCTGCTCGTGATCCGACGTCGCGGCATAAAACCGATACCGGCGCGGACTCGAACTTAATCTCCTCGGTCCGCGTACAGAAGGGCCGGCCCTCCCCCGGGGGCCGGCCCATTTTGTCGCCCGCCGTCGGCAAAAGAAAAGACCCCAGCCCGGGTGGGTTGGGGTCCAAAGGAAGGAGAGTTCCCGCGGGTCTCAGGCGGCTTGGCGAGAGTGACGTTCCACGATGGGAGTCAGAAGGTTGGCCATTCCCGGATAGAGCGCCATCAATCGCCGCGCCTCCTCCTTGGCCTGGTCGCGGTCGACGGCCCGATCATTGGCCTCGGCATCCAGATGGGCCAGCAGGGCGCGGATGTCACTCCATCGAAATGTCATGGCCCCCCTCCTCATCACTCTTCCACCCCCCGATCCTAGCATCGGGGTGCGGCAGGGGTGTCCCACATCTCGTATCAAATTTCCATCATTTATGACGAAAGTCTGCAACTTGATGTGACTAGACCATCGGGCGTCATGTGTGACGCACCATGGTCCAGCTTTATGTTTATTGGCATTCCCGCCGGATTCCTTATCCTGCGGGTGGAGAGGTGGAGATGAGCGGACGGATATCGCTTCGTGCCGGCTTCAACCGCTGGCGGCCGATCAAGGCGTTCATCGCCCTGTTCTTCGTCATGCCGGTCCTGGTGTTCCTGCTGGTCGCGCTGATCGGCTCGAAGCTGGGAGCCATGAACAACCCGGAGAACAAGGTGTTCCTGGTGGTGATCTTGATCGCCACCCTGCTCCCGGCGGTCGCCAGCCTGCGTTTCCTCCGCCGGGCGCTGCGGATGGGCGACGGGCTGAGAATCGACGACGATGGGCTGTATCTCCACCGCCTCGGCCGGACCATCCCCTGGCCGGATATCCGCGAGGTGAACGGCAAGCAGGCGACATCGCCGGACGGCGCCGTCAAGGCCTATACCGTGCGCTACGCCGATGGGACGGCGGAAAAGGAAACGCGGATCGACATGGCCGAGTTGACGGTGAATCGCCGGCAATTGCACGACGCCCTGCAAGATCGCCTGGGCACCCTTGCCGACTGAGCCAGAGCCGGGCGAATCCGTCTCCAATCAATAAATTAGGGGGCGATCCATTGTCATCGCGCTCTACCGCACACCCTTTTCGGCCCCGGTGCGGGCGATGATGTCGGCCACCAGCTTGCCGTTCTTGCCCAGCCACTCGTCGAATTCGGCGATCAGTTCCGGCGCCTTGACCGAGGACAGGCGATAGCTGTCGGCCACATGGGGGAGCTGGGGGGCAAAGACCAGGGTTCCCGCCAGTCCGGGAATCGAATCGGCGGTGTTCAGGGCCACCGCCACATTGCCGTAGGCACCGTCGATACGCTTGGTCTGCACCTGCCGCAGCAGGGGCTCGAAGGAGGAGTTTTCCTTGAGTTCGACGGTGCCGGACCGCAGCCGTTCGCCCCAGGCGAAGGGCGTGAACCCGGCGATGGTTCCCAGGCTGCGCACGGTTTCCGGCCCCTCGGACGCCGCCTCGCGGCGGACGATGGTTCCGTCGATGTAGTTGATCACCGGCTTGGAGAAGGCGGTATTCCGCCCCTGGCGCAAGGCCGGCTGCCAATCGGGCGAATCGGGGAATTTCAGATCGATGCCGCCGTGATTCAACTCGGCATAGAGCCGCTTGACCGGCAGGGCCTGGAAGGTCAGCCGATGCCCCCGGGCCGCCGCGAAGGCATCAAGGATTTCCCGCGCCGCCCCCAGGAACTGCCCGTCGCGCATGCCGTAGACCGGGGAGTAGTCAATGGCCTCGACCCCGACCACCAGATCCCGGGCCAGCCCGGGTCCACTCACCAGGCACAGCAGGCCCGCCGCGGCGATGCCGCCTCTTGCCGATCGGAACCACATGGACCTCTACTCCCCAATAGCGTGCTCGAATTGAAGCACGCCGCCCCGAAGTGATCAACAGTGACGAAACGTTACGTCCTTGACCGTTGTCAACGTCCCGTCAATGGGGCGACACTAAGGTCCGCCGGCCGGAGCGTTTGGAAACGGAGAAAACATGGTGAAACGGATCGCTGCGGCGTTGCTGGCCCTGCTGGCCATGGCGTCATCCGCCTCGGCCGATCCCCGTCCCTTCACGCGCGGATCGTGGCGGGATTTGCTCCAGGCCCATGCCGGCCGGCCGCTGGTGGTCCATTTCTGGTCGCTGACCTGCGCCCCCTGCCTCGCGGAACTGCCGCAGTGGCGCGACACCGTCAAGGGCGGCGGCGTGGATTTCGTCCTGGTCACCACCGATCCGCCCGAGGACAATGCCAAGGTGGAGCGGACCCTGAAGCGGGCCGGCCTGGACAAGGTGGAAAGCTGGGGCTTCGCGGATTCCTTCGTCGAGAAGCTCCGCTTCGAGATCGACCGCACATGGCGGGGCGAACTGCCCATGACCATGCTGGTCTCGGCTTCCGGCGAGCGCGACGCCCGCACCGGAACCGTCAGCCGCCAGGACGTGGAATCCTGGCTGGCTGCCACGACACGCTGATCAGTTCTTCGGGCGCCAGCCGGCGACGAAGGTATCGATGTCGGTGACGCCGATATCCTTCAGCTCGCGATGATCCAGCACGGCCAGTTCATCGCGCAGGCGGGCCCGCTCGAGATGCAGGGCCAGGGGGGCGACGATCCGGCTGTCCAGGAAGCTTGCGGCCAGGCCCAGAAGGGTGCGGCCGTGACCCTCGGCGGTCGAGTGGGGAGCGCAGGGCCGAACGGTGGGGGAGAGCGACATGGCGAACTTCCATTTCTTGAATGACACCAAGAAACATATGGAACTTTAGTGCGCCGCAACAATCGCCGTGATTGCATGGGCCCATGCCCTGGACGCGGGTGTGGGGACTGGCGCGGGCGTGGATGACAGGCGGGCCGTCAGGCGATAGGCTGTCCCTCCACCACCAGCCAGGAGCGGATCATGAGCGGACCCATCAGCCAACGCCTGAAGCAATTGGGCATCGAACTGCCCACGCCGCCGGCCGCCGTGGCCAATTACGTTCCCTTCGTGCAGGCCGGCAATCTGCTGTTCGTCTCCGGCCAGTTGCCGCTGGAGAACGGCAAGCTGGCCGTCACCGGCAAGCTGGGCGACAGCGTGGCCCTCGAGGAGGGGGTCCGCGCCGCGCGGCTGTGCGCCATCAATCTGCTGGCCCAGGCCCGGGCCGCCGCCGGGGGCGATCTTGAACGCGTCCGCCGGCTGGTCCGGCTGACCGCCTTCGTGGCCAGCACCCCCGCCTTCACCGATCAGCCCAAGGTGATCAACGGCGCCTCGGACCTGATGGTCGAAGTGCTGGGCGAGGCCGGCCGCCATGCCCGCGTCGCCGTGGGCGCGCCGGCCCTGCCGCTGGACGCGGCGGTGGAGATCGAGGGAATCTTCGAACTGAGCTGAGTTGAACGGAACCGGAGGGTCAGGCGACCGCCGAGGCGGCGGTTTCCCCCAGCACCACGTCGCCGCAGCCGATCACCCGGTCCTTGCCCGACTGCTTGGCCGCGTACATGCGGTGGTCGGCACGCTCGACCAGCTCGTTCCAGTTCTCGGTAGCGTCGGCGAGCCGTTCGGCCACGCCGATGGAGGCGGTGAGCGGCCGGCCGTCCGGACGGATGCCGAGACCGGCCGAACGCAGGCGGGCGACGGCGATGGCGGCGCCGGCCGGATCGGTATTGGGCATCACCGCCAGGAATTCCTCGCCGCCCCAGCGGATCAGGATATCGCCGCGGCGCAGCACCTTGCGCAACGAGGCCGAGGCGGTACGGAGCGCGTTGTCCCCCTCCTCGTGGCCGTATTTGTCATTGATGGACTTGAAATTGTCCAGGTCAACGAAGGCCAGGGACAGCGGCGTCTTGGAACGCATGGCGGTGACGAATTGCTGGACCAGCATCTCCTCGCCCACCCGGCGGTTGTAGGCCCGCGTCAGGCCGTCGTGAGACGACTGGTCAACCAGTTGGCTCATGAAGTGAAGCTGGCTCATGCCCGACAGGGTCGCCACCATGGCGAGCAGCAGCAGCAGCCACTGGGCGCCCAGATGGGAAGCGAACGGCAGCAGTTGGTAACCCAGCACTCCGGTCAGGAAATAGGCGCCCACCAGCGGCAGCCCCAGCAGGGCGCCTTCCAGGGCGGTGATGGGAAACACCGACAGCCCCGCCACCATGACGAAGGGCAGGAAGGCATAGCCGGCGGCGATCACCTGCTGCGCCGGATCGTTGATGGCGAACTGGGCCAGCAGCGGATGGCTGATCAGGAAGAACACCGTGGGAATGGTCAACAGCCACACCAGCCCCCAGCGGGCCACCGCCACGCTGTCGGAACCGCGATAGGACAGCGCCAGCAGCACGAAGGCGATGGAGGCCATGACGCGCAATGCCGCCAGATACATGGCCAGCGCCGTCTCGAAGATGATCAGGTCGACGGGAATCCACAGCGGCGTCAGCACGGCGAAGGTCGCCGCCACCAGACGGACGCGCGACAGAATCAGCAGCGAACGCCGGCGCTGCACGAAGGCCGACTGACGGGTCGGCAGGAACAGGTCGAAGATTTCCGACATCGTCATTCCGGAGAAGACGATGGCGAGGACCTTCTTTATAACGGCTTTCAAAACAAGCACGTCGCTGCTTCCTTATGCCCTTTGCGGACCTGGGCTGACGGTAATGCGGGACTGGAATCGTTGCAAGGAAAACTACCACCTTGGGGTACCTCTCGGGTGGGTAGGACACCATGCTTTCGTTTGATGCCTGCCGCTCATCTGCCGATTGACGCACCCCGGGTTAATTCGGTATTACGATACCAAATTGGGCGACAGACCCGCCGGAGTGAAACACGATGCCCCACAGGGCCAGCCAGGACCCCCAGCGCAAGGCGCTGGCCGAACGAGTCGGCGCGGTTTTCAGCGAACGCGACAGCGCGTCCCGTCTGCTGGGAATCGGGCTGGACGAGATTCGTCCCGGCTATGCCCGTCTGTCCATGACGGTTCGCGACGACATGCTGAACGGCGTCGGAATCTGCCACGGCGGCATCACCTACACCCTGGCGGACACCGCCTTCGCCCATGCCTGCAACGCCTATAACCGGGTGGCGGTGGCCCTGTCGTGCACCATCACCTACCCCGCCGCCGGCCGCCAGGGCGACCATCTCACCGCCGAATGCCGCGAGGTCCATCGCAAGGGGCGCAACGGCACCTACGATTGCACCGTGACCACCCAGAACGGCGAGGTGATCGCTCTGTTCCGCGGCCAGTGCCGCATCCTCGAAGGCCATATCGTCGAAGGAAATCCATAGATGACCGAAGCGCTGATCTGCGACTACACCCGCACTCCCATCGGCCGCTACGGCGGCGTGCTGGCCGCCGTCCGGACCGACGACCTGGCCGCCCATCCCATCAGGGCGCTGATGGCCCGCAACCCCGGGCTGGACTGGAACCACCTCGACGAGGTGGCCTATGGCTGCGCCAACCAGGCGGGCGAGGACAACCGCAACGTGGCCCGCATGGCGGCCCTGCTGGCCGGCCTGCCCTACAGCGTCGGCGGCACCACGCTCAACCGTCTGTGCGGCTCGGGCATGGACGCGCTGGGCTATGCCGCCCGCGCCATCATGGCCGGCGAGGCGGACCTGATGATCGCCGGCGGCGTGGAAAGCATGAGCCGCGCCCCCTTCGTCATGAACAAGGCCGACAGCGCCTTTTCCCGTGACGCCCGCATCTACGACACCACCATCGGCTGGCGCTTCGTCAACGCCCTGATGGAAAAGCAGTACGGCACCGATTCCATGCCGGAAACCGCCGAGAACGTGGCCGAGCAGTTCAAGATCGACCGTGCCGACCAGGATGCCTTCGCGCTCCGCTCCCAGGCCAAGGCCTCGGCGGCGCAGAAGAACGGCCGCCTGGGCCAGGAGATTTCCGCCGTCACCCTTCCGGCCCGCAAGGGCGATCCGGTGGTGGTGAGCGCCGACGAGCACCCGCGCGAAACCACCATCGAGGCCCTGGCCAAGCTGAAGGCGCCGTTCCGCGCCGGCGGCTCCATCACCGCCGGCAACGCGTCGGGGGTCAACGACGGCTCCGCCGCCCTGCTGATCGCCTCGCCGGCCGCCGCCAAGGCCCATGGCCTCAAGCCCATCGCCCGCATCCTGGGCATGGCCACCGCCGGGGTGGAGCCGCGCATCATGGGCATCGGCCCGGTGCCGGCCACGCAAAAGCTGCTGGCCCGCCTGGGCCTGACGCTCGCCGACATGGACGTCATCGAGTTCAACGAGGCCTTCGCCGCCCAGGCCCTGGCCTGCACCCGGCAACTGGGGCTGGCCGACGACGATAGCCGCGTCAATCCCAATGGCGGCGCCATCGCGCTGGGCCATCCGCTCGGCATGACCGGGGCGCGCATCGTCGGCACCGCCGCGCTGCAGTTGGCCCGGACCGGCGGCCGCCGGGCGCTGGCCTCCATGTGTATCGGCGTCGGCCAGGGCATCGCCATGGTCATCGAGAAAGTTTAATCTGCTTTTGTCCTGGCGAAGGCCCCGAACAGAGGGCCTCGCCGCTTCGGGAGGATACCTATGTCAAAGACCGCTCATCGCCGCGTTCCCGCGCCCAAGGAACTGCTCGATCCCATCGAAATCGCCAGCCGCGACCAGATCACCGCTCTGCAGACCGAGCGCATGAAGTGGTCGCTGACCCATGCCTACAACAATGTCGAGCACTACCGGAAGAAGTGCCAGGAGAAGGGCGTCCATCCCGACGATTTCAAGGACCTGAAGGACCTGGCCAAGTTCCCCTTCACCACCAAGTCGGACCTGCGCGACACCTATCCCTTCGGCATGTTCGCCGTACCCATGGACGAGGTGGTGCGCGTCCACGCCTCGTCGGGGACCACCGGCAAGCCCACCGTGGTCGGCTACACCCAGAACGACATCGACATGTGGGCCAATGTGATGGCGCGGTCCATCCGCGCCGCCGGTGGCCGCAAGCAGGACAAGTGCCACATCTCCTACGGCTACGGCCTGTTCACCGGCGGCCTGGGCGCCCATTACGGCGCCGAGCGCCTGGGCTGCACCGTGATCCCCATGTCGGGCGGCCAGACGGAAAAGCAGATCCAGCTGATCATGGACTTCAAGCCCGAGATCATCATGGTCACCCCCAGCTACATGCTGGCCATCGCCGATGAGATGGACCGCATGGGCATCGATACCAAGACCTGCCCGCTGCAGGTCGGCATCTTCGGCGCCGAGCCGTGGACCGGCGCCATGCGCGAGGAAATCGAGGCCCGCATGGGCATCGAGGCGGTGGACATCTACGGCCTGTCGGAAGTGATCGGCCCCGGCGTCGCCTGCGAGTGCGTCGAGACCAAGGACGGCCTGCACCTGTGGGAAGACCACTTCTATCCCGAGATCATCGATCCCCATACCGGGGAAGTGCTGCCCGACGGCTCCATGGGCGAGCTGGTGTTCACCAGCCTGACCAAGGAGGCGCTGCCCATCATCCGCTACCGCACCCGCGACCTGACCCAACTGCTGCCGGGCACCGCGCGGTCCATGCGGCGCATGGGCAAGATCACCGGCCGCTCCGACGACATGCTGATCATCCGCGGCGTCAACGTCTTCCCGACCCAGATCGAGGAACTGATCCTCAAGGATTACCGCCTCGCCCCCCACTACCAGTTGGAAGTCACCCGCGACGGCCACCTGGACTCGGTGGCGGTCAACGTGGAGATGCGCGCCGACCAGCCCTTCGACGACAGCGCGCTGGCCGCCGCCGCCAAGGACCTGCAGCACCACATCAAGTCCTATATCGGCATCAGCACCAAGGTGAACGTCCTGGCGCCCAACTCCATCGAGCGCTCCATGGGCAAGGCCCGGCGCGTCATCGACAAGCGGCCGAAGGCTTAAAGGCCCCCTCCCTAACCCTCCCCCGGCAAGCCAGGGGAGGGA
>JAVBXM010000205.1 GCA_030824585.1 Phaeospirillum sp. | reverse complement strand
TGGAACTCATCCCAGGACAGGGTGCCTTCCATATAGAGCTCGTGGGTGACGTCGGCGAATTCGCGGGGCGAGATGTTGCGCAGGTCGTAGCGGGGTTCTTCCGGCACCGAGGGCGGCGGCAGGGCGGCCAGGGGGGCGGCGGTGGTTTCCACCTGGGCGGCTTCGGTGGTCTTGCGGCTTTCACCCGCCGCGTTCAGGCGCGGTTCCAGGCGCTGCGTCTCGGGGGGCGGGCGCTCGGCGAACAGGCGGAGGAGGGTCGATCCGATATTCATGGCGTCTTGATGCGGGATTGCAAGGTGGTGTCGAGATAGGGTTCGAGTTCGGGCGCGGCGAGCAGCGAGTGGAATTGCTCGGCGGACAGGGTTCCCTCGGCGAACAGTTCGCCCACCAGGGCGGCCACTTCGCGGGCGTCGGGATGGACCGGCGGAATGGGGGCCGGCATCATCGGCGACGAGCCCAGGGCGGCCGTTGAAAGGTGGGAGGACCGGATCAGGCTCTCCATCCAGTCGGGAGCGAATTCGAAGGTCATCCGCCTACTCCTCAAAAAACCGAGACACGAACCCGATATTCAGGATGCAGGCTGTGTGCCAGGACCAACCGGCGGAAATCCGCGGTTCCGGCGCGCTTCGACCCTTCCGGCGGGGAAAATGTTGCCGGTTGGCCGGGAAATATCTGCCGGGCTCCGTCTGCTCTGGTGGGCGGGCGCGGGCGGTGTATATAATATGTACGGGGATTCCCGTCGGAGGATTTGATGAAGCGCAGAATTGGGGTGGTGTCGGGGTGCCTCGCCGCCGGATTGGCGATGATCGGGGCCGAGGTGGCTCATGCCGCCGATCTGGCCTCCCACCGCGCCACCTACCGCATGGGATTGTCGGCGTCCCGTTCGGGCAGCGGCATGGCCAATGCCAACGGCGCCTGGACCTACCAGTTCATCGATGCCTGCGACGGGTGGATCACCGAATTCCGCCTGGTCATCACCTATGCCTATTCCGAGGGCGGGCAGGTGGCGACCACCACGGATTTCCTGGGCTGGGAATCCAAGGACGGGCTCAACTACCGCTTCCGGGTGCGCCAGTCGCGCGAGGGCCAGGTGACCGAGGAGGTCGAGGGCTCGGCCAGGCTCAAGGGACCGGGGCAGGGCGGTATCGCCCAGTACACCCGCCCCGAGGCGCGCACCATCAAGCTGCCCAAGGGGACGCTGTTTCCCACCGCCCACACCATCCGGCTGATCGAGACCGCCAACAAGGGCGGCCGCATCCTGGCGCGGCCGCTGTTCGACGGGCAGGGCGAGGAGGGGGCGCTGGAGACCAGCGCCCAGATCGGCCGCGCCACGACGCCCCAGGCCGCCACGGTCTCGAGCCCGCTGCTCAATTCGCCGGCCTGGCCCATGCGCATGGCGTTCTTCCCCATGGGCAGCACCGATCCGCTGCCCGAGTTCGAGATGTCGCTCAACTACCACGCTAATGGCGTGGCCGAGGATATCGAGCAGATCTTCAAGACTTTCAGCCTGAAGGGCCGGCTCGAAGCCATCGAGATGTTGCCTCGAACGAAGTGTTAACCATGGTCGCCTAGACTGTCGCGCGAGCGTGATGCGCTCGGGTGTGTCCGGGCCCAGAAGGGGCCTCGCGAATAGGAGAATCCGCTTGACCACGTCCCAGCCCGCCGATTCCGGCGAGGAGATCGTGCGCCTTGGCGCCCTCGCCGCAGATTTTCGCCGCCGCCTGGAATTCGATCCCGGCATCATTTATCCCGCCCATGCCGAATGCCTCTGGCAACTGGGCAATCTCCAGATCGCCAAGGGCGATATGGAGGCCGGGCTGCTGGCCATCTCGGAATCCGTCGGGCTCTACCGGGCCATGGCCCAGGTTCAGCCGGAATCCTATGCGGTGCAGCTTGCCTCGCTGCTCAATTCCCAGTCCAACCTGCTGGCCGAGGCCGCTTGCCTGGAAGAGGCGAGGGCGGTGGGCGCCAACGCGGTGGAGCACGCCCGCCAGGCCATGGCCGCGCGGCCGGATCAGGCCCGCTTCGTCCTGGTCTCGTCGCTGATCAATCTGGCCGGACTCAAGATGCGGGGCGGCGACACCGCCGGCACCGTGGAGGAACTGGCCCAGGCGGTGGAGGTCTTTCGCGACGGCGGGGCGGCGGGGCAACAATTCCTCGGCTCCATGGTCGAGGCCTTGCACCGCGCCGCCATGGCTTTTTCCGAGGTCGGATTGTGGGCCGAGGCCATCGAGACCCGCCGGCTGCTGATCGGCCTGTTCGGCGATGCCCCGCCGGCCGCCGTGGTGCAGTTGCTGATTCTGACCCTGCAGCAGGCCTCGGTGGCCCTGGCCGGCGCCGGTCAGGCCGACAAGGCCCTGGCCCATGCCGCCGAGGCCGTCGATCTGGCCCGCCTGCTGTTCCAGGCCGATGGTACCGCCCATCGTCTGGCCCTGGCCCAGGCCATCGGGAACCTGGCGGGACGCAGCCATGACGCCGGCCGTCTCAAGGAGGGGCTGGACCTGTCGCTGGAGGCGGTGGACCTGTTCCACGAGGCGGTCAATGCCGACCCGGTGCATGCCGTGCCGTCGCTGATCGTTACCCTGGACAGCATGGCGGCCATCCTGGCGGCGCTTGGTCTGCCGGAGCAGGCGGCCACCGTCCGCGAGCAGCGGACGCAACTGCAGGAAACCTTGGACATCATCGCCCCGCGCGGCGAGGCCGGCTAGAGTGCATCAGCTTCAAGCTGAAGCACTCTAGGATTCTGTATATACGAAAAAGCTCCGCTTTTTCAGGGCTCAGGCGCCGCTCGGGCTTAAGAGTTTTTCGACTTTCCGATTCAGCTTAAGTGCGAAAAACTCTAAGGCGGGGAGAGCGGTCCACGCACGCCCAGACCCCACCTGCGCTCAGGCGAAACGGAAGCCGTTGCCGCCCTGGCGCTTGACCGCGTACATGGCGGAATCGGCAAGACGCAGCATCTCGGCCGGGGATTCCGTGTCGTCGGGATTGACGGCGATGCCGATGGAGCAGGTCAGCGGGCCGGGCAAATCCTCCTCGGCGGCGGCCTTGGCGGTGATGGCGGCGCGCACCACGCCGCACAGGCGCGTCAGGCTCTGCTTGTCGCGGATATTCTTGAGGATGGCCACGAACTCGTCGCCGCCGGCCCGCGCCACCGTGTCGCTGGACCGCATGGAACTGACCAGCCCGTTGGCAGCGGCGCGGATGTAGCGGTCGCCGGCCTCGTGCCCCATGGTGTCGTTGACGTGCTTCAGGCGGTCGAGATCGACCACCATCACCGCGTATTTCTCGCCGTGGCGGGCGGAGAAGCGGTGCACCTCGTCCAGGCGGTCGAAGAACAGATGGCGGTTGGCCAGCCCGGTCAGCGGGTCGTAGAGCGCCCGCTGGCGCAGGCGCAGCTCCTTGTACTTGCGGTAGATGGCGTATTGGATCGCCCGGTGCAGGTCGCTTTCGGCGAAGCGGCCCTTGACCACGTAATCGTCGGCGCCGTGGCGCAAGGCCTCCAGCATGTAGTCGCGGTCGTCGGACGCGCTGATGACGATGATCGGGGTGTCGACGCAGCCGAGATCCACCCGGGTCAGCACGTCCTTGGCGCTGCCGTCCCGGACCAGATAGTCCAGCAGGCAGATGTCGAAGCGGCCCGACCCCAGCAGGGCGATGGCGCCGGGGCAATCCTCCGCCCGCTCAAGCTCGAGGGTGTCGCCGTAGAGGTTGCGCAGGACGTGTTCGCAGTAGGTGAAGTGGACCAGATCGTCCTCGACCACCAGCACCCGGAACGGCGACTTGGCGCACACGTCCTCGGGGTCTTGGAAGGTGAACGGGTCGGAGCGGCCGATCAGCATATGCAGGGGTCCCCGAAAATATCGCGGGCGATAGGGTGGAATTCCCCGAATATCCATAATCTAGCACCACCATTCCCCGTCACCTAGGAATGGTTGTCAATATTTCGGCAATACTGAAGTCAAGGGTTGTTATCGCGAGCTATATGTCCCGGAAATCCGGCGCGATGTTTGGGTAATGATTTCGATATCCGAAAAAGCGACATTACCAGGCGCGGCCTTCAACCGGCGGCAGGTTTCCAGCAGCCCGTCGATGGTCTCGGTGGTGTGGCCCAATTGCTTGGTCACCCGGATCGACAACTCGGCGGTTACCTGTTCCAGCTTGGAGAGGCTGCGATAGGTGCTTTCGGCGGTCATCTTGCCGTCGCGGGCGCTGACGGTCAGCGCGTTGCATTCCCAGTCCATGGTGGCGGCCAGCCGCTTGATGCGCTCAATGCCGATGGCGACGATGGAATCCTGCTTCAGGCGGTCGTAGCGGTCGCGCGGCAGGTTGGTGCCGCGGGCGCGCACCGGATTGGGAACCTGGAACTGGGTGGCCGAGGTGGCGCCGGGGCGGGGCGCGGCGCGGCGGTCGGGGCCGATATAGTCGTGGGTCACCACGAACGGCTTGCGCCGCTCGACCAGCACCTTGAGGCGGTTCATCAACTGGTCGGGGGCGAAGGGAATCAGCAGCAGGTCGTCGGGGCCGCAATCGATCACCGAGCGCACCTTGGGCTCCTCGCGGGATCCCAGCAGCATCACCGTCAGGATGAACGGGTCGCGGCCCAGGGCTCCCGAGCGCAACTCGCGCATGATGAAGGTGGAATCGTTGGTCTCGATCTCCTGATTGAGCACTAGGAAGTCGTGATCGCCCTCCTTGCAGGCCTGATGGGCGGCAAGAAAGGTCGAGGCTTCGGTAATATCGCGGATGCCGACGTTGTTCAGGGCCAGACGAATACCCTGCCGAATGGGCAGGCTGGGCTCGCAGACCAGCGCCTTGACCTTTGACAGATCGACGGCGGCCGGAACCGGGGCCAGGGGTATTAAAGGTTCAGCTCGTGACATCTGGCCAAACGGTCTCTGCGAGGGTGCTGCGAAAGCGAGAACGTTTTTAATGCAAGGTTTCGTCAAAAAGCAATACGAAGGATAACCGGCATAGCGCAAGCATGACCAAGGATATTTTTGTTAACAATCCATTCGTCGTCCGTTGGTAAGGTCTTCACCTTAATGCCTGATTCCGCCCCTGTGTCTTTTCCTCATAAAGCGCATCCAGGGCCTGCCCATATGTATCTCTGATTTGGTGGCGGCGAATCTTGAGAGTCGGGGTCAGCATGCCATTGTCCACTTCGAAGGGGCTGGGGGCGATCATGAAGCGCCGAATCTTCTCGATTGGGGAGAGTTGGCGATTGACCCGGTCGATTACCAGGGTCAGCGCCTTACGTAATTCATCGCCGGTCATGACGTTTGTCAAGGGGGCGGTCTGGCCGGTGGCTTCGGCCCAGGACTGCACCCATTCCCGGTCGGGAACGATCAAGGCGACCAGGTGGGGGCGGCGGTCGCCATAGACCATGGCCTGGGCGATTTCCGGTTCCAGGGTCAGGAAACTCTCGATGCGCTGGGGCGCCACGTTGTCGCCGCCCGAATTGACGATGATGTCCTTCTTGCGGTCGGTGATGCGCAAGGTTCCGTCCGGATCGATCTCGCCGATATCGCCGGTATGCAGCCAGCCGTCGCCGTCGACGGCCTGGGCCGAGGTCTCGGGATCGCGCCAGTAGCCCCGCATCACCAGTTCGCCCCTGACCAGGATTTCGCCGTCCCCGGCGATCTTCAGCTCGACGCCCAGCATGGGCGGGCCGACCGTCTCGATGCGGTTGTGGTCGGGACGGTTGACGGCGATGACCGGTGCCGCCTCGGTCTGGCCGTAGCCCTGGAGGATGCGCACGCCCAGCGCCATGAAGAACATTCCCACCTCGTAGGGCAGGGGGGCGCCGCCCGAGACGAAGGCCTTGAGCCGGCCGCCGAAGCGGGCGCGGACCTTGTCGCGCACCAGCCGTTCCAGCACCCGGTCGGCGAGGCGGTCCAGCAATCCGAGCCGCTCGCTCCTGAGGCGCCGGGTGCCCAAGTCCAGGGCCGCCATGAACAGGCGGCGGCGCAGCGGGCTGACCCGGGCCAGCCCCTTGAGGATGCGGGCCCGCATGGTTTCGTAGAGGCGGGGGACCGCCGTCATGATGGTGGGCGACACCTCGGCCATGTTGGCGGCCAGCACCTCGATGCCTTCGGCATAGCGGATTTCGGCGCCGATGGAGATGGGGAAATGAAGGCCGGCGGTATGCTCGTAGGCGTGGGACAGCGGCAGAAAGGACAGGAACACCTCGTCCTCCAGCCCCAGTTCGCGCAGCACGTCGGTGGCGCCCATGCAATTGCACAGGATGGCGCCATGGGACAGCATCACTCCCTTGGGCACGCCGCCGGTGCCCGAGGTGTAGATCAGACAGGCGGTATCCCCGCGCTTCAGCCCGGCCACCTGGGCGCGAATCTCCGCCTCGCGCCCCCGTCCCATATCCAGCACCGCGTCCCAGGCATGGATATCCACGCCCGGCGACTGGGCCAGGGCCAGGGATTCCATGGTGATGACCGAGGGCGCCTTGTCCGAGCGGGCGGCGGCGGGCAGCACACGCTCGGACAGTTGCCGGGTGGAGACGATCACCAGCCGGGCGCCGGAATTATCCAGGATATGCAGGTGATCGGCCACGGTGTTGGTGGTGTAGGCCGGCACGCTGATGCCGCCGGCCGCCATGATCGCCAGGTCGGCGATGGCCCATTCGGGGCGGTTCTCGGCCACCAGCATGACCCGGTCGCCGCTTTCCAGGCCCAGGGCGCGCAATCCGCCGGCCAGGGCCAGGACCCGCTCCACCGTTTCGGTCCACGACAGCGCATGCCAGGAGCCGCCTGCCTTGTGGCCCAGGAAGGGACGGCCGCCCAGGCGTCCGGCCTGGCCGAGGAACATGGCCGGCAGGCTGGTCTGCGCGGCGAACTCAACCTCCATGCGTCGAAACTCCCTGTTCGCGCCGTTGCGCCGTCCTTATATTGTGTTGCAACAAGGAGACAGCGAATGACCTTTGTAGCATCGGCGAACGATCTCGGCACCCTTCCCGAATGGGACCTTTCCGATCTCTATCCCGCGCCGGATTCGCCGGAGCTGGAGGCCGACCTGCAGGCGGCGGATGCCGCGTCCCAGGCCTTCGAGGCCACCTATGCCGGCAAGCTGGCCGGGCTGCCGGGCGCCGGGCTGGGCAAGGCCATCGCCGAGTACGAGCGCATCGGCCAGATCATCTACCGCGCCATGTCCTATGCCCAGCTGCTCTATTCGGGCGACGTCGCCGATTCCGAGCGCGGCCGCTTCTACCAGGGCATGCAGGAGCGGGTCACCGACATTTCCACCCATACCCTGTTCTTCACCCTGGAGATCAACCGTCTGGACGACGGGGTGCTGGCCGAGAAGCTGAAGGCCCCCGAGGCGGCCCATTACGGCCCCTGGCTGCGCGACCTGCGCGTCTTTCGTCCGCACCAGTTGTCGGACGAGGCCGAGAAGATGCTGCACGAGTTGCACGTGGTCGGCACGGCGGCCTGGAACCGGCTGTTCGACGAGACCATGGCGCGGCTGCGTTTCCCCCTGGGCGGCCAGGAGGTCACCTCGGCCGAGGTGCTCAACTGCCTCAGCGACAAGGACGGCGCCAAGCGCAAGGAGGCCGCCAAGAGCCTGGGCAAGGTGCTGGGCGACAACGCGCCGCTGTTCGCGCTGATCACCAATACGCTGGCCAAGGAAAAGGAGATCGAGGACAAGTGGCGCGCCTACGCCCGCCCGCAATCCTATCGCAACCTGTCCAATCAGGTTGAGGACGGGGTGGTGGACGCCCTGGTGGGGGCGGTGAAGGGCTGCTTCCCCCAATTGTCGCACCGCTATTACGCGCTGAAGGCCAAGTGGTTCGGCGTCGACAAGATGGATTACTGGGACCGCAACGCGCCGCTGCCCGATGACGACGACCGCAAGTACACCTGGGAGCAGGCCCGCGATACGGTGCTGGGCGCCTATGGGGCGTTCTCGCCGGATATGGCGGCGGTGGGCAAGCGCTTCTTCGACAACAACTGGATCGACGCTCCGGTCCGCCCGGGCAAGTCGCCCGGCGCCTTCGCCCATCCCACCGTGCCGTCGGTGCATCCCTATCTGCTGGTCAACTACCTGGGCAAGTCCCGTGACGTGATGACCCTGGCCCACGAACTGGGCCATGGCGTGCATCAGGTGCTGGCCGGCGTCCAGGGGCCGCTGATGTCCGACACGCCGCTGACGCTCGCCGAGACCGCCTCGGTGTTCGGCGAGATGCTGACCTTCCGCGCCATGCTCGAGCGCGAGACCTCGCCCAAGAGCCGCCGCATCATGCTGGCCTCCAAGGTGGAGGACATGATCAACACCGTGGTGCGCCAGGTGGCGTTCTACGAGTTCGAATCCCTGCTGCACGACGAGCGCCGCCGGGGCGAACTGTCGCCCGAGCGCATCGGCGAATTGTGGATGAGTGTCCAGGTGGACAGCCTGGGCCCGGCCTTCCGCTTCCACGACGAGTACCGGCATTTTTGGACCTACATCCCGCATTTCGTCCATTCGCCGTTCTATGTCTACGCCTATGCCTTCGGCGATTGCCTGGTGAATTCCCTGTATTCGGTCTACGCCAAGGGCGGCATTCCCGACTTCCCGGCCAAGTACCTCGACATGCTGCGGGCCGGCGGCACGCTGCGCCACCAGGATCTGCTGGCCCCCTTCGGCCTGGATGCCGGCGACCCGCAATTCTGGCGCCAGGGCCTCGACGTGGTCATCGGCTTCATCGACGAGCTGGAGGCGATGTAGGAGGGGCGGGGATCACCCCGCCATCCGGGCTTCCTCCAGGGCGGCCAGTTCGGTGGCCAGGGTCTCCAGCATGGTGACCACGGCCACCGACGCCTTGTTCATGTCGTCGATGGCGGCGAAGGCGGCGTCAAGATTGCCTTCGGCGGCATGGGTGAGCGCCCGCTTGGCCGCCGCATGGACCTCCTGGTGCGGGGTGACCAGGTTGGAATAGGCGGGTTTGGCCGAGATGGCCTTGTCGCTGATGGCGTCGTACCACTTGCCCAGGCGGCAATTGTGGTGGTCCGGCACGCCGTCGGCCCTGAGCTCGGTCCGGCCCAGCACCCCGTCGAGCACCCGGCGCTTGAAGGCGATGTGGTCGTTCTTGGCGATCTCCACCAGCAGGGCACCCGAGCCCAGCTTGGCGTAATTGCCCACCTGGGCGTCCAGATGCTGGCTCATGCGGCCCATGGCCTCCAGCACGTCGCCCAGCAGCTTGTTGTTGGCCTCGGTCAGGCTGACCACCTGGATGGTGCCGTCGGCCAGCCGGCCGGCGGTGTCCGACTGCCCCTCCAGCACGTGGGAAATGGTGGTCATGCTGGTCTGCACCGAGCCCACCTGATCGGCGATGCCGTGCAGGCGCTCGCCCAGGGCGCCGACCAGGGAGCGGCCCTCGGAGACGGCGCCGGTGCTTTCGCCGATGGCGCCGACGATGGAGCCCATCTCGCCCTGCAGGCCTTCGATGCGCGAACGGATGTCCACCGTGGCCTTGGCGGTCTGGTTGGCCAGATTCTTCACCTCGCCGGCCACCACGGCGAAGCCCTTGCCGGCCTCGCCGGCGCGGGCCGCCTCGATGGTGGCGTTGAGCGCCAGCAGGTTGGTCTGGCCGGCCACCGTCTCGATGGCGGTGACGATCTCGCCGATCTGGGCCGAGGCCTCGGCCAGGCCCCGGACCTTCTGGCCGGCGGCATTGACGGCGCTGACGATGCGTTCGAAGGCCGACAGCGCCTCCTGGCTGGCGTTGAGGCCGGTGACCGCCGCCTCTCCGGCCTGGCCGGCGCCCTGGGCGGCCTGGGAGGAATCGGCGTTGATGGCCTCGATGGAGGCGCGCATCTCGTCCACCGCCTGGGCCATGCGGCCGACCTCGGTGGTGGACATGTCGATCTCGCGCTTCATGCGCGACAGGGTGATCATCGCCTCGTTGCCCAGCATGGCCGCCTGGACCAGCGAGCGCAGCATGTCGCGCTGCATGAGGAACCGCTCGTGCTCGGTCTTGCGCTGCGCCGCCTGGCGTTCGTGCTCGGCGGCGTCCAGGCGCCCGCGGGTTTCGGCCATTTCCCGCAACACCTCGGCCACCTGGCTGAATTCATCCCGGCGGTCGGGGCTGAGCTGCATGCTTTTGCCGGCCTCGCCGGCCCGCAGGCTGTCCACGTCGTGGTGCAATGCCCGGAAACCCAATGAGACGCTGCCGGTGATCAGCAGGCCCAGCCCGCCCACCACCGCCAGGATGGCGGCCAGCAGGATGCCGCGCTCCGCCAGTTCGGCCTTGAAGGTGGTGTCGATGTCGTCGATGTAGATGCCCGAGCCGATCAGCCAGCCCCAGGGGGTGAATCCCTTGACGTAGGACAGCTTCTGGTAGGTTTCGCTGGTGCTGCCGCCGCCTTCCCTGGGCTTGGGCCACAGATAGCCCACATAGCCGTGGCCGGCCCTTTCCACCACGGCGATGAAGGCGCGGAACAGGTTCTCGTCGTTCAGCGGCTCCACCTTGCCGTCGATGCCCGGCCGCAGGGAATTGGCCTTGTTGAACCTGGCATCCTCGAGGGTCTTGCCGTCCAGGGCGGGCGAGACCGGATGCATGATCATCAGCGGCTTGGCCCTGTCGAGGCTGTTGATCCACAGGTACTCGACCTTGTCGTAGCGCATCGCCCTGATGGAGGCCTTGGCGGCGGTCTTGGCGTCGTCCTCGCTCATGCGGCCCTGGCGGGCCTCCTCGGCGTAATGCTCCAGCACGCCCGAGGCGGTCTCCACCACGTGGCGCAGCTTGATCTCGCGCGCCGCCACCATCTGCTCCTTGATCTGCACGGAATCGGCGACGAACACCACGGCCAGCCCGGCCAGCGGCAGGCCGCCCAGCAGCCACAGACGCGTGGTGATCCGCAACCCCGAAAGGGCGTCGAGCATTCCCATGACCATTCCCTCCCATGGTGCATCCGGTTCGAGCCGGCGCATCCGTTTGGTGATTTCCATCAGCCTAATATGCGGGAACGCTGGGATACAAGGATTCCGACGCCGGCCGGATCAGGGCTCTCCCGCCGCCAGCAGGGGGGCGCAGTGTTCGGCCGCCATCCGGCAGGGCTCGACGGCGTTGATCACCGTGGCGGCGGCGAAGCTGTCGGTGTAGATGCGGAGCGGCAGCAGGGTCTGGGGATCGATGTGCACGGTGTATTCGGCTCCGGCCCACATCTTTTGGAAGCGCGGCTTGAATCCGGCCACCGGCCGCAGGACCATGGTCAGTTCGATGGCCTCGAACTCCCGGCCACGGATATCGATCCGCCGGGCGCCCTTGACCGTCACGTCGAAATCATAGGCGCGGCGGCCGTCATAACCCGCCACGCGGAAGCTGGCCGGTCCCCCCGCGCTGATCGCCTGGTGCGCCTTGCGGCCCACCACCGCCACGTTGGTCAAGGGATCGCGCACGCCCCGCCTGGCCTCGGCCGGCACGGCGGGGGCGGGCTCGTCGTCCTCGGGGGGCGGCGAGAATACCGCCAGCACCTCGTCCAGCACGGTGACCGCCTCGCCGCCGCCATAGAGGACGCGCAGCATCTGCTCCTGGTAACGGTTGCGGAAGCGGGTCTGGTAATGCTCGGAGCCCAGTTCGCCGGCTCCCGCTTCCTGGCCGCCGCCCTCGGCGGCGAAGCGCAGGCGCAGAATCTTGTCGAACAGGCCCACGGTGCGGATGGTCATGCCGGTGCGGACCGTGTGGTCCCGCTGCTCGTGGGTGACCGCCATTTCGCCGGCATGGAAGCCGCCCCACATGATCTCGTAGCGCCAGCCCGCCGGCTCGGCGCGGGCGGGGGCCGGCGCCGCGAGTCCCAGACCGGCGGTCGTCATCGCCGCCAATGCCCATGCGATCCTGGCCATCATCCCTCCTGTCCCGTCCGGGCAGTGTGGTGGTGTGGAGAGCGCTTATCCTTGATGACGGTCATGTCGCGGCGCCCACTCCAAGGGGTGGCGGGGCCTCCCACCGCTCCGCTACCCGGAGGCCATAGACGCCTTTTTCCATCTCGCCCGCCCCGGCCGGGTGGTGTAGGTGACGAAGCCATGTTGCGACGCGGCATGATGGGGCGGGCCTCCGGTGGGCGGCAATCGGGTGGAATTCCTTCAAACGACTGATTTTCAAACGAGATCGGGCTTGGCAAACCGCTGCCCAGCGGGCATTGTTTTCCCCAAAAATGTAAGGCAAGCGCAGTAACAACGAACAACAGGAGAAGCCATGTCTCTGACCATTGGTGTTCCAAGGGAAACGTTCCCCAACGAGAAGCGGGTGGCAACGGTTCCCGATGTCGTCGAGAAGCTGATCAAGCTCGGCTTCTCCGTCGTGGTCGAGACGGGGGCCGGCGCGCTGGCCAACTTCGATGATGAGTCCTATGTGGCGGCGGGGGCGAGCATCGCCAAGAGTGCCGCCGAACTTTGGGCCGGCGTCGACCTGGCCTTCAAGGTCCGCGCGCCGTCCATGGACGAGGTGGCGCTGATCAAGGAAGGCACCACCCTGATCGGCTTCATCTGGCCGGCCCAGAACCCCGAGCTGATGCAGGCCCTGGCGGCCCGCAAGATCACCGTGCTGGCCATGGATTGCGTGCCGCGCCAGCTCAGCCGTGCCCAGAAGATGGACGCCCTGTCCTCCATGGCCAATATCGCCGGCTATCGCGCCGTGGTCGAGGCCGCCAATCAGTTCGGCCGCTTCTTCACCGGCCAGATTACCGCCGCCGGCAAGGTTCCGCCGGCCAAGGTCTTCGTCGCCGGCGCCGGCGTGGCCGGTCTGGCCGCGCTCGGCACCGCCGTGAGCCTGGGTGCCATCGTGCGCGCCAACGACACCCGGTCCGAGGTGGCCGATCAGGTCAAGTCCATGGGCGCCGAGTTCGTCAAGGTGGACTACGAGGAGGAAGGCTCGGGCGGCGGCGGCTACGCCAAGGTGATGAGCGAGGGCTTCCAGGCCGCCCAGCGCGAGATGTACGCCCAGCAGGCGCGTGAGGTGGATATCATCATCACCACCGCCCTGATCCCCGGCAAGCCGGCCCCCAGGCTGATCACCGCCGAGATGGTGAGCAGCATGCGCGCCGGCAGCGTCATCGTCGACATGGCCGCCGAACAGGGCGGCAATTGCGAGTTGACCGTGCCGGGCGAGGTGGTGGTGCGTCACGGCGTGACCATCATCGGCTATGCCGACCTGCCGAGCCGCCTGTCCAAGCAGGCCTCGACGCTCTATGCCACCAATCTGCTGCGCCTCACCGAGGAGCTGTGCAAGGCCAAGGACGGCACCATCGACGTCAACATGGGCGACGATGCCATCCGCGGCCTGACCGTCATCAAGGACGGCGAGATCACCTGGCCGCCGCCGCCTCTCGTGCTGCCGGCGCCGCCCGCGCCCAAGGCGGCTTCCGCCGCTCCGGTGCCGGCCAAGAAGTCCGGCCACGGCCACGGTGCCGGCGAGCCCATGTCGGCCAAGTCCCTGGCCATCACCTTCGGCCTGGGCGCCCTGGCCTTCTGGTTCGTGGGCGCCAACGCCCCCGAGGCCTTCCTGGGTCACTTCACCGTGTTCGTGCTGGCCTGTTTCGTGGGCTACATGGTGGTGTGGAACGTTACCCCCGCGCTGCATACCCCGCTGATGAGCGTCACCAACGCCATCTCGTCGATCATCGTCATCGGTGCCCTGGTCCAGATTTCCCCGCCCCTGGGCGAAGGAATTTCCAGGCCCGGTTTCTGGATCGGCCTGCTGGCGGTGATCAGCATCGTTCTCACCTCGATCAACATGTTCGGTGGCTTCGCGGTCACCAAGCGCATGTTGGCGATGTTCCGCAAGTAAGGGGGGCACCATGTCCGCAAGTCTCGCCACCGTTTCCTATATCGGTGCCACCATCCTCTTTATCCTCAGCCTGGGCGGCCTCTCGAACCCCGAGACGTCGCGCCGCGGCAACGTGCTCGGCATGATCGGCATGGCGCTGGCGGTGATCGCCACGGTATTCGGTCCCCAGGTCACCTGGGCCGGCGTGCCGTGGATCGTCATCGCCATGGCCGTCGGCGGCTCGGTCGGCCTTTATGCCGCCCGCACCGTGCAGATGACCCAGATGCCCGAACTGGTCGCCCTGATGCACTCGCTGGTCGGCCTGGCCGCCTGTCTGGTGGGCTTCGCCAGCTATATCGACACCGCCCATACCTTCGTGGGCGCCGAGAAGACCATCCACGACGTTGAGATCTATATCGGCATCCTGATCGGTGCCGTGACCTTCTCGGGCTCGCTGATCGCCTTCGGCAAGCTGTCGGCCAAGATCGGCGGCAAGCCGCTGCTGCTGCCCGGCCGGCATCTGCTCAACCTTGCCGGCCTGCTGGTGGTGATCTGGGTGTGCAAGGGCTTCCTCAACGCTGAAAGCGTCGGCGGCGGCTTCTTCGCCCTGATCATCATGACCCTGATCGCCCTGGCCTTCGGCGTGCACATGGTGATGGCCATCGGCGGCGCCGACATGCCCGTGGTGGTCTCCATGCTGAACAGCTATTCGGGCTGGGCGGCGGCGGCCACCGGCTTCATGCTGAACAACGACCTGTTGATCGTCACCGGCGCCCTGGTGGGCTCGTCGGGCGCCATCCTGTCGTACATCATGTGCCGGGCCATGAACCGCAACTTCATCAGCGTCATCGCCGGCGGCTTCGGCACCGGCGGCGGCACGGTGGCGGCCCCGGCCGATGGCCAACCGGCCGGCGAGGTCATCCCGGTCAGCGCCACCGAGACCGCCGAGCTGCTGAAGGAGTCCAAGAGCGTGATCATCGTTCCCGGCTACGGCATGGCGGTGGCCCAGGCCCAGCACACGGTCTACGAGATCACCAAGCACCTGCGGGAAAAGGGCGTCACCGTCCGCTTCGGCATCCATCCGGTGGCCGGCCGCATGCCCGGCCACATGAACGTGCTGCTGGCCGAGGCCAAGGTGCCCTACGACATCGTCATGGAGATGGACGAGATCAACGACGACTTCCCCGAGACGGACGTCGCCATGGTCATCGGCGCCAACGACATCGTCAATCCGGCGGCGCAGGAGGATCCCAACTCCCCCATCGCCGGCATGCCGGTGCTGGAAGTGTGGAAGGCCAAGACCTCCATCGTCATGAAGCGCTCCATGGCCTCGGGCTATGCCGGCGTCGACAATCCGCTGTTCTACAAGGAGAACAACCGGATGCTGTTCGGCGATGCCAAGAAGATGCTGGACGAGGTGCTGACGGCGCTGAAGGCGTAGGCGCTTTCTCGTTTTACGGCAAAGGGCGGCGGTCTCCGAAAGGGGCCGCCGCTTTGCTTTTTGATATAGGCAAATGGTTTTGAGTTAGAAGAATTCTAAATACATCTTCCATGCCCACATGATTTTTGTGAGTATATGGAGGTGTTCGCATCTCGGGCCCGGCCGGATGGAGAGAGCCGGCGGGGCGGGGGGAAATCCTCCGGGGGGCGGCCACGTTCTGACAATCGACATCAGGGGAACCATGCCATGATCAGACGCATGACGCTTTCGCTCGCCCTTTTTCTGGGGATGCAGGCGCTGCCGGCCCTGGCGGCCTCCGAGCCGATCCAGCCCATTCCGCCCGTCAAGGCCAAGGATGCGGGGCTGGTCGAGCTGGGGAAGAAGCTCTATTTCGACACCCGCCTGTCCAAGTCGGGTTTCATTTCCTGCAATTCGTGCCACAACCTGTCGCTGGGCGGCACCGACAACCTCAAGACCTCCATCGGCCACAACTGGCAGAAGGGGCCGATCAACGCCCCCACCGTGCTGAACTCGAGCATGAATCTCGCCCAGTTCTGGGACGGCCGCGCCAAGGACCTGAAGGCCCAGGCGGGCGGCCCCATCGCCAATCCCGGCGAGATGGCCTTCACCCATGAGCTGGCGGTCGAGGTGCTGCAGTCCATCCCCGGCTACGTGGCCGAATTCAAGACGGTGTTCGGCAGCGACAAGGTGACCATCGACGAGGTCACCAAGGCCATCGCCGCCTTCGAAGAAACCCTGATCACCCCCAATTCCCGCTTCGACAAGTGGCTGAAGGGTGACAAGAAGGCGCTGACCAAGACTGAACTGGCCGGCTACGCCCTGTTCAAGGATTCCGGTTGCACCGCCTGCCACAACGGCGTGGCGGTGGGTGGCAACTCGTTCCAGAAGATGGGCGTGGTCGAGGCCTACAAGGCCAGCAGCCCGGCCGAGGGCCGCGTCGCGGTGACCAAGGACGAGGCCGACCGCTTCAACTTCAAGGTCCCGACGCTGCGCAACGTGGAACTGACCTATCCCTACTTCCACGATGGCGAGGCCGCCACCTTGAAGCAGGCCGTGGACACCATGGGCCGCATCCAGTTGGGCCGCCAGTTCACCGACGAGGAGAACGGCAAGGTCGTCGCCTTCCTCAAGACCCTGACCGGTGACCAGCCCAGCTTCAAGCTGCCGATCCTGCCGCCGTCGTCGGACGCGACGCCCCGTCCGATGCCGTTCGACAAGTAGGTTCCATCGATCGGAAGCGGCCGGGCTGCCCTGGGGCGCCCGGCCGTTTTCGCTTGTGCGGGAGGAAGCCGCATCGCGAGCGGGCCTCGGGCCAATCGACATTCAAGCGGATAGGCCGTGGAATGGGACACCGATGAACACAGATTCCCGCTGCGCGGGACACAGATAAGGAATTTTCTCAATTCATCTGTGTTCATCTGTGTCTGAGGTTTCCGTGCGGAAGCATCCTGGCCCAAAATCAGCGGAGTTCCCTCGGTGTCGGCTGGTCCTAAGCCCGCTCCACCCCCGCCAGGAAGCGTTGGACCGAGGTGTTGAGGCTGTCCGACTGGCGGCCCAAGGCCTGCACGGCGCCCAGCACGTCGGTGGCGGTCTTGCCCGTCTCGCCCGCTTCGCTGGTGACGTCGGAGACGTGGCGCGACACCTCGCGGGTCCCCCCCGCCGCCTCGGCCACGTTGCGGGCGATGTCGCGGGTGGTGGCGTCCTGCTCCTCCACCGCCGCCGCGATGGCCGACGAGACCTGGTTGATGCGTTCGATGATGGCGCCGATGCTCTGAATGGCCGATACCGCCTGATCGGTGGCCGACTGGACGGCGCCCACCTGCTCGGTGATCTGGCTGGTGGCCCGGGCGGTCTGGGTGGCGAGGTTCTTCACCTCGTTGGCCACCACCGCGAAACCCTTGCCGGCCTCGCCGGCGCGGGCCGCCTCGATGGTGGCGTTGAGCGCCAGCAGGTTGGTCTGGCCGGCGATGTCGCCGATCATGGTGACCACTTCGCCGATGTTGCGGGCGGCATCGGCCAGTCCGTGCACCAGGGCGTTGGTGCGCTCGGCCTCGGCCACCGCTTCGTGCGACACCTGGGCCGAGGTGGCGACCTGGCGGCTGATCTCGTTGATGGAGGCGGCCAGTTGCTCGGCGGCGCCGGCCACCGTCTCCACATTGATGCTGGCCTGGTCGGCGGCGGCGGCCACCGCCGCCGCGTGGCCCTCCATGCTCTGGGCCGACGAGCCGAGGGAGTTGGCGGAATTGTCCAGCAGCCGGGTGGCGTCGCCCACCGCCGCCAGGGCGCCGGACACTTCCTGGCGGAAGGCGGCGGTCAACTGCTCGATGGCCTGACGGCGGCGCTCCTTGGCCTCCTGCTCGGCGGCCTGCTCGGCGGCCAGTCTTTCGGCGGCGAGGTGGTTGTTGCGGAACACCTCGACGGCGCGGGCCATCTCGCCCTCCTCGGTCTGCAGGGTCAGTCCCTCGACGGTGATGGAGGTGTCGCCGGTGGCCAGCCGGCTCATGGCGCTGGTGATGTGGGCGATGGGGCCGGTGATGCCCTTGGCCAGCACGCCGGCGGCGGCGAAGGTGATGCCCAGGCCGCCCATCACGGCGATGATCTGCGCCCATAGGAACAGGCGGGCGTCGGAGCTGGTCTTGGTGGCCCAGGCCACCAGATCGGCGGCGATGCGGTCCTCGACCACCTTCATGAGGTCGATGCGCTTGGTGGTGGCCTCGAACCATTTGGGAGCGGGGACGCCTTCGCCGCCGGACAGCGCCTTGGCATGGGCGGCCTCGCGCAGGGAATTGACCTCGGCGACCACAGGGTCGCTCATCTTCTCGCGGAAGAAGGTCACCAGATCGGGCGAGGCGGTCCGGATGAAATGGGCGAACAGCATTTCCTGGTCGGCGATCAGCGACACCAGACGGCGGTAGATCACCGGATCGAAGGTGCCGGCAAAGCCGGCCGAGCCGGTGGCGCGTTCCTGTCCGGCCCGCTCCTTGGCCTCCATGAAGGCGAGATAGGCCCCCACCGCCTCGGCGGCCTTCTTGTCGGGGGTCAGGCGGGCCATCTGGCCCACCATGTCCAACTGCACCTTGATCAGGGTGGTGTAGGCCTGGAACAGGCCGTTGCGGTCCATGGCTCCCGCATCGATGTCGGTGCGCAGCTTGGCGCGCCCGGCCAGGGCCTCGCGGGCTTTGGCCAGCGAGGTGGCGAATTCCGGGCCGAGGACGGCGGCCTCGCCGCTCTGTTCCTCGAAAAGCTTGGCGGCTTCGTCGGACAGCTTGCGCTGGGCCTCGACCCGGTCGCCGAACTGCTTGCGGCCGCTGGCCACGTAAAGCGACGACGAGCCGCGTTCCTTCTGCAGCTCATGGACCACGGCGCTGACGCTGTTGGCCATGGATGCCATGCGGATCAGGCCGCTGGTGTCGTTGACCACCAGCCAGCGCAGCACGATGACATAGCCCGAGAAGGCGACAAGGCCGAAGACCGGAAGAAGGAAGGCTAGAAGAATTCGTCGCCCAATCCTAAGATTACGCAGCAATTCCATAGCCGGCTTCCCCCTTCCGCAGCCCAATCCCATACTTACGGTACTGGTATAGCACGCCGAGGGCAAGTTGCCATTAGTCAATAGACAAAGACGGAAAAGCGCCACGACGCAAGGTCGTGGCGCCAGCGATGGCGACGCTTAAATTTCCAGTCCGGCCGCCCCTGTGGCGGTGCGGCCGAAAGCGAGTCTTAGAAGCCCTCGCGCTCCAGGCGCTTGCGCTCCAGCTTGCGCGCACGGCGCACGGCCTCGGCCTTCTCACGGGCGCGGCGCTCGGACGGCTTCTCGTAGTTCCGACGAAGCTTCATCTCACGGAAGACCCCCTCGCGCTGCATCTTCTTCTTGAGCGCCTTCAGGGCCTGATCGACATTGTTGTCACGAACGAGAACTTGCACGTTTCGCCACCGCTCCTCTACGCTTGGAAAACCCTCCCTACGCACGACATTCCTGCCGTCCGGGGAGGAGGGTTGATAGCACAGTGCCGCACCCTTGTGAAGGGGTTAGGCGGGGTTCTATAACCGGAAAATGCTTTTGTCCGCCGCCGAGGAGAATTGGAAATGGAATCGCGTCCGCTCAAGGATGCCCTGGTGACCGCCATGCTGCCCCACGCCGCCTTCGATGGCTGGTCGCAGGGCACCCTGGCGGCGGCGGCCGACGACCTGGGGCTGGAGCGGGCGTTGCTGCCCCGCCTGTTCCCCAAGGGGGCCATCGACGCGGTGGCCCATCTGGTGGATCACGCCAACCGGATCATGGAGGCTGACCTGGCCGAGGCCGGGCTGGACGGCCGCGGGGTGGGGGAGAAAGTCTTCCTGGCGGTGAAGCTGCGGCTGGACCGTTGGGCCGAGTATCGCGAGGCCATCCGCCGGGCCACCTCGCTGCTGGCCCTGCCCCAGAACCTGATCCTGGCGGCGCGCCTGACCTGGGGCACCGCCGATGCCGTCTGGCTGGCGGTGGGTGACCGCTCCCACGATTTCTCGTGGTATTCCAAGCGCGCCACCCTGGCGGCGGTCTATTCCGCGACCCTGTTGTACTGGCTGGACGACGAGTCGGAGGGGGGCGCCGACACCTGGGGCTTCCTGCGGCGCCGTCTGGCCGACGTGCGCTCGCTGCCGCAATTGCGCCAGAAGCTCGAAGGGCTGGTGGGCGGCCGCAAGGCCGCCCTGATGCACCGTTTCAGGGGGCAGATGCCCCGCTGACCATCAGGCGACCGTATCGATCAAGCCGCCGGACAGCAGCTTGTTGAGATAGGACGCCGTATCCTTGGAATCGGAATTGCCCTCGGTCAGCGACTTGAGGATCGACTGCAGCTTGTCGGCGCTGGAGCCGCCCTCCGCCTGCCCGTAGGTCACCGAGGTCGAGCTGGAGCCGTCGCCATACTTGGTGACGGTGGTCTTGGTGCCGTCGGCCGAGGTGGTGGTGGTTACCGAAACCACCTCGTCGGACGAGCCGCTGGACCCGCCGCCGGCCGATCCGCCGCCGCCGCCGCCCGCCGGAGGAGCGCCGGAGGCGCCGCCGCCGCCGGCCGGCGGTCCGGCATTCTGCAGGCCGGTGGCGAACTGCGTCTGGCTGAGGCCGGTGCTGCCGTCGCCGCCGCTGTTCTCGGCGATCTTGTCGTAGAAGGCACCGGCGTCGTCCTCGCTGACGTCGTCGGGGCGCCCGGCGACGAATTCGTCGCGGGTCACCGTGCCGTCGCCGTCGCTGTCCAGCTTGGTGAACAGTTCCTCGGCGTCGGGGCGCTGCTGTCCGCCGCCGGCACCCTGGGTGCCGCCGGGGCCGCCCGACTGCTGGATCTGGCTTTCGAACTCGTCCAGGGCCTTGACCACCGCGTCGGCCTGCTCCTGGGTCAGCGAGCCGGAGGAGACATCCTCCTTCAGCTTGGCCTCGATGGCGGCGCGCACGTCGGTGGGCGAGGGGGGCGAGCCCGAGGAGGACTGGGCCTGGAAGACGGACTCGATTTCCGATTCCACCTGGTCCGCCACCTCGGACGACAGACCGTTCTTCTTCAGGTCGGTCAGCAGCAGCGATTGTATCGACGACTGGTTCCCGACGGATGCGATGGACATGGCCGATCTCCTTCTGAGATGAGGGTTCTGCCTGGTTCAACGCCGGGGTGGCGCCGTTCCCTGCGCGAAAAAATCTCCCCCATGCCGAAAGGGGTAAGCGGCATGGGGGAGATATCCGATCCGGTGGCGTCCGCCGGTCACGCCGCCAGGCTGGTGTTGCTGGCGCTGAGCAGGTTGGCCTTCTGGTAGGAACCGATCGCCTTGAGCAGTTCCTGCAGCAGCAGATCGGTGTTGGAGGACTGGCTCGACGAGGCCGTCTGGGTGGAGGCCGCCTGTTCCGCGCCATCAGGCGGTCCGGCCTTCTTCATGCCTTCGGCCAACTGGTCCTGGCTGAGGCCCGAGGAGGAATCCGTCCCGGCGGCCGAGGCGATCTTGTCGTAGAACGAGCCGGCCTGATCCTCGCTGACGTCGTCGGGGCGTCCCGCCACGAATTCCGAGCGGGTCACCGAGCCGTCGCCGTCGCTGTCCAGGTTCTCGAACATCTCGGACGGGTCGGGGGCGTTGCTCGAACTCGAACTGGCGCTCGAGGATTGCTGCAGCATGGCAAGAAGCTGCTCCAGCAACTGGTCGTCGGTGGACGTGGTGTCGGAGGAATCCGAGCTTGAATCCTCGGGCGGCGGGGGCGGCGGCGGCCCCATGGCCTGGAGGCCGCTGGCCAATTGGTCCTGGCTGAGGCCGGAGGAGGAATCCGCCCCGGCGGCCGAGGCGATCTTGTCGTAGAAGGCGCCGGCCTGATTCTCGCTGACGTCGTCGGGGCGCCCCGCCACGAACTCGTCGCGGGTGACCGTGCCGTCGGAATCGGTGTCCAGATCCTCGAACATCTGCTCGGAATCGGGCGGCCCGCCATGGCCGCCGCCGCTACCCTGGCTGACTTCCTGGGATTGCAGCAGCACCGACTGCATGTTCGCCGTCATCTGCTGGAAGGCCGAGGTCAGGTCGCTCTGGCTGAGCGATCCGCTGCCCGATGAGTTCAGCGTGTCGAACAGGATGCCGGCCTGATCCTCGCTGACGTCGTCCGGCTTGCCGGCGATGAACTCGGTACGATCGACCGAGTTGTCGGAGTTTGTGTCAAGCTTCTTGAAGATTGAGCTTAGGTTTTGCGCGGATGATGAGGCGGATGTGCCTAGTCCGTGTAACATGGCGACTCTCCATCAGTCATGAACTGAGCGGATGTAATTCCGGTCGAGTCGTTCCACGTGGTGATATATACTTTCCATGCGCGGAAATATGAAAAATTATTTCTTATCTTTTTCTTGAAAATACATATCGCGCCACAGTATTTCTGTGTGGCGTCGTGATGTCCGTTTGGTTTGTCCCGTTGCAAGGCCGGGGCCAGGACGTGATGTCGGATTAACTCGTTGATGCGGTGTGAAATGTCTGCGCTCCACTCTCCGTCGTTCCCGATCTCCCCGGCAGTTTCTGCCGGGCGGGTCGGCAATTTCTGCCGGGTGGGCGCATGATTTTCCGCATGGATCGCCCGGGCTGGTCCGTACAATCTTGCGATGAGGGTTGTCGAGGAGGTGGTTTGGACCGGGGTGGGCCGTCGCATCCGGAAGCGGATGCGGCCAGTGACGATGATCTGCTGAGAGCCACCGCTCGAGGAGACCGCCGGAGTTTCCAGCGGCTGATGGAACGTCATGTCCGCGCCATGCTGGCCCTGTCCACCCGTGTCCTCCGCAATCCCGACGATGCCGACGAGGTCGTGCAGGAGGCGTTCTTGAAGGTGTGGACCATGGCGGAGCGCTGGCAATCCGACCGCGAGGCCAAGTTCTCCACCTGGCTCTACCGGGTGGTATTGAACGCCAGCCTCGACCGCCTGCGCCGGGTACGGTTCGTGGCGGTCGAGGAGGCGGGGGACCCGGCCGACCCCGCGCCGGGAGGCCTGGACCGGGCCATGGCTCGCCAGAGGGAGCGGCTGGTTTCCACGGCCATGGCCGAGATGCCGGCCAGACAACGCCAGGCGTTGTCGCTATACTATTTCAGCGATCTGACCGCTCCCGAGGCCGCGCGGGTGCTGGATCTGTCGCTGACCGCCATGGAAGCCCTGCTGGTGCGGGGCAAGCGCAGTCTGAGGACCGCCCTGGCCCGTTTGGGGATCCGGGGCATTGGAGACGTGACATGAGTGCCGATGATCTGGACGAATTGATGCGCAGGCTGGTGCCGCCGGTGGAGGTGGCGCCCGACCGTGCCGCCCGCGTCATGGACCGGGTAATGGCCAGCCTGGACGAGCGCCGGAGCCCGGCGACCGCCGTTTCCCGGGGATTCGGGGAATGGCTGGCCTGCCTGCTGCCGATGTCGCGCTTCGCCCTGCCCATGGCCGCCGCCGTCCTGTTGGGCATGGTGGTCGGCCAGGACCTGCGTCCCGACACCGACGTGGTCGCCCTGGATCAGGTGTTCGTCGCAACCTATTACTCCGGGCTGGGCTATTGATGGGGCGCGCATTCCTGTCCCGCTGGGCCTTGCCGGTATCGCTGGCCCTCAACGTCTTCCTGGGAACCGTCCTGGTCATGCGCGAACCCGGCCCGCCGCCGCGTGGCCCGGGCGGCGGCCCGCCCAGCCCGCTGCATCTGGTCGAGCGTCTGGCGGGTGAGTTGCCGCCGGCCGATGCGGCCATTCTGCGCGCCGCCGTCGGCCGGCGCTCCCAGGAGGTGGAGTATCATCACCGCGTCTGGATGGGCATGCCCGAGCGGGTCGGCACGGCGCTGGCCGCGCCCAACTTCGATCCCGAGACCCTGCGCGCCGTGCTGGCCGAGGGGCGGCAGGCCCATCGCGCCGAGGATGACGCCATCGCCGAGGTGATCATCGAGGCCACCTCGGCCATGTCGGCGGAAGGCCGCCAGGCCATCGCCCGCTGGCGTCCGCCGCATCCGCCCGGCGGACGGCGGTCGCCGCCGGCCGACGGGCCGCCGCCGCCGCCCTGAGCGGCCGGGCAATCTCTCGGGTTGCCAGCCAGGGCGGACTTCCTTACAAAGGGCGCCTCCACATTGCCTTAGGGGAACAGCCATGCGGGCCGAGATCGAGGCGCTCGCCCAGGATATCCGGCGGTCGGCCGCCCTGTTGAAGCGTCATCTCAATTGGGACGAGGCGTTGATGCGGCTCGACGAGCTGAACGCCTCGGCCGAGAATCCCGATTTGTGGAACGACGCCGCCAGCGCCCAGAAGATCATGCGCGAGCGCAACGAGCTGGACAGCGCCATCCAGGGCTGCCGCGCCCTGGAGCGCGAACTGGCCGAGCTGCTCGAACTGATCGAGCTGGGCGAGATGGAAGGCGACCAGAGCGTGGTCGACGACGCGGAGGAGCAGGTCCGCGCCCTGAAGGAACGCGCCGGCAAGATGGAGCTGGAAACCCTGCTCTCGGGCGAGGCCGACCACAACGACTGCTACATGGAAATCAACGCCGGCGCCGGCGGCACCGAGTCCCAGGACTGGGCCGAGATGCTGCTGCGCATGTACACCCGCTGGGCCGAGAAGCACGGCTACAAGGTGGAGTGGCTGGAAGAGAGCGCCGGTGAACAGGCGGGCATCAAGTCGGCCACCATCCGTATTCTCGGCCACAACGCCTATGGCTGGCTGAAGACCGAAAGCGGCGTGCACCGGCTGGTGCGCATCTCGCCCTATGACAGCGCGGCGCGCCGTCACACCAGCTTCTCCTCCGCCTGGGTCTATCCGGTGATCGATGATTCCATCGACATCCAGATCAACGAGAGCGAATGCCGCATCGACACCTACCGTGCCTCCGGCGCTGGCGGCCAGCACATCAACAAGACCGATTCGGCGGTACGCATCACCCACATTCCCACCGGTATCGCCGTGGCGTGCCAGATGGAGCGGTCCCAGCACCAGAACCGGGCGCGGGCCTGGGACATGCTGCGCGCGCGGCTGTACGAGGCCGAACTGCAGAAGCGCGAGGCCGCCGCCCAGGCTCTGGAGGACCAGAAGACCGATATCGGCTGGGGCCACCAGATCCGCTCCTACGTGCTGCAGCCCTACCAGATGGTCAAGGACCTGCGCACCAACGTCGAGACCTCGGACACCCAGGGCGTCCTCGACGGCGACCTGGACCAGTTCATGGCCGCCTCCCTGGCCGCCCGTGTCCAGGGCGAGGCCGATCAGGGATAATCTCGTCAGGGGTTAAATTTTCGCTGTCAGTTTGATTTCCGCCCGGGGCGCCCTATAACAAGGGAGTGATTCCTCGGGAGGATGCAATGAGGTATGTGGTGATTTCGGCCGTGGTGGCCCTGGTGCTGGTTTTGGCCGGCGCGGGCGACGCCCTGGCCAAGGCGGGCAGCACTTCCAAGTCCGGCGGCGGCAGCTTCGGCTCGCGCGGCTCGCGGACCCATGACGCGCCCATGGAGCGGACCCTGGCGCCGCCGCCGGCCCAGACCCGGCCCGCCGGCCCGCCGCCGGCGCCCCAGACCGCGCCGCGCCCCGGCGCGGTGGACGCGGCTCCGCTGGCCCCGGCCGGCGCCGCCACCTCGGCCATGCGTCCGGGCGGCGTCTCCCCCATGGGAGCGGCGGCCCAGCCCAGCTTCTTTCAGCGCAATCCCATGATGGCCGGCCTGGCCGGCGGTCTGCTCGGTGCCGGTATCGGCTCCATGCTGTTCGGCCATTCGCCGGCCCTGGCCGCCGCCTCGGACGCCGCGCCGGGTGCCAGCATGCTGGGGCTGCTGCTCCAACTGGCGGTCATCGGCGGGCTGGTCTGGCTGGCCTTCCGTCTGTTCCGTGGCCGTGCCGCCGCCGGCGGCGGCCCGGCGCAAGGCAATCCCTACATGGCCCGCACCATGCCCGGCGAGCATGTGGAGCCGGTGATCTCCGCCGCCCCGGCCCAGCCGCGCATCGAGCGTGAATTCGACGCCTCGGGCGGCGACCAGGAGGCCTTCACGGAAATCCTGCTGGGCGTGCAGCAGGCGTGGAGCGACGGCAACCTGATGCAACTCAAGCGCTTCGCCACTCCCGAGGTGGTGTCGTTCCTGTCCGAGGATATGAGCCGCAACGCCAGCGAGGGGCTGTCCAACAAGGTCGAGAACGTCACCTTGCTGAAGGGCGACATCAGCGAGTCGTGGAGCGAGGGCGGGTTCGACTATCTGACCGCCATCCTGACCTTCTCGTGCAACGACTACATGGTGCGCCTGGACGACGGCGCCGTGGCCGAGGGCAATCCCCGGGCCACGGTGACCCATACCGAAGCCTGGACCTTCGTGCGCAGTTCCAGCGGCGGCCGCTGGCTGCTGTCGGCGGTGCAGCAGGTGCAGTAGCTGCACAGGCAGGAAAAAGCCCCCGGCCTTGCGGCCGGGGGCTTTCTTATTGGCTGGCTCAGTAGCCGTAGCCGGCGCGGCCGCAGCGGAAGGCCGCCACCTCCGGCGTGATGAACCCGCATTTCATGGGCGCCCAGCTCTGGCCCATCAGGCCGCGCACTTCCATGCCGGCGCGGCGGCACTGGCGCTCGGCGATGGCGCGGACCTCGTCCGGTTCGGACAGCCAGGTGCTGTAGCAGACATAGCTGGCGGGACCCTCGGGTGTGTCGGGAACCAGCGGCTTGGGTACGCTGGAACAGGCCCCCAGGGCCAGGGTCACGGTAACGGCCAGAACTGCCTTGCGCATGCTCGACATCCCCCTTTGGATTGCCACCGACTGGTAGCGTCCCTTGGGGCGGCTGGCAAGGAGTTTTGCTACCCGGCCGCCGGGGCGAAGCGCCGGTAGCTGTCGGCGATACCCGTCAGGTAGGTCCGCACCAGTTCCGTGAAGACCGGCGTCAGGTCGGCGGGCGTCTGGGCATGGTAGACCCAGCGGCGCACCCCCACATAGGCGACGGCCCCGTGCAGCCCGGCCACCATCTCGATCTCCTCGAGGTTGATGGGGGCGTCGCTGTCCAGGCCGAGCTCGACCCGCAACTCCCGGCATAGCGGCACGAACAACTGGTCGCGGACATGCAGCATGTAGCGGCTGGCGATGGAGCCGTCCTTGAGGCCGGCGAACATGAACAGCCGGACCCGCTCGTAGCTGAAATTGGCCCGGGTATAGGCCAGGTAGAAGTCGATCAGCCGGTCGATCAGCGGCCGCGAACGGTCCAGGATGGTCGCCAGCCAGGAGGGGTCCCAGCCGTTGAGGAAGACTTCCCGGTAGACCCGTTCGATCAGGGCGTCCTTGTCGGGAAAATAGCGATAGAGCAGGGGCTGGGTAACACCCAGCCGGTCGGCCAGCGCCCTGGTCTGGCCCTCGAAGCCCACCTCGGCGAAAAAGCGGATGGCCTCGTTGACGATCAGCTTTTCCCGTTCCTTGCGGGGCAGGCGGCGGCGGACCTTGTCACTGGCCGGCGAGGTCGCGGGGCGGGGGCGTTCCTGGTTGAAGGCCGGAACATGGCCGGCGGCGCTGCTTTCCATCATCCCCCCCTACGTACGTCAGCCTACGTCAGCCCATGACGTATTGTAACTGAATGTAATACCTAGCGATCCCTACCCCGAACTGCAATCGGGTTGCGACCCGAGTTGCGTATTCAGCCGCGAAAAAAACTCATTGGCGGTTTTCACGGCAAAACCGTGCAGCAGGCGGCCGCCCACCGAGGCCAGCCGCCCGCCGATCTCGCCCGCCGCCTTCCAGCGCAGCAAGGTGGCTTCGCCGTCGTCCACCAGGGCGACGTGGGCCGAGCCGCCGACGAAGCCGGCGACACCGCCCTGTCCCTGTCCCTTCAGGGTATAGGATTGGGCCTCGACCACGTCGGTCAGGGTGAGCAGGCCGGTAAAGCGGGCGGCCAGGGCGCCGACCTTCAGCGCCACGGTGGCGGTGTAGGCCCCCGGCCCGGTGGCGTCCAGCTTCTCGCATCCGGGGATGCAGGCGGCCAGCAGCACCGGGTCGTTGAGGGCCTGCCAGACCCGGAGGCGGGGGGCGTCGATGCGGTGTTCACCGTCGAAATCCATGGTTCATGCCTGGTCCGTTGCGGAAAGGATGGATCATGCCACGGTCGGCATGGCAAAGTCTGCGCCCAGGGAATTGGTAGGACCAGATCATATGCGCGCCGTCGTCCTGCTGGCCTTGTTGGTGATGGTTTGGGGCGGCAACTGGCCAATCATGAAGATCGGGCTGACCCACATCCAGCCCTTGTGGTTCTGCACCCTGCGGCTGGCGCTGGGATTGGTCAGCATGGTGCTGATCCTGGTCCCCATGGGGAAGCTGCGGCTGCCGCCCCGGGGGGACTGGCCGGTCCTGGCCTCGCTGGGGCTGCTCAACATGGCGGTGTTCATGGTGCTGACCAATCTGGCGCTGTTGGTGGTGCCGGCCGGGCGCTCGGCCATCCTGGCCTATTCCACCCCGCTGTGGGTGGCCCCGGGGGCGGCGCTGTTCCTGGGGGAAAAGCTGACACGGGGGCGTCTGGCCGGCTTGCTGCTGGGGCTGGGCGGCATCGTGGTGCTGTTCAATCCGCTGACCTTTGACTGGAGCGACGGTCCCGCGGTGATCGGCAACCTGATGCTGCTGGCGGCGGCACTGGTCTGGGCGGCGGTGATCCTGCATATCCGTGGCCACCGCTGGAACGCCTCGCCGCTGGAACTGGTGCCGTGGCAGATGCTCATCGGCCTGGTGCCGGTGGCCGTGGCCGCCGCCGCGGTCGAAGGTTGGCCGGCCCCCGACGGCAGTTTCGAACTGGCCTGGACCCTGGTCTACAACGGGACCCTGGCCACCGCCTTCGCCTATTGGGCCGCCGTGACCGTCAACCGGCTGCTGCCGGCCCTGACGGTGTCGCTCAGCTTCCTGGCGGTACCGGCCTTCGGACTGATGATTTCGGCGCTGCTGCTGGGTGAGAGCTTGTCGTTCACCAACCTTGGCGGGCTGGCCCTGATCGCCGGGGGCGTCGGCGTGGTCGCCCTGGTCGGGGCGCGGGAATCGGCGCGGGCCAAGGCGGCTTCCCGCTGAAAAGCACAACCCCGCCCCGGCAGGGAGAGCGGGGC